>RHMC01000143.1 GCA_003719395.1 Streptomyces altiplanensis
TGCGGCTGCCGCGGTCCCCGCCCGTCCGCGCAGCATGTCGTCGGCGCCCGCCGGATCCGGCAGGGTCACCCCGATCATCAGCGCGGTCCCGGTCACCGCGATCGCGGTCCCCGCCAGCACCTTTCCCAGGTGACGGCGCACTGTCCCGTTCACATTGCCCCCCTGCTTCTGCCCCGATCCCCCGTCGCCCGCGCGTCACACGCGACAGCAACTGACATACCGGGTATGCGTGGTCACCCGGTAGGACGGTCCGAAGTCCTAGGTGGTTGCCCCGCTTTCGGGGAAGATCTTGTGCGAAGTACCCCGCAGCACCCGGATCAGAAGTGGAAGAGTCGATCGCATGCAGGTCTGGCCGGGAGAGGCTTACCCACTCGGCGCCACGTACGACGGCGCCGGGACCAATTTCGCTGTCTATTCGGAGGCCGCCGACCGGATCGAGTTGTGCTTGCTGCACGACGACGGTTCGGAGACGGCAGTGGAACTGCGCGAGTCCGACGCGTTCGTACGCCATGCCTACCTGCCCGGCATCATGCCGGGCCAGCGCTACGGCTACCGGGTCCACGGTCCGTACGCTCCGCAGGAGGGCAAGCGGTGCAACTCCGCCAAGCTGCTGCTGGACCCGTACGCGCGGGCCATCAGCGGGGAGATCGACTGGGGCGAGGCGGTGTACGGCTACCACTTCGGGAAGCCGGACTCGCGCAACGACCTGGACTCGGCACCGCACACGATGGCCTCGGTGGTGGTCAACCCGTACTTCGACTGGGGTGACGACCGCCCGCCGCGCACGGACTACCACCGCACGATCCTCTACGAGGCCCATGTGAAGGGCCTCACGATGATGCACCCGGACCTCCCCGAGGAACTCCGGGGCACGTACGCGGCGCTGGCGCATCCGTCGATCATCTCGCACCTGACGGAACTGGGCGTCACCGCGCTCGAGTTGATGCCGGTGCACCAGTTCGTCAACGACCACCGGCTGGCGACGCGAATCTGAGCAACTACTGGGGCTACAACACCATCGGTTTCTTCGCCCCGCACAACGCGTACGCCTCGTGGGGCGACCGGGGCCAGCAGGTCCTGGAGTTCAAGTCCGCCGTACGGGCGCTGCACCGGGCGGGCATCGAGGTCATCCTCGACGTCGTCTACAACCACACGGCGGAGGGCAACCACCTGGGCCCCACGCTCTCCTTCCGCGGCCTGGACAACGCCTCGTACTACCGTCTCGCCGACGATCCCCGGTACTACATGGACACGACGGGCACGGGGAACTCCCTCCTCATGCGCTCGCCGCACGTACTCCAGCTGATCATGGATTCACTGCGGTACTGGGTGACGGAGATGCACGTCGACGGCTTCCGCTTCGACCTGGCGGCGACGCTGGCCAGGCAGTTCCACGAGGTGGACCGGCTGTCGTCCTTCTTCGACCTGGTGCAGCAGGACCCGGTGGTCAGCCAGGTGAAGCTGATCGCCGAGCCGTGGGACGTGGGCGAGGGCGGCTACCAGGTGGGGAACTTCCCGCCGCTGTGGACCGAGTGGAACGGGAAGTACCGGGACACCGTGCGGGACCTGTGGCGGGGTGAGCCACGGACGATCGCGGAGTTCGCGGGGCGGCTGACGGGCTCGTCGGACCTGTACCAGGACGACGGCCGCCGGCCGCTCGCGTCGATCAACTTCACCACCTGCCACGACGGTTTCACACTGGCCGACCTGGTCTCGTACAACGACAAGCACAACGAGGCCAACGGCGAGGGCAACCGGGACGGCGAGAGCCACAACCGGTCCTGGAACTGCGGGGCGGAGGGCGAGACGGACGATCCCGAGATCCTCGAACTGCGCGCCCGCCAGATGCGCAACTTCATCGCGACGCTGATGCTGTCGCAGGGCGTGCCGATGCTGTCGCACGGCGACGAGTTCGCGCGGACGCAGGGCGGCAACAACAACGCCTACTGCCAGGACAACGAGCTCTCGTGGGTCCACTGGCCGGAGAAGGGCGACGAGGAGGGCACGCTCCACACCTTCACGCGCGCGATGGTGTGGCTGCGCCGGGACCATCCGGTCTTCCGGCGCAGGCGCTTCTTCCACGGACGGCCGGTGGAGGGCACGCACGACGACCTGTCGGACATCGCGTGGTTCACGCCGGACGGCAAGGAGATGGCCCAGCGGGACTGGCAGGCGGCGCACGCCAAGGCGCTGACGGTCTTCCTGAACGGCCACGCCATCTCGGAGCCGGGGCCACGCGGTGAGCGGATCTCGGACGACTCCTTCCTGCTGATGTTCAACGCGAGCGCCGAGGAGCTGGAGTTCGCCGTTCCCGTGAACCACGGAAAGCAGTGGCAGGTGGTGGTCGACACGGCCCGGCCGGAGGGAGTGCCGCCGGGGAGCGGTCCCAAGGTGGGGGCGGGTGAACGGGTCACACTGATCGGGCGCAGTCTGGTGGTGCTGCAGCGCCCGGCTTAGCGGTCCCGGCCGTCTTCGCGGTCGCCGCGGGAGTGGTGCGGGCGGTCCACGCCAGTACGGCGCAGAGCGTGGCCGCCACCACCGCGACGGCGAAGGCCGCGGGCGCCCCGCCGCCCTCCGCGAGGCGCCCCGAGAGGGTCAGGGCCAGGGCCTGGCCGCCGACTGTGCCGCTCGTCAGGAAGGCCATGGCCTCCGCCAGTCTGTTCTCGGGAACGATCCGTTCGGTCAGCCCGAAGATCGTGATCAGGTGCGGGGCGTACGCGACGCCGAGGACCACGACGACGGCGTACAGCGCCCACAGGGGCTCCACGGACAGCAGCGGGACGGAGAGCACGGTCAGGGCGGCCGTCGCGGCCCGGCATCGGACGAACGTAATACCGGGTCATCACACGGACGCATGGGCCGATGACACAGAAGCCCCCAATGCGGGTACGTACGTTCGCATGACGCCCACCGCCACCTATCGTCTGCAGCTCCATTCCGACTTCCCCTTCTCGGCCGCCGAGAAGGCGGTGCCCCATCTGGCCGCACTCGGGGTCTCGCATCTGCATCTGTCCCCCGTGCTCGAAGCCGTGCCGGGCTCCCAGCACGGATACGACGTCGTCGACCACGCGCGCGTGCGGGCCGAACTCGGCGGCGAACAGGGCCTGCGCGCGCTGTCCCGCACGGCCCGCGCGCACGGTCTGGGGCTGGTCCTGGACATCGTGCCGAACCACATGGCCGTACCGGCTCCGGAGAGCCTGAACAGGCCGCTGTGGGAGGTGCTCAGAGAGGGGCCCTCTTCGCCGTACGCCCGGTGGTTCGACATCGACTGGGAGGCGGGCGGGGGCAAGGTCCTCCTGCCCGTACTGGCGCACCGGATCGGCGACGAGCTGGAGGGGCTGACGGTCGACGGGGAGACCCTGCGCTACTACGAGCACGCGTTGCCGCTGCGCGAGGGCACTGCGGGGCTGCCGCTGCCCGAGCTGCTGGACGCCCAGTGGTACCGGCTCTCCTGGTGGCGGCTGGCGCGGACCGAGCTGAACTACCGGCGCTTCTTCACCATCTCGGAGCTGATCGGTGTCCGGGTGGAGGACCCCGAGGTGTTCGCCGCCTCGCACGCGAAGATCCTGGAGCTGGTACGGGACGGGGTGGTGGAGGGGCTGCGGATCGACCATCCGGACGGGCTCGCCGATCCCGAGACGTACCTGCGGCGCCTCGGTGAGGCGGTCGAGGGCCGCTGGACGGTCGTGGAGAAGATCCTGACCGGTCCCGAGCGGCTGCCCGCCACATGGCCGGTCGCGGGAACGACGGGGTACGACGCGCTGCACCGGATCGACGGTCTGTTCACCGATCCGGCCGGCGCCGGCGAGCTGACCGGTCACTACCGTGATTTCGCGGGCCTCCCCGGAGACCGCGGCGGTTCCTGGGAAGCGACTGTACGACGGTCGGCGTACAAGGTGCTCACGCATGAGCTGGCCGCCGAGACCCGTTTCCTCGTCCGTACGGCCGAGCGGATCTGCGCCGCCGATCCCGCCCTGCGCGACTACGCTCCCTGGGCGCTGCGCACAGCCGTACGGGAACTGCTGGTGCGCGTTCCCGTGTACCGCCCTTACGTGACGGCGGGCGGGCCCTGTCCCGACAGCGCCGAGGCCGCTGTTCCGGTGGAGGCGGTGCGGCAGGCGAAAGCGGCGTTCGCGGTGCAGGAGGAGGCGGCGGCCGTCGACCTGGTGCGCGATCTGGCACTGGGGAAGCTGGGCGGGGGGCCGGACCGCGCCGCGTTCTGCGCGCGGTTCGCGCAGACGGCTTCGGCGCTGCGCGCCAAGTCGGTGGAGGACACGGCCTTCTACCGGTACACGCCGCTGATCTCGGCGAACGAGGTGGGCGGCGATCCGGGGGCGCCCGGAGTGAGCCCGGAGGACTTCCACGCCTTCTGTACGCGCCTGGCGCGCGACTGGCCGGCGACCGGCACCGTGCTGTCCACGCACGACACGAAGCGCAGCGCGGACGTGCTGGGCGCGGATCGCGGTGCTCTCCGAGTGCCCGCAGCGGTGGTCCCGGCTGCTGGAGCAGCTGGCCGGGGCCGGGGTGCTCGCCCCCGACCCGCATCTGGCGTGGACCGCGTGGCAGACGGCCCTGGGCTTCGGGGAGCCCGACGGGGAGCGGCTCACGGCCGCGCTGCTGAAGTCCGTACGGGAGGCGGGGCTGCACACCAGCTGGACCGAGCAGGACGCGGCGTACGAGCAGGCGGTGGCCGACTTCGTGGCGGCGGGCCCCGCGGGGCCGCCGTTCGAGGCGGTGGCGGAGTTCGCACGGGGAGCTCGGTCGTACGTACGGGCCAATGTGCTCGGGGCCGCCCTGCTGCATCTGACGATGCCGGGGGTGCCGGATCTCTACCAGGGCACGGAGCGGGAGTTCCGCGCCCTGGTGGATCCGGACAACCGGCGCCCTGTCGACTTCACGCCCCTCGCCGCGGACGGCGACGGCCTGTCCGGCCTGTCCGGCCTGTCCGCGGAGAAGTACGCCGTCACGGCGGCCGCGCTGGGGCTGCGGAGCGGGCGCCCCGAGGTCTTCGGCGAGTCGGGTACGTACACACCGCTCACGGCTGTGGGCCCGGCGGCCGGCCACTGCGTGGCGTTCTGCCGTTCGGGCGAGACCGTCACGGCCGTCACACGCGCTGTCGTTGCGGCTCGCGGAGGCGGGCGGCTGGCGGGACACGGGACTGGTGCTGCCGGAGGGCCGGTGGACGGATGTGCTGGAGCCGACGGGACGGGGGTTCTCGGGAACGGTGCGAGTGGCGGAGCTGTTCGCGACGCGTCCGGTGTCGCTGCTGACCCGCGCGGGGCGGGAGGAGCCGTAGGAACGGGCGGGCGCGGCGGGGCTTCTCCCCGGCCCACCCTTCCCAACCCGAGTCCCTTCCCGAACCCGAGTCCCTTCCCGAACCCGGGGCGCTGTCCCGGCCCCGCTCCTCAGTCGCCGGAGGGTCTCGGTGTGAGCCCCTCGCGACTGGGAGCACGCCCGCACCGGTGAAGCCGGGGGCTTCCCGTGGGGCCACGATGCGCAGAGCAGACCGGCGAACGCCGCCGCCGCTCCGGTGAGCTCGACGCGGGAGAAAACCGTCAGAGCGCGCCGCCAGGGCGGGTCTGCCGGAAGCACGACGCAGTCCTCGCCCACGGCGCCCCGCACGACGTGCGAGGGCGCGTGGCGACGCCGACACCGGCCGCGGCCATGCGGACCGCCGTCGAGGTGTGCTCCGTGCGGACCGCCGTGCGGGGCACGAAGCCCGCTTCCGCGCAGGCCCAGTCCAGGAACCGCTGCCGTCGACCACCGCCTCCATCGCGCACCGCACCCAGGTGCGGTCGGCCAGCTCCGCCAGGCGTACCGACGTACGTCCCGCGAGGCGGTCGTCGAAGGCGACGACCAGCACGATCTCCTCCTCGCCGACCGGCACCACGGGGCCCTGCCACCGGGGCGGCGGGGCCGGGCCCACCGCGAGGTCGGCGACGCCCCGTTCCAGCTGCTCCTCCAGTTCCTCGGTCGTCGCCTCCTCGCGCAGGACCAGGCGACGTCCGGGTGTGCGCGCCGCCAGCGGGCGAAGACGTCGGGCAGGATGCCGACGGCCACGGAGTGGAGGGTGGCGATGTGCTGATCACCGCCCTCGGCCCCGGCGGCGGCCCTGGCGGCGCGCCGGGCCTGGACGGCGCTGCGCACCGCGAGTTCGGCGTGCGGCAGGAAGGCGCGGCCCATCGCGGTCAGCCGTACACCGCGCGCCATGCGTTCCAGCAGCGCGCCGCCGACGGACTTCTCCAGGGCCTTGATCTGGTGCGAGAGGGCCGGCTGCGTGACGTGCAGGAGCTCGGCGGCCCGGGTGAAGGACTCCTCCTCGACGACCGTCACGAAGTACTCCATCTGCCGCAGGCTCATCCGGCGTTCCTCCCATGAAGGATGTGCATGGCTGTCAGAGAAACATTGCCTTGGACTCATGGCAAGAGCGGTCCCAGGGTGGTCCCATGACGGAAATTCATGAAACCGATGTGATCGTGATCGGCGGCGGAACCGGCGGCTACAGCACCGCTCTGCGCGCCGCGTCCCTCGGCCTGAAGGTCGTTCTGATGGAGCGCGACAAGGTGGGCGGCACCTGCCTGCACCGCGGCTGCATCCCCAGCAAGGCGATGCTGCACGCCGCCGAACTCGTCGACGGCATCACCGAGGCGCGGGAGCGGTGGGGCGTGAAGGCGACGCTCGATTCCGTGGACTGGCCGTCCCTGGTGGCCACCAGGGACGACATCGTGTCCCGCAACCACAAGGGCGTCGAGGGGCACCTCTCGCACGCGGGCGTGGAAGTGGTGCGCGGGAGCGCCGCGTTGACAGGCCCCCGGAGCGTACGGGCCGAGGGCGTCGCCGGTACGTTCGGCGCGCGCCGGGGCATCGTCTTGGCGACCGGGTCCGCACCCCGTACGCTGCCGGGCCCGGCCCCGGACGGAAGCCGCGTCGTCACTCGACGACGCGCTGTTCACGCCCGGGCTGCCGCGGTCCGTACTGGTCCTCGGCGGTGGGGCGATCGGCGTGGAGTACGCCTCGTTCCACCGCTCCATGGGCGCCGAGGTCACCCTGGTCGAGGCCGCCGACCGGCTCCTGCCGCTCGAAGACGCCGATGTCTCGCGCCACCTGGCGCGCGGCCTGAAGAAGCGCGGCATCGATGTGCAGGTGGGCGCGCGCTGCTGGACGCCGACCGTGCTCGACGACGGGGTACGGGCCGAGGTCCGCACCTCGCGCGGCGAGACGCGCACCGTCGAGGCCGCGCGGCTGCTGGTCGCCGTGGGCCGCACACCCGTGACCGACGGCCTCGGCCTGGCGGCGGCCGGGACGGCCACCGACGCGCGCGGATTCGTCGTGCCCGCCGACTGGTCCCGGCTGGAGACCGCCGTGCCCGGCATCCATGTGGTCGGTGATCTCCTGCCGCCGCCCTCGCCCGGCCTGGCCCACGCCTCGTTCGCGGAGGGACTGCTGGTGGCCGAGACGCTGGCGGGCGTCGCCTCGCCGCCCGTGGACTACGCGGCGGTCCCCCGGGTCACGTACTCCTCGCCGCAGACCGCGTCGGTCGGTCTGAGCGAGGCCGAGGCGCGGGGCCGCGGCCACGACGTCGTGGTCAACACCATGCCCCTGACCGCGGTGGCCAAGGGCATGGTGCACGGTCAGGGCGGCTTGGTGAAGGTCGTCGCCGCGCGCGGCGGGCAGGTCCTCGGCGTCCACCTCGTGGGACCGAACGTCTCCGAGATGATCGCCGAGAGCCAGCTGATCGTCGGCTGGGACGCCGAGCCCTCCGACGTCGCCCGCCACATCCACGCCCACCCGACGCTTTCCGAGGCGGTCGGCGAAACCTTCCTCACCCTCGCCGGCCGGGGCCTGCACCAGCAGTAGCGGGGCGGCCCGGTTCACCGGACGGCCGGGCGGAGGCCGGCGCGGAGTTCCGCAGGGGCCACCAGCAGCGGTCGCCGAGCAGCGCCATCGCCGACGGCAGGATCAGCGCCCGCAGCACGATCGCGTCGAAGAGCACCGCCACCGTGAGGCCCACGGCGATCTGCTTCATCTCGATGCGGTCGATGAAGAGGAAGCTGACGAAGACCGACACCATGATGACGGCGGCGCTGGTGACGACACTCGCGGAGCCCGTGATCCCGTCCACCACGGCCTCCCGGGTCGGTGTGCCGCGGCGCACGGCCTCCTTGATGCGGCTGACCACGAAGATCTGGTAGTCGGTGGAGAGCCCCACCAGGATGGCGAACACCAGCAGCGGCGTGCGCGATCCGACGAATCCGGTGGACTCGAAGCCGAGCAGTCCCTCGGCCCAGGTGCCCTGGAAGACCAGCGTCAGTACGCCCCAGGAGACCGTCACCGCCGCCAGGTTGAGCAGCACGCTCAGCACGGCCATGACGACGGAGCGGAACGCCACGTACATGATGGCGAGCGTCGCCAGGGACACGAAGAGGATCACCCAGGGCAGCCGCTTCTCCTGGTGCGCCGCGTAGTCCGCGCCGTAGGCGATCTCGCCGCTGACGGCGGTCTCGGTGCCGGGCACCTTGCCGACGGTCGCCGGTACGAGCTCACCGCGCACCAGCGCCAGGGAGCGGTCCGCCTCGGCGGAGTTCTCGGCGTACGGGACGGGGAGGGTCAGCATCGCCGTACGCCCGTCCTGCGAGGTGCGCAGCTGCGGCGCGGCGCCGTCGTCCCGGGCGAAGAGTTCATTGCCGGCCGTCCGGTCCGCGAGCCTTCGCAGGGCGGCCTCCGCCTCGTCCGCGTGGGCGGCGTCCGACCGTACGAGGACGAGGTGCGCGGTCCCGTCGGCCGGGTAGGCGGCCGTCAGCCGGTCGTACGCCGCCACGGCGGGCACGCTGTCGGGGAACGTGTCCTTGCCCTCGGTACCGAGCTTCATGGTGAGGGTGGGCAGGGAGAGAGCGGCCGTGGCGGCGAGTCCGGCGCGCAGCGTGACGAGCGGCCTGCGCATGACCGGCCGCAGCAGGGCGGACCACATCCGGCTCTGCCGCGGAGCGCCGGCCGCACGGCGCTCGTCACCGCGGCCGTCCGTGCGATGACCCAGCTTGGCGAGCAGCGCGGGCAGTACGGTCAGCGATCCCGCCACCGCGACGAGGGTGACCAGGATCGCCCCGGAGGCGATCGACGAGAAGACCACGTCGTCCATCACGTAGAGGCCGCCGAGCGCGACGGCGACCGCCAGGCCCGAGTCGACGACGGCGCGGTCCGAGGTGGCCGCGGCCAGTTCGACGGCGGCGGCGTGGCTGATGGCGCCGCCCGTGCGCTCGCGTTCCTCCCTGGCCCGCTTGAGGTAGAAGAGCGAGTAGTCGACGCCGACCGCCATGCCGAGCATGAAGATGACGCTGAGCGCCGCGCCGCCCGCGTCGGGGGTGATCCAGGACGCGAGACCGTAGAGGCCCACCGCTCCGGCGAAGGCGAAGAGGGCGAGCAGCACCGGGATGCCGGCCGCCAGAACCGATCCGAAGACGGCGAGAAGGATGAGGAAGGTGACCGGCAGGCTGATCGCCTCGGTGCGCTGGAGGTCCTTGCCCTGCTGGTCGTTGACCCCGTTGGAGACCGAGGCGCTGCCGGTCTGTTCGATCCGCAGGTCCCGGTGGTCCCTCTGTACGGCCCCGGTCTGCTCCAGCAGCGCGTCGACGTCCTCCTTGGCGGTCTCCTTGTCGCCGCGCAGGGTGACGGCGACCATGAGCGCGGAGCCGTCTGCCGCGGCCTTCGGCGCGGCGACGGAGACGACCGCGGGGAGGGCCTTCATCCGCCGCTGTACGTCACGCGCGGCGTCCTCGGCGGCAGTTGCTTCCTCGGCGCCGAGCTTCCCGGTCCCGCGCTCCGCCGTGATCAGCACCCGCTCGACGGGGCGCGGGGGGTGAGGCCGGCGCGGCGGCGACGGACTGGCCCGGCCGGCCTCGCCGATCCAGAAGTCGGAGAACTGGCCCTTGTTCGTGCCCACCGCGCTGCCCGCTCCGACGCACACGACGAGGAACACCAGCCACCCGGCGATGGCCCGCCACGGGTGCGTGGCGCACCATCGCGCGATTCCGACCGTGATCGGCTGTCTGCTGCCGGCCATTGTGGTTCCCTCCCCAGGACGCTTTCCGCTTCTTGATCAGCGTCCTCTCCGGGGCTCCTCCGGTCACTGGTACCAGCCGTCGGGTCTTCCTGCGGTTAACCCCACCCCTGTCCTGCGGCCGGCCTCAGCTCAGCGCGCGGCGAGCCGGAAGGCCATCTGTCCGAAACTCACCTGGTCCCCCTCCCGCACCAGGACGGTCCCCGTGACCCGGCGCCCGTTGACGGACGTCCCGTTGGTCGAGCCGAGGTCGCGCAGGACCCACATGCCGCCTTGGACGGACAGTTCGGCGTGCACGCGCGAGACCGTGTCGTGGCTGAGCCGCAGTCCGTTCGCGGGGTCGCGTCCGATCCTCAGGGGGTACGGTCCCGGTTCGGGGAACAGCAGCTTCGGCAGCCGCTCCGACTGCCACGCCCTGCGCAGCCGCACCGTGAACGCCGACGCACGCTCCACCGCGCGGAACAGCCCCTGCGACCACCGGCCCTCGGTCTCCAGATCGGCGGTGAGCACGGCCAGTTCGTCGGACCTGCGGGCGACGAGGGCGAGTTCCATCCGGCGCATGAAGGTGTCGTGCGACAGCTTTCCCTGCGCCGCGCCCTCCCTGAGCCTCCCGAGAACACGGTCGCGCTCGGCGTCGGAGGGCCGGGCGGGATACGCGGGGAACTCGAAGGAGGACGTCACAGAGGTGATTGTCGGGCCGACCGAGCACAGGTGTCCAGAAGAACGGTTCATCCCGTACGACCTGACCTGCACGGACCTTTTCCACCGGCGCGGGCGCCGGGTTTTCGCCGGGCCCGGTCCGATGATCATTGCTACTGTCTGCGGACTCACACGCCGCATCACCGGGGGACGGCTTGACCGCCATGCAGCAGGACCAGGAACTGACCGTACGACCGCTCGCGGGACCGGAGGAGCTCGGTCTCTTCCGCGAACTCGCGTACGTCCTCGACCACGAGCTCGACGACGACCTCACCACCGGCCGCCGCCGTCCCGAGTGGATGTGGGTGGCGCTGCGCGACGGCCGGGTGCTGGCTCGCCTCTCCTGGTGGACCTCCAGGCCCGGCGAACCGCCGTGCGCCCTGGACTTCTTCGACCTGGACGACACGCTGCCCGGGCCCGAGCGCGGCGAGATCGGTCTGCGCCTCCTGGAGACGGCGTCGGCCGCCGTTCTCCCGGCCGGCGCGCAGCGTCCCGAGTACGGCAGGTTCGTTCCGCCCGACTGGCACGACGACGCGGTGGCCCACGATGTGGTCGAGGCACGGATGAACGTCCTGGAGAAGGGGCGCGCGGCTGCTCGTCGAGCGCCTGCGTCTCGAATGGCGCCCCGGCACCCCGGTCCCCGGGCCCACCGGCCGGCTGGCGTTCCGGCCCGCGAACGACCAGGAGGAGCTCATCGCGCTGATGACGCTGGTCCTGGAGGGCACGCTCGACGCGCACAGCCGGGCCGACCTGGCGTCGGGCCTCAGCGCACGGGAGGCCGCCGAGCAGCAGTTCGGGGAGGAGTTCGCGGGTTGCACCTCACCGCGCGAGTGGTGGCGGATCGCCGAACTCCCCGGCGGCGCCCCCGTCGGTTTCGTCATCCCGGCCCGCAACAACTACCACCACACCATCGCGTACATCGGTGTCGTGCCGGCCCACCGCGGCCACGGCCACATCGACGACCTCCTCGCCGAGGGCACGCGCGTTCTCGCCGCCCAGGACGTGCCCCGCATCCGCGCGGCGACGGACCTCGCCAACGTTCCGATGGCCAAGGCGTTCGAGCGCGCCGGATACGTCAACTTCGAGCGCTCGGTCAATATGACGTGGAGCTGACGATTTACCGGCGGATCATGCCCGTCTGACGCACCATGGGTGGCGGCATCGTCGACGAGAGGGGCCGCCAGTGCTGTTCGAGGTGTGGGCGCCGAAGGCCGAGCGGGCAGAGCTTCGGCTGGCGGGCGAAACGTACGCCATGGAGCGCGATCCTGCACGCGCAGGGTGGTGGACGGCCGAGGCCGACGCGGGCGCGGACGCGCGCTACGGCTTCTGCCTGGACGGCGGTCCCGTACTGCCCGACCCGCGCTCGCGCCGCCAGCCGGACGGCCCCGACGGCCTCAGCGCCGTCGTGGACCACAACGCCCATGAGTGGCGGGCGGCTTGGACGGGCGGTGCTCCGCTGGCGGGTGCGGTCCTCTACGAGCTGCACGTCGGTACGTACACCCCCGAGGGCACCTTCGACGCCGCCGCACGGCGGCTCGGCCACCTGGCGGAGCTGGGCGTCACCCATGTCGAGCTGATGCCCGTCTGCCCGTTCCCCGGAACGCACGGCTGGGGGTACGAGGGTGTGTCGCTGTGGGCCGTGCACGAGCCGTACGGCGGCCCCGAGGGGCTCAAGCGCTTCGTCGACACGGCACACGGCCTCGGTCTCGGCGTCGTGCTCGACGTCGTCCACAACCACCTCGGCCCCTCCGGCAACTACCTGCCCCACTTCGGCCCGTACTTCACGGACACCCACCACACGCCCTGGGGGTCGGCGGTCAACCTCGACGCACCCGGGTCCGACGAGGTACGCGCGTATCTGCTCGGCAGCGCGCTCGCCTGGCTGCGCGACTACCGTCTCGACGGGCTGCGGCTCGACGCGGTCCACGCCCTCGCCGACACGCGCGCGCTGACCTTCCTCGAAGAGCTGTCCGCGGCCGTCGACACGCTCTCCGCGGAGGTGGGCAGGACGCTCTTCCTGATCGCCGAGTCCGACCAGGGGGACCCGCGCACGACCGCCCCGCGCGCGTCGTGGGGGCTGGGTCTGCACGCTCAGTGGAACGACGATTTCCACCACGCCCTGCACACCGCTCTGACCGGTGAGTCCCAGGGGTACTACGCCGACTTCGCCCGCGCCCCCCTCGGCGCGCTCGCCAAGACGCTGACCCAGGTGTTCTTCCACGACGGTACGTACTCGACGTTCCGGGGACGCGTTCACGGACGTTCCGTGGACCGCACGAAAACCGCCGCGCACCGCTTCCTCGGTTACTCCCAGACCCACGACCAGGTCGGCAACAGGGCCCTGGGAGACCGGCTTTCCGCCACCCTCTCCCCCGGGCTGCTCGCCTGCGCCGCCACGCTGGTCCTCACCGGTCCGTACGTCCCGATGCTCTTCATGGGCGAGGAGTGGGCGGCCCGCACCCCCTGGCAGTTCTTCACCGACCACACCGACCCGCAGCTCGCGCAGGCCGTACGGGAGGGCAGGAGGCGGGAGTTCGCCTCGCACGGATGGGCGGCGGAGGACATCCCGGACCCGCAGGACCCCCGCACCAGGGAGCGCTCCTGCCTGGACTGGTCCGAGCAGGAGAACGAGCCGCACGCGCGCGTGCTGACCTGGTACCGCGAGCTGATCGCGCTGCGCCGGGAGCGGCCCGACCTCTGCGACCCGGACCTGGCGGCGGTCAAGGTCGCGTACGAGGAGAGCGCGCGCTGGCTGGCGTACCGGCGCGGCGACATCCGCGTCGCGGTGAACCTGTCGAAGGAGCCCGTCACGATCGGTCTCGGCCGCAACGGCCGCAGCACCGTACTGGCCGCCTGGGAGCCGGTCGACGCGCCGGGCCCCGACGGGCTGCTGCACCTGCCGCCCGAGTCCTGTGTCGTACTGGGCCCCGACGCCGCCTGACCCCGGCCGCGGTGCGCAGGGGCCCCGCGGCGCACAGGGCCACGACAGCGGCTGAACACCGGCCGGCGTCTACCGACGCCGGCCGGCAGCGGTCTCAGCCGACGACGGCCATCTCGCGCGCGGTGGTGTTGAGACGGCGCCCGCCGTCCTCCGTGACGGTCACGATGTCCTCGATCCGCACGCCGAAGCGCCCGGGGAGGTAGATGCCGGGCTCGACGGAGAAGCACATGCCGGGCACGAGCGGCTGCCGCTCGCCCTCGATCATGTACGGCGGTTCGTGCGTGGTCACGCCGATGCCGTGTCCGGTGCGGTGGATGAACCGTTCGCCGTACCCGGCCTCGGTGATGACCGCGCGCGCCACCCGGTCCACCTCCTGGCAGGCGATCCCGGGCCGCACCGCCTCGAACGCCGCCTGCTGCGCCTGACGTACGACGTCGTGGACGCGCTGCTCCTCGGCGCTCGGGGCGCCGACATGGACCGTACGGGAGGTGTCGGAGCCGTAACCGTGCTTGAGGCCGCCGAAGTCGAGGACGACCATGTCGCCCTGCTCGATGACGCGCTCGCCCGCCTCGTGGTGCGGGTTCGCGCCGTTCGGGCCGCTGCCGACGACCGTGAAGTCCACCTGCTCGTGCCCGGACCGCGTGAGGAGACGGGCCAGTTCCGCGGCCACCTCCGTCTCGCGCCGTCCGGAGAAGCGGACCTTGACGATCTCCTCGTACGCCGCGTCCGCGGCCGCGCCCGCCGCTTCGAGACGGGCCAGCTCGGCCGCGTCCTTGACGGCCCGCAGCATGGGCAGGGCGGCGGTCAGCGACACGTACGAGGTGCCCGGCAGAGTCTGCTGGAGACCGAGGAGGTGCATCGCCCAGGTGTTGTCGCTGACCGCGAAGCGACCGCCGGCGTCGAGGAACGGCGCGGTGACCGCGTACGGGTCCTTGCCGTCCGTCCAGTCGCGCAGGGTGAGCGCGGCGGCTCCCGCGGCCCGCTCGGCGTCCGGCGCCTCCAGGGTGGGCACGACGAGCACCGGGTCCTGTTCCACGGACAGGACGAGCAGCGTCAGCCGTTCGGTGGTCGCGGTGGGCCGGTAGCCGGTGAGGTGGACCAAGTCGGGCCCGGGGGCGACGAGTACGCCGTCCAGGCCGGCGTCGGCGGCCGACCGGGCCGCGCGGGCCATGCGGGCGCGGTAGTCGTCTGCGGTGAAGGGCGCGGGCAGGGACGCGGAGGCGGATGAGGAGGCGGATGACATGGCCTCATCCTGCCTGGCGCCCGGTGCCCTCGCTACCCGGTCGCGGGGCGCCGTCCGGTCGCGGGGCGGCGCCCGGGGCGAAGGCGACGACCAGGTCGCCGCGTCCCGGCCGGGGGCGACCAGGCGGGCGTTCGCCTCGTCCGAGGCATGGACGAAGCGCTCGGCGGCCGGGCGGGGCTTGCCGAACCGTTCGTGCCGGTCGACGAGACGGCGTACCCGCTCGTCCTGGTCGAGTTCCAGGAACCACGCCTCGTCGAGCAGGTCCCGCACGCGCGCCCAGGGCCCCTCGTCGAGCAGCAGGTAGTTGCCCTCGGTGACGACGAGCGGTACGTCCCGCGGGCCCGGCACCGCGATGCTGCCCGCCACGGGTTCCTCGGCCGTCCGGTCGAACGCGGGCGCGTAGACGACGGTGTCCGGCTCCTCGGGGGAGCGCAGCCTGGCCAGCAGGGCGGCGTAACCGGCGGCGTCGAAGGTGTCGGGGGCGCCCTTCCTGTCCGTACGCCCGAGGCGTTCCAGCTCGGCCCCGGCGAGGTGGAAACCGTCCATGGGGACGAGTACGGCCAGTCCGCCGAGGCGGTCGACGAGGTGCGCGGCGAGCGTGGACTTGCCGGCCCCCGGAGCCCCGGCGATGCCGAGGACGCGGCGGCGGCCGGGCACGGCGAGACGGCCGGCGCGTCGACGAGGCGGTGCGGTTCCATGCGGGCCATTGTCGCGGCGGAGCCCTCCGCCCGTCCCGGAACCCGTGTACAGGAGCGGCTGCCGCCCGTAGCATCCGGCCGCGTGTCCTCTCACGAACTGCACCACCGCGCCGTCGTGGCCGATGCCCACAACGACCTGCTCCTGGCGGTCACCGCCCGGCCGCCGCGACGCTGGGCGGGCTTCTTCCGCGAGCGGTGGCTGCCGCAGTTGCGCGAGGGCGGCGTGGATCTCCAGGTGCTGCCGGTCTTCGTCGAGGACGACTTCCGCCCGGAGGGCGCGCTCCGCGAGACCCTGCGCATGATCGAGTGCGCCCACACGATCGCCGAGGGCAACGCGGACGAGGTACGGCTGTGCCTGGACGGCGCCGGCATCGACGCGGCACTCACCGAGGGGAGGATCGCCCTGGTCCTGGCGCTGGAGAGCGCGCCCGGCATCGACGCGAACGTGGAGCTCTTCCCGACGCTCCACCGCCTGGGCGTACGGATCGCCTCCCTCGCCCACTGGGGCCGTACGCCGCTGGCCGACGGCAGCGGCGAGGACGCCACCGGGTCCCGCCTCACCGCGGCGGGGGTCGAGGCCCTCGCCGAGATGGAGCGCCTCGGCATCCTCTTCGACGTGTCGCACCTGAGCGCGTCGGGCGTCGCCCACGTCCTGGAGCCGGCCACCCGCCCCGTCCTGGCCACCCACTCCTCCGCCCGCGCCCTGCGCGACCACCACCGCAACCTCACCGACGCCCAGCTCCGGGGCATCGCCGCGACGGGCGGCACGGTGTGCGTGAACTTCCTGCCGGAGTTCCTGGCCGACGACCCGGCCGCGTGCACGCTGGACCGGCTGGTGGACCACATCACCCACATCACCGGGGTGGCCGGCGCCGACCACGTGGGTCTGGGCCCGGACTTCGTCCAGGAGGTCGTCGGCGACATCACCCCGCCGTGCTGCGAGTCCGACTACGGCTTCCCCTGGTCGCGCCCCGGCATCGAGGGCCCGCGCGGCCTGCCCCTGGTGACGGAGGCGCTGCTGTCCCGGGGCGTGCCCGGGGCGACCGTCCGCAAGATCCTCGGCGGCAACGTCCTCGACCTGTTCCGCAAGGAACTGGGCCGCCCGAACTAGCCCCGGACTGGCTCCGGACTGGCCCCGGACTGGCCCTGAGCCTCGTCGAGAGCACTGGTCAACCGTCCCAGAAGCCCTTGAAGGCCGAGGACCTCCTCGACCGAAAGGCCCGTCGCGGCAAGGATCTTGCGCGGTACCGGCAGCGCCCGCTCGCGCATCTCCTCGCCCGCTTCCGTCAGCCGGACCGTCACGGAGCGCTCGTCGGCGGCGCTCCGCTCGCGGCGCACCAGGCCGGCGGTCTCCAGCCGCTTGAGCAGCGGGGAGAGCGTGCCGGAGTCGAGGCGCAGCTGCTCGCCGATCGCCTTGACGGGCTGCGGGCCGTGCTCCCACAGCACCAGCATGGCCAGGTACTGGGGATACGTGAGGCCGAGATCCTTGAGCGCGTCGCGGTAGACGCCGCCGAAGGCGCGCGAGGCCGCGTGCAGCGAGAAGCAGACCTGGTGATCGAGGCGGAGCAGCTCCGCGTCGGACACGGCGGGGAGCGTCGGGCCGGTGGCCGGCGAAGGCGTCATGGGTCCAGAGTAACCTCTCGACCCGATTAAGTTGCGCACAACTTAATCGTGTGCAACCATTTGAACCCCCCGACGGAACGAGGACACCCCATGAACGCGCTCTACACCGCTGTCGCCACCGCCAACGGCCGCGGAGGGCCGCGCCGTCAGCTCCGACGGCCAGATCGACCTCGCCCTCGCGATGCCCCCGGCCCTCGGCGGCAACGGTCAGGGCACCAACCCCGAGCAGCTCTTCGCCGCCGGGTACGCCGCCTGCTTCGCCAGCGCCATGGGCGCGGTCGCGCGCCGGATGAAGGTCGACACCAAGGACGTCTCGGTGACCGCCGAGGTCTCCATCGGCAAGGACGACACGGGCTTCGGACTCGCGGTCGTGATGCGCGTGGAGCTGCCGGACCACCTGGCGGGCGAGACCGGACGTCAGCTCGTCGAGGCGACCCACGCCTACTGCCCGTACTCGAAGGCCACCAGCGGCAACATCGAGGTCGAGCTCGTCATCGAGTGACACCGGCACGCTTCGCCCGTGCGCGTACGCCGCGCCGGGACCGCCCTCTCCCCCGCCGCCCGGCCCGGTTTCCGTCCCGTACGCCGCCCGGACCGGCCGTTCACGCCGACGCGCC
>RHMC01000144.1 GCA_003719395.1 Streptomyces altiplanensis
GATCTGGCGGGGCAGCCGCACCTCCCGGAGCCCGTACGACGGCGCCGGCGGCGCGCCGTACTCCGCCGTGCGGCGGCCGCGGCCGCGCACCGCCCGGTGACTGCCCTGCGAATTGCCCACGACGCTCCAGAAGTCCGGTCCGCCCCGATGACGCTGCGGGCCGGGACACTAGCGGAGCCTCGGTCACTCTCCAAGGCAATACGGCTACGGAGAGTCGTGGCGGTCGCTGTCAGTAGTCGAACGCGCGGGCCGTGTTCGCAGCGAGCGCCGCGGTCAGGACGTCCTCCTCGATCCCCTTGACCGCCGCCATGGCGCGCACGGTGACCGGAATCAGGTAGGGGGCGTTGGGCCGTCCGCGGTAGGGCGCGGGGGTCAGGAACGGCGCGTCCGTCTCGACGAGCACCAGTTCCAGCGGCGCGACGGCGAGCGCGTCCCGCAGGGGCTGGGCGTTCTTGAAGGTCATGTTCCCCGCGAAGGACATGAAGTAGCCCTTGCGGGCGCAGACTTCGGCCATCGCGGCGTCGCCGGAGTAGCAGTGGAAGACGGTCCGTTCGGGGGCGCCCTCCTCCTCCAGGACGCGCAGCACGTCCTCGTGCGCCTCGCGGTCGTGGATGACGAGCGCCTTGCCGCGGCGCTTGGCGATCTCGATGTGGGCGCGGAAGGACCGTTCCTGGGCGGCCATGCCCTCGGGGCCCGTGCGGAAGTAGTCGAGACCGGTCTCGCCGACACCCCGTACGTACGGCAGGGACGCCAGCCGGTCGATCTCGGTGAGCGCGTCGTCGAGCGCCTCGTCCCCGCCCGCGGTCCGCGCGCCCTGCTCGACCAGCCGTCGGGGTCCCCCAGGACGATGCGCGGGGCTTCGTTGGGGTGCAGGGCCACGGCGGCGTGGACGTTCTCGTGGGCGGCCGCCGTCTCGGCCGCCCAGCGCGAGCCCTTCACGTCGCAGCCCACCTGGACGACGGTCGTGACACCGACCGAGGCGGCCTTCTTCAGGGCCTCCTCGACCGTGCCGTCCTGCATGTCCAGGTGGGTGTGCGAATCGGCGACCTCTCCCCGGAGAGGCTCGGGCAGCGGCGGAAGTGCGTCCTTGGGGCTCATGGTCACGATCGTACGAAAACCACGCGCCGTGCCCGCGGTGCGGCGGCCTCCTCCTTCGGTGCGGCCTCCTACTTCCGGTGGTGGAAGGGGTGCAGCAGATCCGACAGGTGCCGGTGGCGCTTCACCCGCACCGGGCCCGGTGCGTCGTCGTGAGCCGGTGCCGGTCCCGGCATTCCCACCACCGGTCCGCCCACGGGGGCGTCCACCACGGCGGCCCGCAGCATTTCCTTGATCGAGGAGACCTGACCGGCCTTCATGATGCGCACGACGTGTCCGCCGCAGTTCAGGCAGGTGGGGCGGGACAGCGGCGAAGGAACTCGCTGGCCGTCAGCCGTGTAGGTCACGAATTCGTGGCCCCTGCCGTCGACGTGGTGATGTATTTCGAACGACTGCTCCCACCCGTGGCCGCACCTCATGCAGGCGAAGGCGTAGGCCTCGTGAACGGTGGTTCCCGCGCCGGCGGTGTCTGCGATCTCGCTCATGCCAGCTCCTTTCCACTGGTCCAGTGGACGCCTGTTTCGGCGGGAGCGCATCGGGGCCTGTCGAGATATGGAGCGGTCTTGGCCTTTCCATGGAAAAAGGCCCGGTGCGCGGCTTGCGCTTTAACTTTTCACGATAGTCCTTTGCCGTCCGCGGAGCCCGTCCGTGCCGCATTCTTTGCCGCGACGACGGCATCGAACACGTCGCGTTTGGGCAGGCCCGCCTCGGCGGCGACCGCCGCGATCGCCTCCTTGCGCCGCTCCCCCGCCTCCTCGCGCACCTGCACCCTGCGCACCAGTTCCGCCGGGTCCAGATCCTGCGGTCCGGCGTCGGGGGCGCCCTCCACCACGACGGTGATCTCTCCCCGTACCCCTTCGGCCGCCCATGCGGCGAGCGTCTTCAGCGGGCCGCGCTTCACTTCCTCGTACGTCTTGGTCAGCTCGCGGCACACGGCGGCCCTGCGCTCGGCGCCGAAGACCTCGGCCATCGCGGCGAGCGTGTCGTCGAGGCGGTGCGGCGCCTCGAAGAACACCATCGTGCGCTTCTCCGCCGCCACCTCCCGCAGCTTGCCGAGGCGCTCGCCCGCCTTGCGCGGCAGGAAGCCCTCGAAGCAGAAGCGGTCGACGGGCAGGCCGGACAGGGCCAGGGCGGTCAGTACGGCCGACGGGCCCGGCACGGCCGTGACCCTGATGTCCTTCTCGACGGCCGCGGCGACCAGCCGGTAGCCGGGGTCGGAGACCGACGGCATGCCCGCGTCGGTGACCAGCAGGACCCGCTTGCCGTCTTCCAGCGCCTCGACGAGTTCGGGCGTACGGGCGGACTCGTTGCCCTCGAAGTACGACACGACACGCCCCGTCGTCTGCACGCCGAGCGCCTGCGTCAGGCGGCGCAGCCGGCGGGTGTCCTCGGCGGCCACGACGTCGGCCGTCGCCAGTTCGGCGGCGAGGCGGGGCGGCGCGTCGGCCACGTCGCCGATGGGAGTCCCCGCGAGTACGAGCGTTCCGGTCGTTCCAGTCGTTCCAGTCACAAGGACCATCCTCCCAGGGCGCACGGACGACGCGCACAGATGTGTTCCCTACGATGGCGCGGTGACCAGTACCGCGTCAGAAGCCCAGCAGGGCCGGGCCCCCGGGGAACAGCCGCCTCCGTGGCAGCGCGGCTGCGCCGATTCGGCTACGCGCCCGCGCCCGGCCGCCACATCGGGCTGCGGATGCGGCTCGTGCCGCCGTACAGCAGGCCCGGCGCCCAGGTCTGGCGGGTGCTCGGGGTGCCGCCCGTACTCGCGGGGCACCTGGTGCGGTGGGCCGCGTGGGGCGGGCCGCTGCTGGTCGCGCTCGTCGCCGGGCTGCTGCGGTTCTGGCACCTGGGCAGCCCCAAGGCGGTGATATTCGACGAGACGTACTACGCCAAGGACGCCTGGGCGCTCATCCACCAGGGCTATGAGGGCCAGTGGCCCAAGGACGTCGACAAGAAGATCCTCGCCGACCCGTCGGCGGTCCCGGTCCCGGACGATCCCGGCTACGTGGTGCATCCGCCGGTCGGCAAGTGGGTCATCGGGATCGGCGAGCAGCTCTTCGGGTTCACGCCCTTCGGCTGGCGCTTCATGGTGTGCGTACTGGGCACGCTGTCGGTCCTGATGCTCTGCCGGATCGGACGCCGTCTCTTCCGCTCGACGTTCCTGGGGTGCCTGGCGGGCGCGCTGCTCGCGGTCGACGGCCTGCACTTCGTGATGAGCCGCACGGCACTGCTCGACCAGGTGCTGATGTTCTTCGTGCTGGCCGCCTTCGGCTGTCTGCTGATCGACCGGGACCTGGCACGGCGCCGGC
This sequence comes from Streptomyces altiplanensis, assembly GCA_003719395.1. Taxonomy (GTDB): domain Bacteria; phylum Actinomycetota; class Actinomycetes; order Streptomycetales; family Streptomycetaceae; genus Streptomyces; species Streptomyces altiplanensis. Next base: position 3,405 of record RHMC01000144.1, read on the forward strand.
TCGCGGCGGCGCTGCCGTACGACGCCGAGGAGGGCGTGCTGCGCCCGGACGCCGGTGTCGCGGAGGGGCTGCGGCTCGGGTGGCGACCGTGGCGGATCGCGGCCGGCGTGTGCCTGGGCCTGGCGTTCGGCACCAAGTGGAACGGCCTGTACATCCTGGCGGCGTTCGGCCTGATGACGGTGGTGTGGGACGTGGGCGCGCGCCGGACGGCGGGCGCGCTGCGTCCGTACGCGGCGGTCCTGAGGCGGGACGTGGTGCCCGCCTTCGCGGCGACGGTCGTGGTCACCTTCGCGACGTACCTCGTCTCCTGGACGGGCTGGATCGTCACCAAGGGGGGTTATTACCGGAACTGGGCCCAGGGCGACGGCAGGGGAGGCAACTGGACCTGGCTGCCCGACTGGCTGCGCGGCCTGTGGCACTACGAGACCGAGGTCTACAACTTCCACATCGGCCTGACGTCGGGTCACACCTACCAGTCGAACCCCTGGAGCTGGATCGTCCTGGGCCGCCCCGTCTCGTACTTCTACGAGTCGCCGAAGCCCGGCGAGGAGGGCTGCCCGGCGACCGCGACCGGCGACTGCGCCCAGGAGGTACTGGCGCTCGGCACCCCGCTGCTGTGGTGGGCGGCGTGCTTCGCGGTGCTGTACGTGCTGTGGCGGTGGGCTTTCCGGCGCGACTGGCGTGCGGGGGCGATCGCGTGCGGCATCGCGGCGGGCTGGGTGCCCTGGTTCTTCTACCAGGAGCGCACGATCTTCCTCTTCTACGCCGTCGTCTTCGTGCCGTTCCTGTGCCTGGCGGTGGCGATGATGATCGGCGCGATGCTGGGACCACCCGGCTCGGACGAGCGGCGGCGCACGGTGGGGGCGGTCGGCGCGGGAGTGCTCGTGCTCCTCATCATCTGGAACTTCATCTACTTCTGGCCGGTCTACACCGGCAGACCATCCCGATAGAGGAGTGGCGCAACCGGATGTGGCTCGACACCTGGGTCTGAGCCGGGCCTGATCCGGGTCCGAGCCGGGCCTGATCCGGGTCCGAGCCGGGCCTGATCCGGGTCCGAGCCGGGTCCGGGTACAGGCGTTCCCGGGCCGTGCGGCCGTTCGTCCCGGTCCTGTAACGGTCACCCCTGGTGTCACTGGCGTCCCGTACAGTGCGGTACAGCACTTATTGAACATGTTCAGTTCAGGCGGGGACTCCTGGGGAGGGGACTGCACAGCATGCGCAGTGGAGCGAAGGTCGCCATAGTCGGCGGGGTGTTCCTGGTCGCGGCCGGGGGTGTGGGCTACGGCGCCTACTCCGTGGTGAGCGGCGAGACGGGCGACGGTACGGACCTCACGACCGCCTCGGCGCCGAAGAGGACCGGGCCGCCGAGCGCGGACGAGGTCGAGCGGACCACGAAGGACTTCCTCGCCGCCTGGGCGAAGGGCGACGCCCGCGCGGCCGGTGAGCTGACCGACAACGCCGCCGCCGCGCAGCCCGCGCTGTTCGCCTACCGCGACGAGGCGCACATCAGCGAGGTGAAGCTGACGCCGGGCACGGCGGCCGGCGCGACGGTGCCGTTCACCGCCGACGCCACGGTGACGTACAAGGGGAAGAGCAAGAGCTTCTCGTACGCGTCGGAGCTGACCGTCGTACGCGGGCAGACCTCGGGCAAGGCCCTGGTCGACTGGGAGTCGTCCGTCCTCCACCCCGACCTGAAGGACGGCGAGACGCTGAAGGCGGGCCAGTCCCCGGCCCCGCCCATCCGGGCGGTCGACCGCAACGGCACCGAGCTGACGAAGGAGAAGTACCCGTCGCTCGGTCCGGTTCCTGGACGCGCTGCGCGCGAAGTACGGCGAGCAGGCGGGCGGCACGCCGGGCGTCGAGCTGGCCGTCGGGAGCCCGGGCAGCGAGTCGCCCGCCCGGACCGTGCTCACCCTCGCCAAGGGCAAGCCCGGCGAGCTCCCCACGACGCTGGACGCGGACGTGCAGGCGGCGGCCGAGACGGCGGTGAAGCAGCACAGCGAGGCGTCGGTCGCGGCGGTCAAGCCCAGCACGGGCGAGATCCTGGCGATCGCCAACAACCGCGCCGACGGTTACAACGCGGCGGCCCTCGGCAAGCAGGCGCCCGGTTCCACGATGAAGATCGTGACGGCGGCGATGCTGCTGGAGAAGGGCCTGATCGGGGCGGACCGCAGGGCGGAGTGCCCGCAGACCGTGCTGTACCAGGGCCGGAGCTTCCACAACCTGGACAACTTCGAGATCCCCGACGGCACCTTCGCCACCAGCTTCGCCCGCTCCTGCAACACCGCTTTCATCAAGCTGATCGACGACACCAAGGACGACGCGGCGCTGCCCAGGACCGCGCGTGAGGTCTTCGGTCTCGGCCTCGACAACTGGCAGACCGGGATCACCACCGCCGACGGCACGGTGCCCGAGGTCACCGGCGGCGAGGCGGCGGCGCAGTACATCGGGCAGGGCGCGATCGAGATGAACGCCCTCAACATGGCGTCGGTCACCGCCACCGCCAAGGCCGGCACGTTCAAGCAGCCGGTCATCGTGCCGCAGTCGCTCGACGGCCGGCAGCTGGCGACCGCGACCCGCTCCCTGTCGCCCTCCGTGCACAGCCAGCTGCTCGGCATGATGCGGCAGACGGCGACGGCGTCCTGGGGCACGGGCACGGAGGCGATGGCCTCGGTCGGCGGCGACAAGGGCGCCAAGACCGGTTCGGCGGAGGTCGACGGGCAGGGCAAGTCCAACAGCTGGTTCGCCGGCTTCAGCGACAGGGTGGCGGCGGCGGCGTCCGTCGAATCGGGCGGCCACGGCGGCGACGCGGCGGGCCCGCTGGTGGCGGCCGTGCTGCGGGCGGGCTGACGGAGGACCGCTGCGGAGGGCCGCGGAACCGGCTCGCACGCCCCGTACGACCACCGCGGGGGTGCGGGCCGTGAGCACGCCGGCGGACCGGGCCCACCCCGGTTCGCCGAAGCCCTGCGCGCCCGGCATCCGGACGGACGCTTCGCCACGGGTCGGCGTGGAGCCCGTACGGCGCGGAGAGGGCCGGGCGGGCGGCGCGCCGTGGACGAGCGCGAGCGCGGACCGGGTGACTCCTGTCGTCGCGGCGGCGGGCCTGCTGCGGCCGGCGGCGGCCTGCTGCTCCACACCGGACGGCCTCCGGGCCCCGGCCGGTCACACGGCGGACCGCACCGCCCTGACCAGGGCCTGCGCGCGCGGGTCGGAGGTGACTCCCTTCTGGTGCCCGTTGGTCACGTATCCGAAGGCGATCCCGGACTCCGGATCGGCGAAACCGAGCGAGCCGCCCCGCCCCGGGTGGCCGAACGAGCCGGGCGCGAGGAGCGGCGCGCCGGAGCCGTGCAGCATGAAGCCCAGCCCGAAGCGGGTGTTGACGATCAGGACCCGGTCCGGGCCGGCCGATTCGCGGTGCGCGCGAGCGTGAGCGTCGCCGGGGCGAACAGGCGGTGCCCGTCGACCGGCCCGATCATCGCGGCGTAGCACCGCGCCAGCGCCCGCGCGGTGGATATCCCGCCCGTGCCGGGGAGTTCGGCGGCCCGGAACGCCGGGTCGTTCAGGTCCGCGCGCGGGTCGATCGCGTCGAACGCGCGCCGGGTGAGCGACGCGGGATCCGCGCACGCCTCGGTCACGCGCCGCCTGGGCCGCATCCGCAGCGCCCCGGCGTCCAGGGGCGGCGCCTCGACCGGCCCGGCCCGGCCCACCCGGTGCGCCTCGTCCGCCGGCAGCCGACCCAGAAGTCGAGCCCCAGCGGGCGGGCGATCTCCTCGGCGATCCACCGCCCGACGGTCCGCCCCGTCACCCGCTTCACGAGCTCGCCGATCAGCCAGCTGTACGTCTGCGCGTGGTAGCCGTGGTCGGTTCCGGGCTCCCAGGCGGGCGCCTGGGCGGCGACGGCGCGCGGCCCGCAGACGCCGTCGATCGCCTCGGCGGGCGTCAGCGGGCGGTCGAGCGCGGGTATGCCCGCCCGGTGGGACAGCAGGTGCCGGACGAGGACCCGTTCCTTGCCGTTGGCCTTGAACTCCGGCCAGTACGTGCCGACCGGCGCGTCCAGGTCGATCTGCCCGCGCTGATGCAGCAGCAGCGGCACGGCGGCGGCCACGCCCTTGGTCGCGGACCGTACGACCTGGGCGGTGTCCACGGCCCACGGTTCGGTGCCGTCCACGTCGCGCGTGCCCGCCCACAGGTCGACGACCTTGCGGCCGTCCCGGTAGACGGCGACGGCGGCTCCTCGCTCGCCCCGTTGCCCGAAGTTGCGCACGAACGCGTCCCGGACCGGTTCGAATCCGGCCGCCACCGTGCCCCGTGCATCCACTGCTGCGCTCGCGCTCATGCCCCCCATGGTGCAACGGCCCTGCTGGGCGGGGTGGCGGGGGGTCTCGGTGCCGCCGTGCGGGCCCTGTCCCCTACGCCTCCACCCGCACCGACCCCGGGTCGAACCCGAACGGCAGCTCCAGCCGGTGCGCCCGCATCACCGCGTCGTCCGACAGCAGCTCCTGCGTCCGTCCGTCCGCCACGATCACGCCCCCGCTGAGGATCACCGAGCGCGGGCACAGCTCAAGGGCGTACGGCAGGTCGTGCGTGACCATCAACACCGTGGTGTCCAGCCCCCGCAGGATGTCCGCCAGTTCGCGCCGCGAGGCCGGGTCCAGGTTGGACGACGGCTCGTCCAGCACCAGGATCTCCGGCTCCATCGCCAGTACGGTCGCGACAGCCACCCGGCGCCGCTGCCCGAACGACAGGTGGTGCGGCGGCCGGTCGGCGTACTCCGCCATGCCGACCCGCTCCAGCGCCGCCCTCACGCACGCCTCCAGCTCCGCGCCGCGCAGGCCCGCCGCCGCCGGGCCGAAGGCCACGTCCTCGCGGACGTCGCATGAAGAGCTGGTCGTCGGGGTCCTGGAAGACGATGCCGACGCGGCGCCGGATCTCGGCGAGGTGCCGCTTGCCGACGGGCAGCCCGGCCACCGTCACCGAACCCGCGCCGGCCGTGAGGATGCCGTTGAGGTGCAGGACGAGCGTGGTCTTGCCGGCGCCGTTGGGCCCGAGCAGCGCGACGCGCTCGCCGCGCGCGACGGACAGGTCGACGCCGAAGAGGGCCTGGTGGCCGTCGGGGTAGGCGTAGGCGAGGCCGCTGACCTCGAGGGACATCGTCGTGTCGGTCACAGGGTCCATCCCAGCAGACAGACCGCCAGCGCGGCCACCGGGAGCGCGGCCGCGCAGGACCACTGCGCCCGCGTCGCGGTCACCTCGTCGATCACCGGCATGGTGCCCGTGTACCCCCTGCTGACCATGGCCAGGTGCACGCGTTCGCCCCTCTCGTACGAGCGGATGAAGAGCGCGCCCGCCGTCTTGCCCAGGACGCCCCAGTGCCGCACGCCCCGCGCCTCGAACCCGCGCGAGCGCCGCGCGACCGACATCCGCCGCATCTCGTCCGTGATCACATCGCCGTAGCGGATCATGAACGACGCGATCTGGACCAGCATCGGCGGCAGCTTCAGCCGCTGCAGTCCGAGCACCAGGGAGCGCAGCTCCGTGGTGGAGGCGAGCAGCACGGAGGCGGCGACTCCGAGCGTCCCCTTGGCGAGGACGTTCCAGGCGCCCCACAGGCCCTGGACGCTCAACGGCATGCCGAGCACCTCCACCCGCTCCCCCTCGGCCACGAAGGGCATCAAGGCGGCGAAGGCGACGAAGGGCACTTCGATGAGGAGCCGTTTGAGCAGGTGGCCGGCCGGAACGCGGGCGGCGTACGCGACCGCGCCGAGCAGCACGGCGTACACGCCGAACGCCCACATCGCCTCGCGCGGCGTGGACACGACGACGAGCACGAAGCAGAGGACGGCGACGAGCTTGCAGTGCGGCGGCAGGGCGTGCACGGCGGTGTGCCCGTGCCGGTAGAGCTTGTGGGCGTGACCCGCGCCCATGTCAGGCGGTTTCCTTTTCCCCTGTACGCGCCGCCGTGGCCCCGGCCGCCTGCTGCTGCTGTCCGCGCCGGCGCCGTACCGTCCAGAAGACGCCGCAGCCGACGGCGACGGTCGCGCCGACACCGACGACGCCCGCGAGGCCGCCGGAGAGACGGCCGTCGCCGATGCTCTCGACGGTGTAGTCGGCGAGCGGGGAACCGGCGGCGGCGTGCTCCTCGACGTTCTTGTCGATGCCCTGGTCGGCGGCGACCTTCTCCAGCGCCGTCCGGGCTGGCGGAGGCGTAGAACGACACGAACCCGGCGAGGACGAACGCGGCGGCCAGCCCCGCGCCCCAGACCTTGCGGGTGGACCGGGCGGCGGCGGGAGCGGGGGCCCCGGCGGGAGCCGCGTCCACCAGATCGCCGACCACCAGCAGCTTGAGCGGGGCGGCGAGCCCGCGCGCGCCGTGCACCAGGTCGGGGCGTACGGCGATGACGGCGCCCACGGTCAGCGCGGTGATCGCGGCCTCGCCGATGCCGATGAGGACGTGTACGCCGACCATGGCGGTCAGCACCTTGCCGATCGGCACGTCCGTCGTGCCGCCGACGGCGTAGATCAGCGTGAAGGCGGCGGCCGCGGCGGGCACGGACACCAGGGCGGCGACGAACGCGGAGGCGGTGAGCGAGCGGCGCCCGCGCGGCAGGATCTTCACGAGGCCGCGGAAGAGCGCGTACGCGACGACGACCGTGACCACACCCATGACGGTGATGTTCACGCCGAGCGCGGTGAGGCCGCCGTCCGCGAAGAGGATGCCCTGCATCAGCAGGACGACCGAGATGCAGAGCACCCCCGTGAACGGACCGACCAGTATCGCGGCGAGCGCACCGCCGAGCAGGTGACCGCTGGTACCGGCCGCGACCGGGAAGTTCAGCATCTGTACGGCGAAGACGAACGCGGCGACGAGTCCCGCGAGCGGGGCCGCCCGCTCTTCCCCGAGTTCACGGCGCGCTCCTCGCAGGCTGACGGCGACGGCGGTCACGGCTGCGACGCCCGCCACAGCCGAAACAGGTGTGCTGATGAATCCGTCGGGGACATGCATCGGGAGGCTCCGCTTCCTGCGGGGTGGTTAACCGTTCGATGATAGTGCCCTCCTGCAAAGAGGTCGCAAGAGCAAACGGGTCACAAGTGGAGCCTGGCCGCGCCGCAGAATATGGGATATTAAGGGACAAAAGCCGCGAATTTGAGGAGTAGCCCGATGCACTCAGCAATCGAGGGCCACGCACGGGCCTGCCTCATCACCGACGGCCCCCAGCGTCACGCCGTCCCCGTCGCCCTGCGCTACGACCCGGGGAAGAACCCGCGCGCGGTGCGCCTGGTCTTCCCGCCGGACGTCTCGCCCGACGGAGCCGTGAACGAATGGGTCTTCGACCGCGCCCTGCTGGAGGCGGGTCTGAACCGTCCGGCCGAGAGCGAGAACGGCGACGTCCGGGTCTGGCCGTGCGGCCGGGTGCAGGCCGTGATGGAACTGCGTTCGCCGCAGGGCACGGCGGTGATCCAGTTCGACAGGGCGCCGCTGCGCCGCTTCCTGGAACGTACGCACGCGGTCGAGGAGCCCGCTCCCGCGGCCCCCGAAGCCGCCCGCTGAGAAACGGTGAGGCCCCCCGGCCTTCCGGCCGGGGGGCCTCACCGCCGCACCGGGTCCCGTCCCCACGAGCCGGTGCGCGACCGGGACCGCCCTCCGCTCAAGAGGCGGCCCCGGAGCTTCTCAGCGCCTAGGCACGCACCAGCTCGCGCTCGCCCTCGGAGACGCCGTCGCCCAGCTCCTTGCGCAGCTGCTCGCCCTCGACGTCCACGTTCGGCAGCGCCTTGTCGAGCCAGCGCGGCAGCCACCACGCCTTCTCGCCGAGCAGCGCCAGCACGGCGGGCACGACGGCCATCCGTACGACGAAGGCATCGAAGAAGACGGCGATCGCCAGCCCGAAGCCGATCATCTTGACCATCGACTCGCTCGACCCGATGAACCCGGCGAAGACGGCCATCATGATCACGGCCGCGGCGGTGACGACCCGCGCGCCGTGCTGGAAGCCGGTGACGACCGCCTGTCCCGGCCGCTCCCCGTGGACGTACGCCTCACGCATGCGCGTGACGAGGAAGACCTCGTAGTCCATGGCGAGACCGAAGACGACGCCCACCATGAAGATCGGCATCATCGACATCACGGGGCCGGTCTGCTCGACACCCATCACATCCGCCAGCCAGCCCCACTGGAAGACCGCGACCACCGCGCCGAGCGCCGCCACCACGGACAGCAGGAACCCGAGCGCCGCCTTGAGCGGGACGAGGATCGAGCGGAACACCAGCATCAGCAGCAGGAACGCGAGGCCGACGACGAGCGCGAGGTACGGCAGCAGCGCGTCGTTCATCTTCTGCGAGAAGTCGATGTTCATGGCCGTGGAGCCGGTCACCAGGACCTCGGCGCCGGTGTCGGACGTGATGCCCGGGCCCGCATCGCGGATCGAGTGCACCAGTTCCTCGGTCGCCTCGGAGCTGGGCCGGTCCTTCGGGACAACGGTGACGACCGACGTGTCGCCGGCCTCGTTCAGCTGCCCGGGCACGGTGGCGGCGACGCCGTCCATGTCCTTCACGATGCCGGTGACCCGGTCGACCGCGTCCTTGGGCCGCTCGGCTCCCTCGACGTCGACCACGACCATCAGCGGCCCGTTGAAGCCGGGTCCGAACCCGTCCGAGAGGAGGTCGTACGCCTTGCGCTGCGTGGTGCTGACCGGCTGCGACCCGTCGTCGGGCAGCCCCATCTCCAGCGAGGCGGCGGGTACGGCGACCACACCGAGCCCGACCACGGCGGTGATCAGGACGGCGATCGGCCGGCGCAGTACGAAACGGGCCCAGCGCGTACCCATGTTGGGCTTGTCCGCCCCGGCGGCCCGGCCCTGGCGCTTGCGCGCCTTGCGTCCGAAGACCTTCTTGCCCGCGAACCCGAGCAGGGCGGGAACCAGCGTGAGCGCGACGAGAACGGCGATCACGACCGTGCCGGCCGCGGCGAAGCCCATCTTCGTCAGCATCGGGATGTTGACGACGGCGAGTCCCACGAGCGCGATCACGACGGTCAGCCCGGCGAACACGACGGCGGACCCGGCGGTTCCGACGGCCCGCCCGGCCGCGTCCTCCGGCTCACGCCCCTCGGCCAGCTCGGCCCGGTAGCGGGAGACGATGAACAGCGCGTAGTCGATGCCGACCGCGAGCCCGATCATCATCGCGAGCGTCGACGTCGTGGAACCGAGATCGAGGACATTCGCGAGCGCGGTGATCGCGGAGACCCCGATGCCCACGCCGATGAGCGCGGTGAGCAGCGGCAGCCCGGCGGCCACCAGCGAGCCGAAAGTAATGACGAGGACGATCGCGGCGACCGCGACGCCGATGATCTCGCCCGAGCCGGTCTCGGGCACGGCCTGGAGCGCGTCGCCGCCGATCTCGACGGTCAGCCCGGCCGCCCGCGCCTCGTCGCCCGCCTCGACCAGCGCCTCCCTGGCCTCCTCGGTCAGTTCCATGCCGCTGACCTTGTACGAGACCTGGGTGTACGCCGTCGTACCGTCACGGCTCACGGCCTTGCCCGCGTACGGGTCGACGACCGAGGCGATCTGCTCGGCACCGGCACCGGACTTGAGCCCCTCGACGACCTTCTCCACCTCGCTCCGGTGTCCGGCGTCGGTCATCCGCTCCCCTTCGGGAGCCTTGAACACCACGCGGGCGGTGGCACCGTCCGCGGCGGCGCCGGGGAAACGCTGGTCGAGCAGGTCGAATGCCTTCTGGGCCTCGGTCCCCGGTATGGAGAAGGAGCTGGAGGTGGCAGTGGACGCGGAGGCGGCGCCGACGCCGGCGAGCACCAGCAGCGCGATCCAGGCGAGGGCGACGAAGGGGCGGCGGCGGAAGGCGAACCGGCCCAGTTTGTAAAGGAATGTGGCCACGAGGGCGTACTCCCGGTCAGGTCGTTGGGACGAGCAGGGCAGGGGGAACCAGCCCGACGACAAGAGCGGTGCGCGTCAGGTGGAGCGTTTGTCCAGGGGCGGACGCCGGGGTGGGGACCCCGCGGCGCCGCCGAGGTACTGCGGCCGTCAGGCGACACCCAGCGCGGGCAGCACCACGGCATCGACGTAGTCGGCGAGGAAGGCCCGGTCGGGCGACCGGTCCTCGATGAGCTCCCGGGCGACGAAGGCGCCCAGGATCATGTGCGGGACGTACCGCAGGGCGGGCGTCCCGGCGGGGATCTCACCCCGGTCCACGGCCCGCCGCAGCAAGCCGTCGAGCCCGGTGAGCTCGGGGGCGACGAGCAGCTCCCGCAGCGCCTGGTGGAGATCGGGGTTCTGGTGCACGGCCTGGGCGAGACCCCGCATCAGCGCGGAGTCCCTCTCCAGCTGACAGTCGTCGGAGCGCTGCACCAGGGCATGGAAGTCCCCGCGCAGCGTGCCGGTGTCGACGTCGGCGGTACTGACCGGCTTGCAGTGGCGCAACGCCCTGGCGACCAGCTCCGGCTTGCTCCCCCACTGCCGGTAGAGGGTGGCCTTGCTGGACCGGGTGCGGGACGCGACGGCATCCATGGTCAGGGCGTCGTAGCCGACTTCACGGAGCAGGTCGAGCACGGCTCCGTACAACTCACCTTCACGCTCAGCCGTGAGCCGTGTGCGTGCCATCCTCCACCCCTCTCCTGAACGAAACGGTTTCGTACACCTCAAAGGTACGCCCGCACCCGTCAAACGAAACCGTTTCGATGGTGTTCCGCGCCACAAGTTGCCGCGTCCCCTCCGTGCGGAAAGCATTGGGGGGTGAGCGACGAACCCGGGTCCGTCGGCCCGCAAGAGACCACATCCCCCGAGCCCCTGGGCACCACGGGCATCTCTCCGGCCGCTCCCGCGCGGGACGCGCCGACCGCCGCCTCGCCCGCCGCGGCGGCGGAGGGGGACGTGCCGGGGCGCTCCCCGCAGGCGTCGAACGCGACGAGCCCGAGGAAAAACCCGTATCCGGACGTCGCGTCCGAGGAGACGCCCCGGCGCGGCACCGGCCCCCAAGCGCCCGCGACCCGACCGCCCCGAGACGGCGGCGTCCCCGCCGACGGCACCCACCCGTACCTGCGCTTCCCGCACCTGCACGGCGACCTCCTCTGCTTCGCGGCGGAGGACGACCTCTGGCTGGCCCCGGTCGCACCCCCCGGAAAGCAGCCGGACCGGGCCTGGCGCCTCACCGTCGACCGCACGAAGGTCTCCCACCCCCGTTTCTCCCCCGACGGCCGCCACATCGCGTTCACGACCTGGCGCAGCCTCGACCCCGAGGTCCACCTCCTGCCCGTGGACGGCGGCCGGCCCGCCCGCAGGCTCAGCCACTGGGGCTCGCTCGACACCCGCGTCTGCGGCTGGACACCCGAAACACCCGACAGCCCCCCGCACATCCTGGCCGTCGCCTCCCACGGCCAGCCCTTCTCGCACTTCTCCTGGGCCTACACCCTCCCCACCGACGGCAGCCCCGGCGCCCAGCTGCCCTGGGGCCCGGTCTCCGACATCGCGGTCGCGGACATCGACGGCGAGCGCCGTACGCTCCTGCTCACCGGCAAGCCCCCGCACGAGCCCGCCGCGTGGAAGCGCTACCGGGGCGGCGCGACCGGCCGTCTGTGGCTGCACGGCGAGCGGCTGCTCCCCGACATCGGCGGCCACCTCAACTGCCCCATGTTCGTGAACGGACGCATCGCGTTCCTCTCCGACCACGAGGGCGTGGGCAACCTCTACTCCTGCGCGTACGACGGCACCGACCTGCGCCGCCACACCGACCACGACGCGTTCTACGCACGGAACGCCTCCAGCGACGGCACCCGCGTCGTCTACCAGTGCGCGGGCGACCTGTGGCTGGTGGACGACCTGTCCCCCGGTGCGACGCCGCGCCGCCTGGACGTCCGTCTCGGCGGCCCCCGCGCCGGCCGGCGCCCCCACCACGTCCCGGCCGCCAGCAACATCGACGGCCTGTCCGTCGACACGACCGGCCGCGCCAGCGCCGTCGTCGTCCGCGGCAGCCTGTACTGGCTCACCCACCGCGACGGCCCGGCCCGCACCATCACGGACACCCCGGGCGTACGGGCCCGCCTGCCCGAGATGCTCGGCGGCGGCGGCAAGGTCGCGTACATCACGGACGCCGAGGGCGAGGACGCGGTCGAGATCGCGTACCTGCCGCGCGCCAGCGGCGACCGCGCGCCGCGCCGCCTCGCGTCCGGCAGGCTCGGGCGCGTACACGAACTGGTGTCGGACCCGGAGGGCGAGCGCATCGCGATCGCCTCGCACGACGGCCGGCTCCTGCTGATCGACACCATGGAGACCGCGAAGGACGCGGACGGCGAGGTCACCGAACTGACCCGCTCCCTCAACGGCCCGGTCCGCGACCTCGCCTTCTCCCCCGACGGGGCCTGGCTGACCTGGTCGCACCCCGGCATCGGCCGCTCCCTGCGCCAGATCAAGATCGCGAAGATCGAGACCCGGCAGATCGTCGACGTCACCGACGGCCGCTTCGAGGACGAGAACCCGGTCTTCACGAGCGACGGCCGCTACCTCGCCTTCCTCTCCTGGCGCGGCTTCGACCCGGTGTACGACGTCCACACCGGGGACCTCTCCTTCCCCCTGGGCTGCCGCCCCTACCTGGCCCCGCTCTCCTCCGCGACGCCGTCCCCCTTCGCGATGTCCGCGGAAGGCCGTCCGGCGGCCGGCGGGCTGGACCCGGCGGACGGCGGGGAGAGCGAGAGCACCGACGGCACGACGGTCCTGGTGGAAATCGAGGGCCTGCCGAACCGGGTGACGCCCTTCCCCGTGTCCGCGTCCAAGTACTCGGGGCTGCACGCGGTCTCCGGCGGCGGCCTGGTGTGGCTGCGCTGGCCGATCTCGGGAGCGCTCGGCGAGACGTTCGCCAACCCGGCCGACATGTCGGGCCGCCCCACCCTCGAACACTTCAACCTCGCCAAGGCGCGCAAGACCGAGCTCGTGAACGACCTCGACTGGTTCGCGGTGAGCGGCGACGGATCGCGCCTGGTGGTCATGGACGAGGGGGAACTGCGCGCCGTCCCCGCCACCGAGGCCGGCGACAGCGACTCGACGGTCTACCTGGACATGCGCCGCATCATGCACCAGGTCGACCCGGGGGCGCAGTGGCGGCAGGCGTACGCGGAGGCGGGCCGTATCGTCCGGGCGTACTTCTGGGAACCGGACATGTGCGGCATCGACTGGGACGCGGTCCTCGACCAGTACCGCCCCCTGCTGGAGCGGGTCGCCACCCCGGACGAGTTCGCGGACCTGCTCCGCGAGGTCCTGGGCGAGCTGGGCACCTCGCACGCGTACGTCGCCGCCGCGCGCCGCAACGAGGGACCGCCGCACTACCAGCGCGCGATGGGGCTGCTCGGCGCCAACTTCGCGTGCCGGGACGGCAAGTGGCTGGTCCGGCGGATCCTCCCCGGCGAGTCGTCCGACTCCAAGGCGCGCTCGCCGCTGGCCGGCACGGGCATCCGGGAGGGCGCGGTCCTCACCCACGTGGACGGCCGGCCGGTGGATCCGGTGTCGGGCCCGTACCCCCTCCTCGCGGCGGCCGGGGGGACGACGGTCGAGCTGACGTTCCAGCCGGCCGAGGGAGAAGGACCGGCCCGCAGGGTCGCGATCGTCCCTCTGGTCGACGAGCGCCCCCTCCGCTACCAGGACTGGGTGGCCAAACGCCGGGAGGTGGTGCGGAGGTTGAGCGGCGGGAAGTGCGGCTACCTGCACATCCCCGACATGGGCGGCTCCGGTTGGGCCCAGTTCAACCGCGACCTGCGCAGGGAGGTCTCCCTGCCCGCGCTGATCGTCGACGTACGGGGCAACGCGGGCGGGAACATCAGCGAACTGGTGGTGGAGAAGCTCACCCGCACCATCGTCGGCTGGGACCTGACGCGCGACGCAGAGCCGGTCTCGTACGCCTCCAACGCGCCCCGGGGCCCGGTGGTCGCCCTGGCCGACGAGGCGACGTCCTCGGACGGCGACATGATCACGGCGGCGTTCAAACTGCTGGGCCTGGGACCGGTGGTGGGCCAGCGCACCTGGGGCGGGGTGGTGGGCATGACCGGCCGCCACACGCTGGGCGACGGCACGGTGATCACGGTACCGATGAACGCGGCGTGGTTCGACGCGTACGGGTGGTCGGTGGAGAACCACGGCGTGGAGCCGGACATCGAAGCCCTGCGCACCCCCCTCGACTGGGCGGAGGGCCGCTACGCCCAACTGGACGACGCGGTCCGGGTGGCGCTGGACCTGCTGGCGGCGCGGCCGGCGTCGGCCCCTCCGACGTACTCGAACGTCCCCGACAAGGCCCGCCCTCCCCTCCCGCCGCGCGCGACTCCGTGACGGG
>RHMC01000145.1 GCA_003719395.1 Streptomyces altiplanensis
CCGGCGGACGCCCGGGCGTCCGGAGGCGCGGACGCGTCCGGCGCCCCGCCCCGCTTCCCGACGCCGCGCTCGCGCACTTCCACGCCGCGCCGAAGATCTCCACGGTGTGCGCCACGTTCACGTAGCCGTGCTGGGCGGCGATGGCCTCGGCCCACTTCTCCACCGCGGGGCCCTCGACCTCGACGGCCTTGCCGCACACCCGGCACACCAGATGGTGGTGGTGCTCGCCGCTGGAGCAGCGCCGGTACACCGCCTCGCCCTCACTGGTGCGCAGCACGTCCACCTCGCCGGCGTCGGCGAGGGACTGAAGGGTGCGGTAGACCGTCGTCAGCCCGACCGAGTCGCCCCGGTGCTTGAGCATGTCGTGAAGCTCCTGCGCGCTGCGGAACTCGTCCACCTCGTCGAGCGCGGCCGCTACGGCGGCCCGCTGCCGGGTGGACCGGCCACGCACCGGGGATGGGGTTCCCGCAGTCGTCACAGGTGCCTCCTCTGGTCGCCCGTACGTATGCCGGGCCATTCTGCCAGGTCGCTGCCGACCGCCGGTCAGACCTTGACGTCGTCAGTGGGGCGCCGGGTGTCCGGCAGACCGCCGGCCTCCACGCTACAGCCGCCCGCCGGTCCGGCCTCCGCCCCGCCCAGGGCCCGTGCCCGGCGCCTCGCCAGGGGAGCGGCCAGTGCGGTCAGTACGAAGAAGGCGGCGATGGCCAGCAGCACGATCGTCGCACCCGGCGGCACTTCGTACTCGTACGAGGTCACCGTGCCGGCCAGCGTCACGACCGTGCCGATGACCACGGACAGGACGAACGTGACCTTGAACGACCGGGTGATCTGCTGCGCCGCCGCCACCGGCACCACCATCAGCGCGCTGACCAGCAGCAGCCCGACGACGCGCATGGCGACGGTGACCGTGACGGCCGCGGTGACCGCGATCAGCAGATTCAGGGCGCGCACCGGCAGACCGGTCACCCGCGCGAACTCCTCGTCCTGGCTGACCGCGAAGAGATGACGCCGCAGCCCGACCGTGACCAGCATCACAAAGGCGGCGAGCAGGCAGATCGCGACGACGTCCGCGTCCGAGACCGTCGACAGCGAGCCGAAGAGGTACGAGGTGAGGTTGGAGTTGGAGCCGCCCGGCGCGAGGTTGATCAGCAGGACACCGCCCGCCATGCCGCCGTAGAAGAGCATGGCCAGCGCCATGTCGCCGCGCATGCGCCCGTACCAGCGGATCAGTTCCATCGCGACGGCGCCGGCGACCGAGACGAGCGCGGCCATCCACACCGGGTTGGCGCTCAGCAGGAAGCCGAGGCCGACGCCGGTCATCGCGACATGGCCGATGCCGTCGCCCATCAGGGCCTGGCGGCGCTGCACGAGGTAGATGCCGACGGCGGGGGCGGTGATGCCGACGAGGACGGCTGCGAGCAGCGCCCGCTGCATGAAGGCTGTTTCGAGGATTTCCATCAGTCAGGTCAGCAGTCCTGTGCGGACGGGCTCGGAAGCCGCGTGCGGGTGTACGTGGTCGTGGCCGGGCAGCGCGTGCTGGCCCAGGGACTCCGGGGGCGGCCCGTCGTGCGTGACGCAGCCGTCGCGCAGGACCACCGCGCGGTCGATCAGCGGCTCCAGGGCGCCGAGCTCGTGCAGGACGAGCAGCACGGTCGTACCGGCCGCCACCTGCTCGCGCAGGGTCGTCGCGAGGATCTCCTGGCTGGTCAGGTCCACGCCCGCCATCGGCTCGTCCATGATCAGCAGTTCCGGCTCGGCGGCGAGGGCCCGCGCGATGCGCACGCGCTGGTGCTGGCCGCCGGAGAGGGCGTTCACGGAGTCCTTGGTGCGGTCCGCGAGCCCGACGAGCTCGATGGCGCGGTGCACGGCGGCGCGGTCGGCCTTCGAGGGCCAGCGCAGCTTCGCGCGGGAGAGGCGGCCGGAGGAGACGACCTCGTACACGGTCGCGGGAACGCCGCTCGCGGCCGTGGTGCGCTGCGGTACGTACCCGACGCGCGCCCAGTCGCGGAAGCGGCGCAGCGGCGTACCGAAGAGGTCGACGTGCCGCCGGTGAGCGGCACCTGGCCGATCACGGAACGTACCGCCGTCGACTTGCCGGAGCCGTTGGCGCCGAGCAGGGAGACGACCTCACCGCGGTGCACGGCGAGATCGACGCCGCGCAGCACGGGGCGTGAGCCGAGCGTGGCCGTGGCGCCGCGCAGGGATATGACGGGCTGCTCTGGCTCTGGCTTCATGGCTCTCGCCTCCGATACTGCGGGTGATGCCGGGGTGCTGGGTTGTATGGGGGAGACCTGCTTCACTTCGCGCCGAGGGCCTTCTCCAGCGCGGTGAGGTTGGACTCCATGACCTCGATGTAGTCAGCGCCCTTGGACTTGTCCGTGATTCCCTCCAGCGGGTCCAGGACGTCGGTCTTGAGGCCGGCGTCGCCCGCGAGGGTCCTGGCGGTCTTGTCGCTGGCGAGCGTCTCGAAGAAGACCGTGGTGACCTTGTCCTCCTTGGCGATCTTCTGGAGGTCCTTCATGCGGGACAGGCTGGGCTCGGAGTCGGGGTCGAGGCCGCTGATGCCTTCCTGCTTGAGGTCGTAGCGCTCGGCGAGGTAGCCGAAGGCGGCGTGGGTGGTGATGAAGGTCCTGGTGTCGGCGTTCTTCAGGCCGTTCTCGAACTTCGCGTGCAGCCCGTCGAGCTTGCCGACCAGGGCGTCGGTGTTCTTCTTGTACGCGGCGGCGTTGTCGGGGTCGGCCTTCTCCAGGGCCTTGCCGACGCCCTTGGCGACCTCGGAGTACTTCACGGGGTCCAGCCAGACGTGGGGGTCGCCGGCGGCGCCTGCGTGGTCGTGCCCGTCTTCGGCGGCGTGCTCGTCCGCGTGCTCGTCGGCGTGCTCTTCGCCCTCGTGCTCGTCGTGGCCGGCCTCGGTGCCGTGCTCTTCGAGGTGGGTGAGGCCGGCCGGCGTCGACGGTGTTCTTCGCACCGGACTGCGCGACGGCCTCGTCCACGGCGGGCTGGAGGCCCTTGAGGTAGAGGACGAAGTCCGCTTCGCCGAGCCCGGCGGTCTGCTTCGGGCTGAGCTCCAGGTCGTGCGGCTCGACGCCGGGCTTCGTCAGGGTCGACACGGCGACGTGCTCGCCGCCTATCTCCTCGGCCAGGTACTGCAGGGGGTAGAACGACGCCACCACGTCGAGCTTGCCGTTGCCGCCCTTGTCGGCGGCGCCGGAGGAGGAGCAGGCGCTGACGGCCATCAGGCCGAGTGCGACGGCTCCGGCGGTCGCGGCGGTGGGTATGAGGCGTCGTCGTACGTTCATGACACCCATTTTCAACAAAAGTGGAAACGATTGTCAATAATGCCGGGTGTGATCCGGGTCCGGCCCCCTTACCGGGATACCGATTTGATCCGGGGGGTGTGAGCGCCGGTAATCTGAATCATTCGCGTTCGTCGTCGTCGTAATGAAGAGAGCACCGTGGCCGCCGACAAGATCGACACCATCGTCAGCCTGAGCAAGCGCCGTGGCTTCGTCTACCCGTGCAGTGAGATCTATGGCGGCTCCAAGGCCGCCTGGGACTACGGACCGCTGGGTGTCGAACTCAAGGAGAACATCAAGCGCCAGTGGTGGCGCTCCATGGTCATCGCGCGCGAGGACGTGGTCGGTCTCGACTCCTCCGTGATCCTGGCCCCCGAGGTCTGGGAGGCGTCCGGCCACGTCGCGACGTTCTCCGACCCGCTCACCGAGTGCACCGCCTGTCACAAGCGCCACCGCGCGGACCACCTGATCGAGGCGTACGAGGCCAAGCACAACGGCCGCGCCCCCGAGAACGGCCTGGCCGACATCAACTGCCCGAACTGCGGCACCAAGGGGCAGTTCACCGAGCCCAAGCAGTTCTCCGGCATGCTGGAGACGCACCTCGGCCCGACCCAGGACACCGGCTCGCGCGCCTACCTGCGTCCCGAGACCGCGCAGGGCATCTTTACCAACTTCGCCCAGGTCCAGCAGACTTCGCGCAAGAAGCCGCCGTTCGGCATCGCGCAGATGGGCAAGTCCTTCCGCAACGAGATCACGCCGGGCAACTTCATCTTCCGCACGCGCGAGTTCGAGCAGATGGAGATGGAGTTCTTCGTCAAGCCGGGCGAGGACGAGCAGTGGCAGGAATACTGGATGGAGCAGCGCTGGAGCTGGTACCGCGAGCTTGGTCTCCGTGAGGAGAACATGCGCTGGTTCGAGCACCCGGCGGAGAAGCTCTCCCACTACTCGAAGCGCACCGCCGACATCGAGTACCGCTTCAACTTCGGCGGCAGTGAGTTCTCCGAGCTGGAGGGTGTGGCCAACCGCACCGACTTCGACCTCAAGGCCCACTCCAAGGCCTCGGGCCAGGACCTGTCGTTCTTCGACCAGGAGGCCGGCGAGCGCTGGACTCCGTACGTCATCGAGCCGGCGGCCGGTGTGAACCGCGCCATGCTCGCCTTCATGCTCGACGCGTACATCGAGGACGAGGCCCCGAACGCCAAGGGCGTCATGGAGAAGCGCACCGTGATGCGCCTCGACCCGCGCCTGGCGCCGGTCAAGGTGGCCGTGCTGCCGCTGTCGCGCAACCCGCAGCTGTCGCCCAAGGCCAAGGGCCTGGCGACCGACCTGCGCAAGAACTGGAACATCGAGTTCGACGACGCGGGCGCCATCGGCCGCCGCTACCGCCGTCAGGACGAGATCGGTACGCCGTTCTGCGTGACCGTCGACTTCGACACCCTCGACGACAACGCGGTGACCGTGCGCGAGCGCGACACGATGAAGCAGGAGCGCGTCTCGCTGGACCAGATCCAGTCGTACCTGGGCGGCCGCCTCCTCGGCTGCTGACCCCGCTCGTACGCCCTGAAGACCCCGGTTCCGCACAGCGGAGCCGGGGTCTTCGTGCGCTGTCCTCGTGCACGCCGGGCCCCCTCGTGCGAGGGGGCGTGATGCCGTGGACGACCGGCAGCAAGGTCGGGGGAGGGGACCGGCGTGGCCGTGCACGTGGTCCGGCCGGACTCCACGTGCCCACGGCCCGGGACCGCCGGGCTTCAGGCCCGCAGGCCGTTCAGCAGCAGGTCGGACACGGCGGTGAATTCGTCGCCGATCGTGGGGCTCCGCCACTTTGCGGCGTGGCACGGGTCGTGGAAGCGGGCGGTGGCGTCGAAGACCGCGTGCGCGGCGACCGCCGTGTCGTCGACCGCGAACTGGCCGGCGCGCACACCCTCCTCGATGATCTCGCGCAGCTGGGCGATCAGCTCGCGGATGTGCTCATCGACGACGCCGCTGTTCTCCTCGATGAGTACGCCGTACGTGGCGAACAGCTCCGGGTCGTCGCCCGCCTTCTTGCGCTTGGCGTCGAACAGCGCCGACAGCCAGCGCTGCAGCTTCACCGGGGCCGGCTGCGTGGTGATCGCGGTGATCTTCGCGAGCTGCCCCACGGACCGCTCCAGCCAGCGGTTCGTCACCGCCTCGCGCAGCGCCGCCTTTGTGCGGAAGTGGCGGTAGACGCTGCCGTGGCTGACCCCGAGCGCGCGTGCCACGTCGACGACGGTGGCCTTGGCCGGACCGTAACGGCGCAGTACGTCCTCGGTGGCTTCGAGGATGCGATCGGGCGTCAGGGCTTCTGGCGGCATGGCGGCTGTGCTGCCTTTCAGTGGGCGGAGATGCCGACCGTACCCGGAGATCGGAGCTCGCTGTCCAGGTGGGCCATCTGGTCCGCCGGGTAGCGCTCGCCCGCGGCGGCGCCGGCCGGGAACGCGGCGTCGATGGCGGCGAGGTCGTCGGTGTCGAGCGTTACGCCGATGGCGCCGACGGCCTCGGTCAGCCGGTCCCTGCTACGGGCTCCGACCAGCGGCACGATGTCCTCGCCCCGGGAGAGCACCCAGGCGATCGCCGTCTGGGCGACGGTGACGCCCTTCTGCTCGGCGATCTTGCGCAGCGCTTCGACCAGGTCGAGGTTGTGCTGGAGGTTCTCCCCCTGGAAGCGCGGGCTCATGCCGCGGAAGTCACCCGGGGCCAGCTCGCGGTCGCGGGTGAAGTGGCCGCTGATGAGACCGCGCGAGAGCACGCCGTACGCCGTGACGCCGATGCCCAGCTCGCGGACGGCCGGCAGGATCTCGTCCTCGATGCCGCGTGAGAGCAGCGAGTACTCGATCTGGAGATCCGAGACCGGGGCGACGGCGGCGGCCCGGCGGATGGTGTCCGCGCCGCCTCGGAGAGGCCGATGTGGCGGACGTGCCCGGCCTCGACCAGCTCGGCGATGGCACCGACCGTCTCCTCCACGGGGACGTCCGGGTCGATGCGGGCGATCCGGTAGACGTCGATGTGGTCGGTGCCGAGGCGCTGGAGCGAGTACGCCGCGAAGTTCTTGACGGCGGCCGGGCGGCCGTCGTACCCGGTGAAGCCGCCCTCGACGGTGCGCAGGGCACCGAACTTGACGCTCGTCAGGGCCCGTTCACGGGCGGCGGCGGGCGCGGTGCGCAGCGCCTCGTTGATCAGCAGCTCGTTGTGGCCCATGCCGTAGAAGTCACCGGTGTCGAGCAGGGTGATGCCGGCATCGAGGGCGGCGTGGATGGTGGCGATCGACTCCGCGCGGTCGGCGTCGCCGTACAGGGCGGACATGCCCATGCAGCCGAGGCCCTGTGCGGAGACGCGAGGACCGGACGAGCCGAGGGGGCGGGTGGGGAAGGGCGAGGCGGTCATGGAGGGCTCCTCGGTCGTGGAAGGGGGCGGCTTGTGACAACTGTGGCATGTCGGATGACAGATTTCAATATCTGTTATCTCATCCCCCGTGAGGGGTCCGCCGGAAAATCTGGTGCCGGGCGCCCCCGCGGCCCGGTAATGTCGCCCGCATGTTCTTCCAGATCTACGAGTGAGCGCGCGGCGGACCCCGTCCGCCCCCCACCAGACGAATCCGCAGATCACTTCTCATCACTTCGGGAGAACCCCGTGGCAAAGAGCCGCAACAACCTTCTCGGCGTAGGCGGGCAGCGCAAGAGGATGTCCCGCGCCGAACTCGCGGACAACGGCCCCACGCGCAACGCCGACCGCAGGACGGCCGCCGAGCAGAAGGAGGAGCTGCTGCGCAAGATGCGCGAGCGCACCACCGGGGAAGACGGCGGCGAGGCGGCCGCAGAGGACGCCCAGGACGCCCAGGACGCCCAGAGCTGACCTGCTTGTCGGCACAGGCGCAGCAGTGGGCCCGGACCGCACACCGCGGTCCGGGCCCACTGCTGCGTCCGGGCCGCCCTCAGCGCGCCGCGCCCGCCGAGACCCGACCGGTCTCGGTCCCCTCCAGCCGGGCCGCCGTCCGCCGCGCCGACCTCAGCGCCCACGGCCCGCTGGTCAGCGCCCCCACCAGCAGTACGCACAGTCCGCAGCCGGTGAGGATCCACCAGGCCGGCCTGCTCGCCGCCACGAAGGTGTCGTCGTACGACCGTCCGTGCACCCCGGCCGCCAGTACCGCGCCGATCACGGCGACGCCCAGTGTCTGGCCGACCTGCCTGCTGGTCGAGGCGACCGCGGCGGCGACGCCCGCCTGGGCGCGCGGCATGCCGGACACGGCGGTGTTGGTGATCGGCGCGTTCACCATGCCGAAGCCCAGGCCGAAGAGGACGTAGCCGG
This sequence comes from Streptomyces altiplanensis, assembly GCA_003719395.1. GTDB lineage: Bacteria > Actinomycetota > Actinomycetes > Streptomycetales > Streptomycetaceae > Streptomyces > Streptomyces altiplanensis. The sequence goes on from RHMC01000145.1 coordinate 7,620, forward strand.
TGAACAGCAGGGGCGTGGACGTCTCGGCCTCGAAGACCGCGAACAGCACCCCGCTCGCCGCCATCGCGACCCCGGCCACCAGGAGCGGCAGCCGTGGTCCGCGGCTGCCGACGAGCCTTCCCGAGAGCGGTGCGCAGACGAACGTCAGCGCGGCCATGGGGAGCATGTAGAGGCCGGCGTGCAGAGCGGAGAACCCTCGTACGTCCTGGAGGTACAGGGTGTTCATGAAGAGGAAGCCGCCGAGCGCGGCGAACGCGCACACGGCGATCACCGTCGCACCGCTGAACGGCGCGCTCCGGAAGAACCGCAGGTCGATCAGTGGCTCCGCCCGCCGAGGTTCGTACACGAGGAGCCCCACGAGGGACAGTGCGGCCGTTCCCGCGAACGTCAGGATGAGCGGTGACGTCCAGCCCGCCAGGGGCGCCTCGATGATCGCGTACGTGAGCGACCCGAGCAGCGCGATGATCAGCAGCTGCCCGACGGGATCGGGACGGCGTGCCTTCGGGGCGCGCGACTCGGGCACGTACCGGACGGTCAGCAGCAGCGCGGCGAGTCCGACCGGCAGATTGACCCAGAAGATCGCCCGCCAGCCGACCGAGTCCACCAGCAGTCCGCCGACCAGCGGGCCCGCGGCCATCGAGACTGCCCCACCCACCCCGCCCCCACACCCCGATCCCGCCCGGGCCCGCTCGCGCGGTTCGGTGAAGGTGTTGGTGATGATCGACATCGCGACGGGGTTGAGCATCGAGCCGCCGACGGCCTGCACCATGCGGAAGGCGACGAGCGATTCGAGGTTCGGCGCGAGGGAGCAGAGCAGCGACCCGAGCGTGAAGAGCACGAGCCCGGCCTTGAAGACCTTGCGCCGCCCGATCCGGTCGGCGGTGGAGCCGGCGAGCATCAGCAGCGAGGCGAGGACGAGTGTGTACGCGTCGACGGTCCACTGCATTCCGGCGACTGACGCGCCCAGCTCCTTCCGCATGGAAGGGAGAGCGACATTGAGCGCGGTGTTGTCGAGGCTGACGATCAGCAGGCTCATGCAGCAGATCGCCAGCACCAGCGACCGCCGCCGGTGGCTGAGCTCGGGCATGAGTCGATAGTACGGCTCACTAACGACTCTCGTCGTGCGGGACAATGGGGCCATGACGACCGCGCTCCCCCTGTCCCCCACGCTGTCCATCGGCCCGCACTCCGTGCAGCCGCCGGTGGTGCTCGCCCCCATGGCCGGCATCACCAACGCCCCTTTCCGCACCCTGTGCCGCGAGTTCTCCGGCGGCAAGGGGCTGTTCGTGAGCGAGATGATCACGACGAGGGCGCTGGTCGAGCGCAACGAGAAGACCATGCACCTGATCCACTTCGACGCGACCGAGACACCCCGGTCCATTCAGCTGTACGGGGTGGACCCGATCACCGTCGGCAAGGCGGTCCGCATGATCGTGGACGAGGACCTGGCCGATCACATCGACCTGAACTTCGGCTGCCCGGTGCCGAAGGTGACGCGCAAGGGCGGCGGCTCGGCGCTTCCGTACAAGCGGCCGCTGCTGCGGGCGATCCTGAACGAGGCCGTGTCCAACGCGGGCGAGCTGCCCGTGACGATGAAGATGCGCAAGGGCATCAACGACGACCACCTCACCTACCTCGACGCCGGACGCATAGCGGTCGAGGAGGGCGTCACGGCGATCGCCCTGCACGGGAGGACCGCCGCCCAGCACTACGGCGGTACGGCCGACTGGGAGGCCATCGCGCGCCTCAAGGAGCACGTGCCGGAGATCCCGGTGCTCGGGAACGGCGACATCTGGTCGGCGGACGACGCGCTGCGGATGATGCGCGAGACCGGCTGCGACGGCGTGGTCGTCGGGCGCGGCTGCCTGGGGCGGCCGTGGCTGTTCGGGGACCTGGTCGCCGGGTTCGAGGGCACGGGCGCGTACGCCGCTCCGACGCTGCGCGAGGTCGCCGCGGTGATGCGCAGGCACGCGGAACTGCTCGGGGAGTGGATCGGGGACGAGGCACGCGGGGTCATTGACTTCCGTAAGCATGTCGCCTGGTACCTCAAGGGCTTCTCGGTCGGTTCGGAGATGCGTAAGAAGCTTGCAATCTCCTCATCCCTGGATGAAATGGATGCTCACTTGAGCGAGCTCAATCTGGACCAGGCATGGCCCGAAGGGGCGGACGGGCCGCGGGGGCGTTCATCCGGCAATGGGCGGGTTGTCCTGCCCGATGGCTGGCTGAACGACCCGTACGACTGCTCGGGCGTGAGCGTGGAGGCCGAGCTGGACACGTCCGGAGGCTGAGATTCGGGTCTCGTCCGGGTCTCATCTGTGACGTGATTCTCGCCACGCCTGATGTGCTCATTGCTCAGATGAGCACATCAGGCGGGGTTGCACCTCTCAAAAGGTGGCACCCAGTGCCACCTTCTTTTGTTTTGATCGATCAAATCATCCGTCACTCTGTGGTGTCGATATGAGGAAAGTTCGATGCTCTCCGTATTGATGTGTAAAACACTTGAACGCACGGGCTGATCGCTCCGGAGGAGTTGATCACTTTCGATCTGCTGGCGGACGAGTGGTTAAGGCCGCATGACAGTCAGGTGGACGTACCCAGGCACCTTCGATCTGGGTATGTTCCTCGCCGTCAGGGCAGCCACCGCGTCCTCGAGGAGTCGAGACCTGTGTCGGAAAACAAAGAACCCCAGGTAGCCACCGAGCTCCAGGGGCAGAAGTTCGTTTATGACTTCACCGAGGGCAACAGGGACCTCAAGGACCTGCTGGGTGGCAAGGGCGCCAACCTCGCCGAGATGACCAACCTCGGGCTGCCGGTCCCTCCGGGCTTCACCATCACGACCGAGGCCTGCAAGGTCTACCTCGACAGCGGCGAGGCGCCGGACGCCCTGCGCGACGAGGTCAGCGCGCACCTCGAAGCCCTTGAGCAGAAGATGGGCAAGAAGCTCGGCCAGGCCGACAACCCGCTGCTCGTCTCCGTCCGCTCGGGTGCCAAGTTCTCCATGCCCGGCATGATGGACACCGTCCTGAACATCGGGCTCTCCGACAAGTCGGTCACCGGCCTCGCCAAGCAGGCCGGCGGCGACGAGCGCTTCGCGTGGGACTCGTACCGCCGTCTCATCCAGATGTTCGGCAAGACCGTCCTCGGCGTCGACGGCGAGCTCTTCGAAGAGGCGCTGGAGCAGGCCAAGCACGCCAAGAAGGTCACGGTCGACACCGACCTGGAGGCGGCCGACCTCAAGAAGCTGGTCCGCAAGTTCAAGAAGATCGTCTCCGACGAGGCCGGACGCGACTTCCCGCAGGACCCGCGCGAGCAGATGGACCTCGCCATAAACGCGGTCTTCGACTCGTGGAACACCGACCGCGCCAAGCTGTACCGCCGCCAGGAGCGCATCCCCGGCGACCTCGGCACGGCCGTCAACGTGTGCTCCATGGTCTTCGGCAACCTCGGCCCCGACTCCGGCACCGGCGTCGCCTTCACCCGCGACCCCGCCAGCGGCCACCAGGGCGTCTACGGCGACTACCTGCAGAACGCGCAGGGCGAGGACGTCGTCGCCGGCATCCGCAACACGGTGCCGCTCGCCGACCTCGAGCACATCGACAAGGCGTCGTACGACCAGCTCATGCAGATCATGGAGACGCTGGAGACCCACTACAAGGATCTCTGCGACATCGAGTTCACCATCGAGCGCGGCCAGCTGTGGATGCTCCAGACCCGTGTCGGCAAGCGCACCGCCGGCGCCGCCTTCCGCATCGCGACGCAGCTCGTCGACCAGGGCCTCATCGACGAGGCCGAGGCGCTCCAGCGCGTCAACGGCGCGCAGCTCGCGCAGCTGATGTTCCCGCGCTTCGACGAGGAGGCGAAGACCGAGAAGCTCGGCCGCGGCATCGCCGCCTCCCCGGGCGCCGCGGTCGGCAAGGCGGTCTTCGACTCGTACACGGCCGTCAAGTGGTCGCGTTCCGGTGAGAAGGTCATCCTCATCCGCCGTGAGACGAACCCGGACGACCTCGACGGCATGATCGCCGCCGAGGGCATCCTGACCTCGCGCGGCGGCAAGACCTCGCACGCCGCCGTCGTCGCCCGCGGCATGGGCAAGACCTGTGTCTGCGGCGCCGAGGAGATCGAGGTCGACACCAAGCGCCGCCGGATGACGGCCCCGGGCGGGGTCGTCGTCGAGGAGGGCGACGTCGTCTCCATCGACGGCTCCACCGGCAAGGTGTACCTCGGCGAGGTGCCCGTCGTGCCGTCCCCGGTCGTCGAGTACTTCGAGGGCCGCATGCACGCGGGCGCCGACGACGCCGACGAACTGGTCGCCGCCGTGCACCGGATCATGGCGTACGCCGACCGCGTCCGCCGTCTGCGCGTGCGCGCCAACGCCGACAACGCCGAGGACGCCCTGCGCGCCCGCCGCTTCGGCGCCCAGGGCATCGGCCTGTGCCGCACCGAGCACATGTTCCTCGGTGAGCGCCGCGAGCTTGTCGAGCGGCTGATCCTGGCCGACACGGACGACGAGCGCGAGCAGGCGCTGGACGCGCTGCTGCCGCTCCAGAAGGCCGACTTCATCGAGCTGTTCGAGTCGATGGACGGTCTGCCCGTGACGGTGCGGCTGCTCGACCCGCCGCTGCACGAGTTCCTCCCCGACATCACCGAGCTGTCGGTGCGCGTCGCCCTCGCCGAGTCCCGCAAGGACGCGAACGAGAACGACCTGCGCCTGCTCCAGGCCGTGCACAAGCTGCACGAGCAGAACCCGATGCTGGGTCTGCGCGGTGTACGCCTGGGCCTGGTCATCCCGGGTCTGTTCGCGATGCAGGTCCGCGCCATCGCCGAGGCGGCCGCCCACCGCAAGAACGCCAAGGGCGACCCGCGCGCGGAGATCATGATTCCGCTCGTCGGCACGGTCCAGGAGCTGGAGATCGTCCGCGAGGAGGCCGACCAGGTCATCGCCGAGGTCGAGGCGGCCACCGGCACGAAGCTGAAGCTGACCATCGGCACGATGATCGAGCTCCCGCGCGCCGCGCTGACCGCCGGCCAGATCGCCGAGGCCGCGCAGTTCTTCTCCTTCGGTACGAACGACCTCACCCAGACCGTGTGGGGCTTCTCCCGCGACGACGTCGAGGCGAGCTTCTTCACGGCGTACCTGGAGAAGGGCATCTTCGGGGTCTCCCCGTTCGAGACGATCGACCGGGACGGCGTCGGCTCGCTGGTGCGGTCGGCCGTCGAGGCCGGACGCGCCACGCGCCCCGACCTGAAGCTCGGCGTCTGCGGCGAGCACGGCGGTGACCCGGAGTCGGTGCACTTCTTCCACGAGGTGGGGCTGGACTACGTGTCCTGCTCGCCCTTCCGGATCCCGGTGGCGCGCCTGGAGGCGGGCCGCGCGGCGGCGCAGTCCACGGGCAGCGACTCGCGCTAGCGGGACCACCGGAGCTCCCGTCGGTTCACCCCAACCCTCGAACGAACCGGCAACGGCTCCGGCGCAACAAAGAAGCGGCGGCACCTCGTGCGGAGGTGCCGCCGCTCTGTTGTGCCGACGACGGAAAGTTCAGGGAACAACAGAAAGCAACAGCAGGTGAATTCCGCCATTCTCCGCTGAAAGCAGGGCAGGATGCGGTCGCCGGATCCCCACCCGCCGACCGCATCCTGATACCCCGCCGGGCATCGAACTGCTTCCTTCGCCGACCGCCGCCAGACCCGGCGAAGCCCCCCACGGCCTTCGCTGTGTCTTTCCGGTGACTCCGGTGTCGTGCCCGACGGGGAACAGCATTTCGTTCGGCGCGGGGGGCGCGCGATGCGTTTCAACTGTGGCTGAAAGGCCGTGGTGACGGCGTGTGATGGCATGCATACTCGACTGCGGGGGGCGATTGCGGATGCAACAGATGGGGCTTCGGTGCTGCGTGTTCATTTCTCCGGTGTTGACTTGTCGAGGGTTCGGCTGTCCGACCGGCCGGACGCGTTATGGGAAACCGTCCTCAGTTTTCACAGATTAAGAGACCGGCGCGGCGCCAAGGTGTTCGGAGAATGGCGCCGGGAATCACGGACTCGGTTGAATGGTGAAACACGACTGCTGGCCTCGGTGATACCGAACAGAGGTTATTTCCCGGATTTCCTGACACCCCATGAGGGCGTGCGCGGCATGGACCCGGGACTCGAAGCGGTACGGGCCACCGCCCCCGAGCGGCTGCGCGCCGAACTGGCCCTGCTGGCCGCCTCCCACCGGCCGGACCGTACGGCTTCGCAGGGCCGTGCGGCATCGGTGCGGCAGGGCGTCGCCCCGCTCGCCGGGCGCCGGGGCGACGTCCTCGGCCGGCTCGCCGGAGCCCTGCGCGGCTACCACCGCGCCGCCGTCGAGCCGTACTGGCAGCCACATCCAGGCCCGTCGTCCGAAGCCGACCGGGCGGCCAGGGGACGCGCGCTGCTCGACGGCGGCGTGGACGAGCTCCTCGCCTCGCTCCCGCCGATGCTGCGCTGGCGTCCACCGGTCCTGGAGGCCGACTACCCGGTCGACCGGGACCTGCATCTGTGCGGCCGGGGCCTGCTGCTCCAGCCCTCGTTCTTCTGCCGCGGCACCCCGGTCGTCTACCGCGACCCGGCCCTGCCGCCCGTCCTGGTCTACCCGGTGACCCACGCCGACGCCCCGGCCTCTTCGGACGACCCGGGCCCGCCCCTGGGCCGCCTGGTCGGCCAGACCCGCTCGGCGGTCCTCGCGGCCATCAGGCGCGGCTGTACGACGAGTGAGCTGGCCCGCAGGGCCGGGGTGTCGCTCGCCTCGGCGAGCCAGCACGCGTGCGTCCTGCGCGAGGCGGGCCTCCTCGTCACCCTGCGCCACGGGAACGCGGTCCTGCACACCCTGACGCCACTGGGCGCCGCCCTCCTGCGGGGCGGCGCCACGGCGGGAGCACTGCAGTGACGCGGGCGCGGCCGGTCGGCCGGTCAGCTGCGGAAGGGGCCCGTCACCTCGTACGTGATGCCGCCCGAGGAGCTGCCGCTCGTGCCGCGCTGGCTGGAGAAGTACAGGCGCTTGCCGTCCGGTGAGAACGCCGGGCCCGTGATCTCCGAGCCCGACTGCCCGTCGATCCGCAGGAAGGGCGCCACCACGTCGTCCGGCGTGATCACGCAGATCTCCATGGTGCCGCCGTCCTCCGCGACGAACAGGTCGCCGGAGGAGGTGCCGGTGACGTTGTCGACGCCGGTCAGCGGGGCGGTGCCGCTCACCAGCGAGTCGTCGTAGGCCAGCTCGATGGTCTGCGCCGCCGCGTTGTACTGCCAGACGCGGTTGTCGCCCTTGGTGGTGAACCAGCACGTGTCGTCGGCGTAGTAGCAGCCCTCGCCGCCCGTGAAGCGCTTGGCGCCCGAGACCTGGTTGCGGGTGGCGGTCGTGGCGCCGCTCGGGTCCGGGACGGTGGCCCAGGTGACCGGTCCGGACGTGCCCGAACCCATCTTCAGGACTTCGAGCCTGCCTGCCGACAGGTCGCCCCAGGTGGTGGGCGTGAAGCGGTAGAAGCAGCCGTCGGTGACGTCCTCGGTGAGGTAGATCGTTTTGCGTACGGGGTCGGCCGCGGCGGCCTCGTGCTTGAAGCGGCCCATCGCGTCGCGGCGTACGGCGGCCTTCACGCCCCACGGGTCGGTCTCGTAGACGTACCCGCGGTCGACCTCCTCGCAGGACAGCCAGGTGTTCCACGGGGTCTTGCCGCCCGCGCAGTTCTGGCGGGTGGAGGACAGGATGCGGTACGCGCCGGTGATCGCGCCCGTCGAGGAGAAGCGGACCGCGCCCGCGCCGCCGGAGGGGTTGATCTCGGAGTTGGAGACGTAGATCCAGCCGGTGCCGTCCGCGTAGCAGGCGCCGCCGTCCGGCGCGTTGTGCCAGGTGTACGCGGTGGAACCGACCTTCTGGCCGGAGCGGGCGATGACGCGGCTGGTGAAGCCGGACGGCAGGCGCAGGCCGTTGGCGTCGGGGGAGCGCAGCGCCCCGTAGGGGCCGGTGCCGGGCTGCGCGGGGTCGGCGTACGCGGCGCCGCGCCAGAGGGTGCCGCCGAAGGCGCGACGGAGGTGCCGATGACAGCGCCGCGCAGGAAGCTACGACGTTCCATGTGTCACTCCAGGGTGGGGTGGTACCGGGACTGTGACCTCGGAACGTAAGACTCTCGAATTGACAGTGCGTCAACAACCGGTGAGCGGGAGGTGATCAGTCGTCGGAGTCGGAGGTGCGGTCGAGGCCGTCGAAGACGCCCTGCGCCACCGCGAACGCCGAGTTCGCCGCCGGGACGCCGCAGTACACCGCCGTCTGGAGCAGGACCTCGCCGATTTCTTCCCTGGTCAGGCCGTTGGTCAGCGCGGCCCGTACATGCATCGCCAGCTCCGCCTCGTGGCCGTGGGCGACGAGTGCGGTGAGCGTGACGCAGCTGCGGGTGCGCCGGTCCAGGATATCGCTGGTCCAGATCTCGCCCCAGGCGTACCGCGTGATGAAGTCCTGGAAGCGGGCCGTGAACGGCGTCGTACGGTCGATCGCGCGGTCCACGTGGGCCGGCCCCAGAACCGACCTGCGGACGCGCATGCCGCCGCGTGGCGGGACGCGTCGGTGGCCGCGGGCGGCGGGTCCGGGGCGGAAGTGGGCGAGCAGGGCGGCGGTCACCGCCTCCGGCTTCTCCACGCCCGCCAGATGGGCCGCGCCGGCGACTTCCAGCAGGCTCGCCCCCGGGATCGCGTCGGCGATCACGCGGGCGTGCGCGGGCGGCGTGGCCGGGTCGTCGCGGCCGGCGACGACCAGGGCCGGTGCGGTGACCGTGGGGAGCGCGCCGCGCAGGTCGTACGCCGCGAGGGCGTCGCAGCAGGCGGCGTACCGGCCGGGTCGGCGGTCCGCAGGTCGTCGATGAGGGTGCGGGCGATCGGCGCCGCGGCGAAGGCGGGCGCGAACCAGGTGCCCGGGCGGCTTGCCACCATGGCCCCGGTGCCCCGGGTGCGTACGAGGCCGGCGCGTTCGTGCCGCGCGGCGGGGTCGCCGAACCGCGCCGACGAGCAGACCACGGCGAGGGAGGAGATCCGCTCGGGGTGGTGCGTCGCCAGGTGGAGCCCGACGGCGCCGCCGATGGAGACACCGGCGTACGCGAACGACGTCCAGCCCTGCGCGCCGCCGCCCGCAGCACGAGCGCCGCGAGGTCGGCGACGGTCGCGGCGCCGTCCAGCGGGATCAGGCCGGCGGGGGTGGAGCCGTGGCCCGGGAGGTCCCAGCGCAGGACGCGGTGGGTGCGGGCCAGGGCGGCGAGCTGGGGCTCCCAGACGGCGAGGGAGGTGCCCAGGGAGGGGCCGAGGATCAGGGGGGTGCCGGATTCGGGGCCGTCGAGGCGGAGGTGGGGGAGGTGCTGGGTGTCAGGCATGGGGGTGCTCCGGCTTTCGGTCCAGGGCGCGGTCCACCAGGGCCGCCGCGGAACCGGTGTAGTGCGTGGGGTCGGTGAGTTCGGCCGGCCGGCCCGCCGGGAGCGCGCCCGAGAGGGCCTCGGCCAGGGAGATGCCTTCTGCGGCTGTGCGCCGTGAGGCCTCGGTGAGGAGTTCCTTGGCGCGGGCCCGGCCGAGGACGGGGGCCAGGGCCGCGGCGATGCGTTCGCTGACGATCAGGCCGTGGGTGAGGCCGAGGTTCTCGCGCATGCGGCGGGGGTGGACGCGGAGGTTCTCCGTCAGCTCGGCCGCGTGGGCGGCCGCGCCGCCGGCCAGGCGCAGGAGCTCGCGCAGGGGCTGCCATTCGGCGTGCCAGGCGCCCGCGGGGCGCTCGTCCCCGGCGGACGCGAGGAGGCGAGGAGCGCGAGGCCAGGGCCGGGGCCTGCTGGGCGGCGGAGGCGATCAGGGTGGAGTGGACCGGGTTGGCCTTGTGGGGCATGGCCGAGGAGCCACCGCCGGCGCTTCGGAGAGCTCGGCGATTTCGGTGCGGGAGAGGGTGAGGACGTCCGTGGCCAGTTTGCCGAGGGCGGCGCAGGTGAAGGCGAGGGCGGTGGCGAGGTCGGCGACGGGGGTGCGGAGGGTG
>RHMC01000146.1 GCA_003719395.1 Streptomyces altiplanensis
TGCCGGAACCCGTGCCGGAAACAACACCCGGAACAGAATTCCACTCGACGAGGACACGCCTGCGCAGCCCGGCGCTCAGCACGGGCAGCTCCAGGGCCGGGCCCTCGGCCGACTCGTCCCCGGTAAGCGCGTCGATCAGGTTCGCCATGGCGGTTTCGAGGTAGTCGATGACCAGTTCGGCGTCCTGCGCCTGGTCGATCTGGGCGTCGAGCGAAAAGGAATGGCCCAGGTCGTCGACCGAGAGGGCGACCGGGTAGTTGCTGCGCTCGATCACGCCGGCCAGTGACCTGACGCCCGCGCGCTCCAGCTCGGAGTCGTCGATGCGGTCACCGGACTCCAGGTGCCGGTAGTTCAGGATCGCGTTGAACAGGGGCGTCTCGCGGGGCACGTCGCTGTGGCCGTGGACGACGGCCAGCGGGGTCTGCTCGTGGCGCACCAGCTCCCGCAGTTCCTGGTCGACGGTGCGCACCAGGTCGCGCACGCTCGTGCCGTCGAGGCCGACGCGCACCGGGAGCGTGTTGATGAAGTTGCCGAGCATGCGCTCGATCCCGCGGGGACCCTGCAGGCGCCCGGACATCACCGTACCGAAGACCACGTCGTCGCGTCCGCTGCACGCCGACACGACCAGCGCCCAGCCGGCGTGGAACAGAGTCGCCGGGCTGACTCGCAGCTCCTTGGCGCAGTCCCTGATCCGCTGCCCGAGACGGCTGTCCAACGGGCGGCGCAGGTCCAGTACACGGCGGCCGTCGCCGTGCACGTCGTGCAGGCCGAACATCGCCGTCGGTTCCGTCACGTCGCCGAGCTGGGTCTGGAAGAAGCTCGCCGGATCGAGACTCTGGGCACGGTGGCGGACGTGCGCGATGAAGTTCCGGTACGGCACCGGCTCCGCGAGGTCGCTCTCCCCGCCCGTCATGTGCGCGACCAGCTCCTGGAACAGGAAGCCCAGCGAGGTGGCGTCGTCGATGACGTGGTGGAGGTTGAGCACCACGAACCACTCCGGGGTGCCGGGGCGGCGGGCGGCGCGGAGTCGGATGAGGGGTGCGCGGTCCAGTCGCATCGTCTGCGGCCGCGCCAGCAGCTCACGGATCTCTTCCTGGATGTCGGAGCCGGGGAGCACCTCGAACTCCTCCGCTTCGAGGTCGACGTGCCGGACCACGATCTGCAGGGGCTGCGGCAGCCCCTGGGTCAGGATCGCCGTGCGCAGCGCGTCGTGCCGTGCGACGACCTGCCGCAGGGCCCGTACGAAACCGTCCAGGTGCGCCCGGCTCTCGAAGGAGAACACACCGGAGAGCACGTAGGGGTCCCGGCCGCCCTCCTTGAGGTGGTGGAACAGCATCCCCTCCTGGAGCGCCGCCAGCGGGTAGATGTCCTGGAGGTTGGCGGCTCCGCCCGGCACCGCGGCGACGACCGTCGCCAGTTCGTCCTCGGTCAGTGACACGAGCGGGAGCATGTCGGGCGTGATCCGGGTACAGCCGGCGGGGATGCCGTTCGGCGGGACGGTGAACGGCTCGGCAGCCGCCTCGCCCGTCGTCGGGTCGTCCTGGGCCGCGGTCGCGGCGGAGTCGATCGTGACCGCCAGCTCGGCGAAGGTCGAGGCGCCGAACACGCTCTGGAGGTCGCAGTCGAGTCCGCTGTCGGCCAGTCGGGCGGTCAGCTTGGGGATGAGCAGCGAGTGGCCGCCCAGGGCGAAGAAGTTGTCGTTCACACCGATGCGTTGCTCGTCGAAGCCGAGCAGGTCGGAGCAGATCGCGAGCAGGGCCCGCTCGGTGTCGGTGCCGGGGGCGACGCGCTCGCCGACGATGCCGTACGCGCTCGAATCGGGTGCCGGGAGCGCCTTGCGGTCGAGCTTGCCGTTCGTGGTCAGGGGCAGCTCCCCCAGGCGGACCAGGGCGTTCGGGACCATGTGCTCGGGCAGCGTGCGGCCGAGGTGCCGGCTGAGCTCCTCGTGGAAGTCACCGGTGTGTTCCCGGTCGAGGACCACGTAGCCGACCAGACGCGGTTCACCGGGGCTGTCCTCGCGGACCAGTACGGCGCAGGCCCGGACGGCCGGGTGCCGCGCCAGGCGCTCCTCGATCTCACCGAGCTCGATGCGGAAACCCCGCAGCTTTACCTGGTTGTCGATACGGCCGAGGTACTCCAGGGTGCCGTCCGCCATCCGCCGGACCAGGTCGCCGGTCCGGTACATGCGCGCGTCGGGGTCATCGGCGTACGGGTTCGGGATGAACCGCTCACGCGTCAAAGCGGGGTTGTTCAGGTAGCCGCGGGCCAGGCCGGCACCGGCGATGTGCAGTTCGCCCACGCAGCCGACGGCCTGCAGCCGGCCGAAGTCGTCGAGCACATGGAGCTGGATGTTCTGGATCGGCGGCGATCGGCACGGTGCCGGTCGGCTCCGTGGAGGGCGGGCATGCCCAGTGGCTGACGTCGATGGCCGCCTCGGTCGGCCCGTAGAGGTTGTGCAGCCGTGCGCCATGCACGGCGTAGTGCCGTGCGGGTAGCTCCGGGGGCAGGGCCTCGCCGCTGCAGAAGACCTGGCGGACGGAGGTGCACCGGGCCCAGCCGTCCTGGTCGAGCATCAGGCGCAGCATGGACGGGACGAAGTGCAGGGTCGTGACCCCGGCCGAGCGGATGAGGGAGATCAGGTGGTCGGGGTCCTTGTGGCCGGCGGGCTCGGCGAGGACCAGGCGGGCGCCCGTGATGAGAGGCCAGACGAACTCCCACACGGAGACGTCGAAGCTGAACGGCGTCTTCTGGAGCACGACGTCGTCGGTACCGAGGGCGTACTCGTTCTGCATCCACTCCATGCGGTTGACGGCCGCCCGGTGCTCGACCATCACTCCCTTGGGACGGCCGGTGGAGCCGGAGGTGTAGATGACGTACGCCAGGTGGCCGGGGTCGACGGTGGTGGTGGCAGGGGCCACGGCGCCGTCGGAGACATCGCCGGTCAGCCGGCCCCCGGCGTCGAGCCGGATCACCCGGTCGGCGCCGGACAGCACGGACGTGTCGGTTCCGGTCTGGGCCAGCAGGATGCGGGCGCCGGAGTCCTCGATCATGTACTGGAGGCGCTCGGCCGGGTAGCCGGGTTCGAGGGGCAGGTAGGCGCCGCCCGCTTTCATGATCGCCCACAGGCCGATCACCATCTCGAAGGAGCGTTCCATGCAGACGCCGACGACGGTGTCCGCCGTGACGCCCCGGTGCCGCAGCTCACAGGCGACGGCGTCGACCCGAGCGCCGAGTTCCTCGTACGTCAGCGTCCGTCCACCCAGCTCGAGGGCGGTGCGGTGGCCGTGGCGGGCCACGGCGGCGTCGAGGAGGTCGGGCAGGCTGCGGTCGTCGGAGTAGGGGCGACGGGTGTCGTTCCACTCGTCGAGTAGCTGATGACGTTCCTCGTCGGACAGGTGCGACGCCTCGGAGAGCAACTGCCGGGGTTCGGCCACCAGTGACCGCAGCAGGCGCCGGTAGTGGTCGAGGAAGCGCTCGACGGTCTCGGCGTCGAAGCGCTGGGCGTCGTACTTGAGGTGCAGCGTGTAGTCGTCGGCCGCGTTCTCGAAGACCTCCAGGTGGAGCTTGAACTCGCCCTCCTGGGAGATCCGGTCGACGAACCGGAGGGACCGGGCGAGGCCGAGGCCGCGGACCTCGTCCGTCACGTGCATCATGCGCTTGTTTTGGAAGACGTACGAGACCTGGAAGACCGGTGAGTTGTCGGGGTCGGTCCGCAGGCTCAGGTCCTGCACCATGCGCGGGAACGGGTAGGCGGCGTGGTCGAGGCCGTCGGCCATGACCAGCGTCAGCTCCCGCACGAAGTCGGTGAACGGCTCGTCACCACGCACCCCGTGCCGGACGGGCACCATGTTGACGAAGTAGCCGACCGAGTCGTCGTAGGCGGCGCCCGGCCTGCCCATGGAGGGGACGCCGACGATCAGGTCGCGTTCTCCGCTGTAGCGGTGCAGGAGCAGTTCGTACACGGCGAGGAAGAGGACGGCGGGCTTGATGCCGTGGGCGGCGCACAGGTCGCGCACCTCGGCGGCGAGCTCCGGGGTGAGCGCGAGCCGGGCGGTCTCTCCGGCTGCGGTGGTGCCCGGCGCGGGCGCCCGCTCGATGCCGAGGCGCAGCACGGGAAGGGGGCCCGCCAGGGTGTCCTGCCAGAAGGCGCGGTGGCGTGCGCCTTCCGGCCCGGCGAGGAGGTCGGCCTCCCAGCGGACGAACGCGTTGTAGTTGTCCTGCCGTCCGGAGGTGTCCTCCGGGGTGCGGCCCTCGAGCAGCGCTTCGTACGCCTGGAGGAGATCACGCAGCAGGACGGGGGTGGAGGCGCCGTCGAACACCAGGTGGTGGAAGACGAGCAGGACGAGGGTGTCGGGCGCGTCGGCCGAGCCCGTCGAGTAGACGAAGGCACGCGCCAGCGAGTCCCGGGCCAGGTCGAACGGTGCCTTGGCCTGCTCGCGCACGAGCGTGAGCAGGACTTCCTCGGGGAGGCCGGAAGGCACCGGCTGGTGGCGGAAGCGGATGTCACCGGAGGTCCGCGGCACCAGGTAGGGGGTTCCTTCGTCCTCCACGACCACGCTGGACAGCGGGGTGTGGCGGCCGACCACCAGCTCGAACGCCTCGTGGAACACCGCGACGTCGAACGGCGCGGAGGTGCGGAAGCAGACCGGGACGTTGTACACGTCCGAGTCGGGGCGCAGCTTGTGGAGGAGCCACAGCCCCTTCTGTCCTTCGGACAGGGGGTATCTGTCCGGGGCGTCCGTCCGGGACGCGTCCTGAAGCCGCTCGTAGAAGGCGAGCACGTCCTCGGCGGAGTAGATGCCCGCCTTGAAGCCCGCCAGAATCTGGTCCTCGTTCACGCGCCCGGTGCTTCCTTCATGAGTGCTTTCAGGTCTTCGAGTCCGACGTCGCCCTGCCGGAACGCTTCCAGGGCCTTGGCCCTGGCCTCCCGTACGTCGTCGGTCGTTTCGGGGGTGGGTGGTGCGACAGCCTCGGGTGCGCGCTTGGCGGTGAGTACCGCCGTGATGCGCTCCAGCGTGGCCAGCTCCACGATCTCCCGTGTGGTGAGGGTCAGGCCGAGATCGGCCCGGACCGCGCGCTGGAGACGGGCCCACAGGATCGAGTCGACGCCGACGCCGTGCAGGTCCTTGTCCATGGGGAGTTCACCGGCGTCCAGCCCCAGCGCCTCGGTGAAGTAGTCCGCGAGGTAGCGGCCGATGTCCTCACCGGGGTTCCGGGCCGGGCCGGGGCCGCCGGGATCCTGGGCCCGGCCGGTGCTTGCGGCGGCGGATGCCGAGGCGGGCGAGGCGGTGGCCCCGGGACGCGACACCGTTCCGGCTCCCGGCTCGGCCTCGGGCCGGGGTCCGGGCCGTCTCCGGGGGACGCCCGGTCGGCTCGTGTCCGGGGTGGCCTGTGTCTGTGACGGCTTCGGCCTGCCGGTGTACCCGACCCAGTAGCGCTTTCGGCGGAACGCGGTCGTCGACAGCGCCACCGGGCGGCGGCGCCGTCCCTCGTACAGGTCGCTCCAGGTGACCCGGCCGCCCCGCACCCACAGCGCGGCGAGCGGTCCAGGTCGCCGTCGGCGAAGAGGCCGGCGACGAACGCCTCGCCATGGCTGCCCGAGAGCAGATCGCCCAGGGGCCCCGCGCCGTCCTCGGCGTTGCCGAGGTGGAGCTGGGCGGACGGCTGACCGGACTCCAGGAAGCCCGCCAGTGTCCGGCGCAGTTCCGCGTGGGATCCCACGACGAACGCGAGCCGCTCCGCCCGCGCGTCCCGCCCCACTTGGAGGGTGTGGGCGAGGTCCGCCAGGTCGACGGAGTCGTCGCTCCCGACGAAGTCGTGCAGCATCCGCACCGAAGCGCGCAGCCGCTCGGGATCGTGCGCGGAGAGCACGATCAACTGCGGTCGCGTCGCGTACGGGCCGGTCTCGGCGTCCGGCGCGAGGAAGCCGTCGGCGGTTTCGGGCTCGGGGGCCTCCTCGACGACCATGCTGACGTGGCTGCCGCCCGCTCCGACGGAGTTGATGAGCGCGCGCCGGGGAGCGCCGTCCTGCCCCTGGCGGGGCCGCCAGTCGCTCAGGCCGTCGCACAGTCGGAGAGGGCCGTCTTCCAGCCGCAGTTCAGGGTTGGGCGTGCCGATGGACACCTGCGGGACCAGTTCCCGATGGCGCAGCTGCATGACGACCTTGGTGAGCTGGGCGATACCGGAAGCCGCCTCGGGGTGCCCGAGGTTGGCCTTCACCGAGCCGAGCGCGACGGGCTCCGTGACGGAGCCGAACACCTCACGCAGGGCGCTGAACTCGACGGCGTCACCGAGCGCCGAACCGTTGGCCGCCGCCTCCACGTAGCCGATCGTGGCGGGGTCGCTGCCCGCCCGCTCCAGTGCCCGCCGCATCACGTTCACCTGCGTCCTGTGGCTCGGCGTCATGAACCGGTTGGCCCGGCCGCCGTGCAGGGAGGCGCTGCCCTTGATGACGGCGTGGATCGGTGTCCCCGTCCCTGCGCGCGGCTGCCAGCGGCTTGAGCAGCACCGCACCCACGGCCTCGGCGGGCAGGTAGCCGTCCCCGTCGCGGAAGCTGCGGCTGCCCGGGTGGCTGCCCAGGAGCCGGCTTTGGGACAGGGCGACGTACTTGTCCGGGTGGACCGTCAGGTTCACGCCTCCGGCGATCGCCAGCTCGGTGTCGCCGCGCAGCAGATCGGCGCAGGCCAGGTGGATCGCGGTCGCCGAGGAGGCGCACATGCTGTCCACAGCCAGGCTCGGTCCTTCGAGGCCGAAGAAGTACGAGACCCGGTTGGCCATGAGATTGTACGACGCGGTCGAGGTCAGCGCCGAGCGTACGACGTCTTCGGCATCCGCCCGGTACATCTGGTACATCGAGCCGACGTAGACGCCGACGCGCCGGTCGTGGCGCCGCTCGATGGTCTCCTGGGTGACCCCGCTCCGCTCCAGGAGCTCCCAGACCGTCTCCAGGAAGAGCCGCTGCTGCGGGTCCATCGTCTCGGCCTCCCTCGGCGAGATGCCGAAGAGGAGCGGATCGAACTGGTCGATCCCGTCGAGGAACCCTCCCCACTTGCAGTAGCTCTTGCCGAGCGCGTCCTGGTCCGGGTCGAACAGCTCCTCGTGGTTCCAGCGGTCGGCCGGGACCTCGGTGACGCAGTCGTCACCGGAGCGGAGCCGGGCCCACAGGGCGTCGGGGTCCGGGGCGCCCGGATAGCGCCCGCTGATCCCGATGATTGCGATGTCGTCGCCGCAGGTTCCCTCCCCGGCACGGGCGGCACCCCCGGATGCGGTGCCGGTGGCGGTGACGTGACGGATGTCGCCGCCGGATGCGGTGCTGCCGCTGCCGTCGTGGTCGTTCCGGGGGTGGCCGGAGCGGGAGCGCAGTTCACCCCTCACCCGTGACGGAGCCGACGTCGGGGCGGCCCCAGGCGCCGTCTGCGGTGGTGGTTCCCGCCTCGCGGATCCTGTGTCGGTGCCGGCAGGCGAACCGGTATCGGCGCCCGTGGAGGTGCCGGTACCGGTCCCGCCGAACAGCGCACGCAGCCCGGCCTCGTGCCGGGCAAGGAAGTACTCCGCCAGCGCGCGGACCGTCTGCACCTCGAAGAAGAGCGTCTTCGGCAGTGCGCCGAAGGTCTTCTCCAACTGCGCGATCAGGTTCATCGCCACGACGGAGTCCATGCCGTAGCGCTCCAGCGGCGTGTGTGCGTCCAGGCGGTCGGGACCGAGCTTGAGGGCGGCCGCCAGCTCGCGGCGGAGGTGGCGCACGGTCCTGTCGTACAGAACCTTGTCGTGCGGCGCCTGTTCACGCCGGTCCCTGTCGTGCGGAACCTCGTCGTGCGGCGCCTGTTCACGCCGGACCTGGTACTGCGGGGTACCGGCCTGCGCCCGCTCTCCGGTCAGGCGCGGCAGCAGCGCCTCCCGCTGCCCGGCCACGACCAGGAGCCTGCCCTCCCGCAGACCGGTGCCCAGCTCCGACAGACCGGTCCGCAGGGCGTGGAGCCCGCTCGCGGTGTCCAGCGGCAGGAGATCCATACGCCGCAGCTGCTCCTCGGTCGCCTCGTCCACCCGCATTCCGCCGTCCGCCCAGAGCGGCCAGTTGACGGACAGAGTCCTGCCATGCCGCAGCCCGGCGTCCGCGAGGCGGTTGCGATGGGCTGTGTAGGCGTCCATGAAGGCGTTGGCGGCCGCGTAGTCGGCCTGCCCCGGGTTGCCGAGGGCGCCCGTCATGGAGGAGAAGCAGAGGAAGACCTCCAGCGGTTGGTCCCGGGTCAGCTCGTCGAGATGGACCAGCCCCGCGACCTTGGGCGCGAGGACCCGCTCCAGCTCCTGAGGCGTCTTCCTGATCACGAAGTCGTCGTGCAGGACGCCGGCGCTGTGCACGATGCCGGTCAGCGGCCCGTGGGTGCGCGCGACGTGCTGGAGCAGACGCTCGACGGCGCCGCGGTCGGCGACGTCCATCCGCTGGTGGTCCATCCGCAGCCCCGCGGCCCGCAGGGCGTCGACGGCGTGCCGCTGGTGCTCGGTGAGCGCGGACCGGCTGGTGAGGACCACGGTCGCGCCCCCGGTCGAGGCGGCGATCTCCTCGGCGGTGATCAGGCCCAGGGCGCCGGTGCCGCCGGTGATCAGGTAGACGCGTCGGCGCGCCAGGAGGACTCCGTCACCGCGCGGGGCGCGGCAACCACTTCCTCCAGGCGCCTGACCTGACGCCGGCCGGCACGGTAGCGCACCTCCGGGCTGCCGGCACCGGCCGCTCCGCGCGCAGCCGGTCGGCGACGACGGCCGGTACGGCGGTGTCCAGGCAGTCGATCAGTCCGGTGCGCAGCTTGGGGTTCTCCAGCGTCACGGTGTTGAGCAGACCGCTCAGCCCGCCGAACACGGCCCGGCGCTCGTGCTCGCCCTCGCCGGGAACTCCGACGAGGACGACCTGGAGCAGCGCGGAACCGCGCACTCCGCGCTCCAGCAGAGTGCGTGCCCGGGCGAACACGCGCTGCGCCGCGACCAGGTACTGGCTGTCCAGCGGGTCGTCGTCCGTGAGTTCGACGACTTCGTGGTGCACCGAGGCGGGCAGCGCCGCCGTCAGCGCGCGCGCCTCCGCGGCCACGAAGGTGACGAGGACGACATGACGCTCGTCGACGTCGTCGCCGGCCGTGAGAACTGCGGCAGCCTTCTCCGGCTCCCACACCGGCCGCAGCAGCATCAGGTGCCCGGACCCGGAAACCGAACCGGGTCCTGAACCGGACTCGGATGCGGACCTGGCGCCCGGCGAGGTCGGGGTCGTGGTCCCGGTCGTCCCAAGCGCGGACGCGGTCTCCGCCACGGGGCCGACGGGCGCGGGCAGTTCCCGCAGGGCAAGGCCGCGCAGCTCCACGCAGATACGGCCGTGCTCGTCGTACACGTCGATGTCGTAGGTCCGCGTGCCGGAGCGGAGCCACACGTGGGCCCGCTCGGGCGTGGCGGCGTGGACCTGCACGCTGTCCAGGGCGAACGGCACCATGGCGGCCGCCGGGCCCGGCACAGCGGCGCCGCCGCGGACCAGACCGATACCCGCCTGCAGGGCCCCGTCCAGGATGCTCGGGTGCAGGCACAGCCCCTCGGCCGCGGTCCGGACACCGTCCGGCGTGCGCAGGTCGGCGAAGACCTGCGAGCCGCCGTCGCTCGCGTCGTCGTCGCCGGCCACGAGACACTCGATGCTCCGGTAGGCCGGGCCGTAGTGCAGGCCCTTGCCGGCGAAGTCCGCGTACACCCGGACACCGTCGAGCCGTTCCCCCGCGCACCGCGCCCGCAAGGTGTCCAGGGACACCTCGTACCGTCCGGGCACCTCCTGGAGGAGGGTCGCCCGGCCTCGTCCGCCAGCTCCTCGCGATCGTCGCCGCCGTGCCCGTCACATACAGCTCGTACTCGGTCTCGCTCGCCCTCCAGCACCCGCAGCCGCAGGTTCAGCACCAGCTCGCCGCCCTCCAGGGCGACGGGCCGCAGCCACACGATGTCGTGCAGCCGGACGCGGCCGGGCTCGGTCAGCTCGAAGGCCCGGGCGACGGCCTCGCGGGCCATCTCCAGTTGCGCCACGGCCGGCAGCACATACCTGTCACCGACCCGGTGGTCACGCAGGAAGGGCTCCGAACCGTCGAAACGGGTACGGAAGGCCAGCGCGAAGGCCGTTGAGTCGTTGCGGTGCAGCAACGGGTGCAGGACCGCCTCGGACGGCACGGACGTCCCGACCGCACCGATCCGCGAGGCGACAGCCACGTCGGTGTCGATGCCGGAGTCCGAGTCGATGTCGAGCCAGTGGCGCTCGCGGGCGAAGGGATAGCCGGGCAGGCCGATGCGCCGGGGCCGCGCTCCGCCCGCCGGGTACAGCCGCTCCCATACGACGGCCTCTCCCCTGACCCACCGGTGCGGCAACCGGTCGGGGTCGTTCTCGGTCTCCGGGTCCGCTTCACCCTGTGCGAGGGCGGTGCGGGTGTCCTGACCGGGGCGTACGCTGCCACGGGCCCAGTCGCCGGGTCCGGCGGGGTCGGCGAGGAACGCGTCGAGCCGCCGCCCGACGGACTCCAGCGAGCCGGCCGTGAAGGCCAGCCGTTCGTCAAGGGCGACTCGGCCGGTCTGCAGCGTCCACGCGAGGGACGGCAGATCGTCGTCGGTGAGTTCGGCGACGCGGGCCCGAAGCCGCCGGGCCTGCTCCACCAGCTGCTCATCGGTCGCCGCCGAGAGCGGGAGCACGGCGGTGCGGCGACCGGACGCCACGGCTGTGTGCGCCGGCGTCTGCTCACCCGCCCCCGGCTGGTACTCGGCGATGATCACATGGGCGTTCGAGCCGCCCGCGCCGAAGCTGGAGACTCCGGCGATGCGCGGCCCGTGCCACGGTTCCAGCCGCTGCTGGACCCGGAACGGCGTCCCGTCGAAGTCGATGTGCGGGTTGAGCGTGCTGGAGTGCAGGCTCGGAACCAGCTCGCCGTGGCGCATCTGGAGCAGCACCTTGGTGACACCGGCGATGCCTGCCGCGCTCTCGCAATGGCCGATGTTGGACTTGACCGAGCCGATCGCGCAGTTCTGCGGGGGCAACGCGCCACCGGTACGGCGGAACGCCTTGACCAGGCCGGCGAGTTCGATCGGGTCGCCCAGTGAGGTGCCGGTGCCGTGCGCTTCGAGGTAGCTCATCGAGGCCGGGTCGACCCCGGCCCTGTGGAGCGCCCGGGCGATCACATCGCCCTGGGCGACGGGGCTGGGCACCGAGAAGCCGTGGGTCCTGCCACCGTGGTTGAGGGCGGTGCCCTTGATGACTCCGTGGATCCGGTCGCCGTCGGCGAGGGCACGGGCCAGCGGCTTGAGCAGTACGGCGCCCACGCCCTCGCCGGGCACGTAGCCGTCGCCCCCTTCGCCGAAACTGCGGCAGCGGCCGTCGCTCGCGGCGAACCTGCCCTGGCTCAGCATCAGGTACTTGTTCGGATGGACGCTGACGTTGACACCGCCGGCGATCGCCGATTCGCACTGGCCGCTCTTGATTGCCTCACAGGCGAGGTGGATCGCGGTCAGCGAGGACGAGCACATGGTGTCGACGGCCATGCTCGGGCCGTGGAAGTCGTAGAAGTACGAGACCCGGTTGGCGATCGAGGACGGGCTGCCCGAGAGCGCGACCTGGTGCCCTCGCGCCTGCGCCTGGGCACCGTGCAGCTGGTACTCCTCGTACATCACGCCGACGAACACGCCCACCTTTCCCGCCTGCACGACGGACGCCTCGGCGCCGCGCTCGGCGGACTGCCGGGCGAGGAGTTCACCGGTGTATCCGGCGTCCTCCAGCGTGTGATGGACACACTGGAGGAACAGGCGTTCCTGGGGATCCAGGTACTCGGCCTCACGTGGCGAGATGTTGAAGAAGAGGGGGTCGAACCGGTCGACGCCGTCGAGGAAGCCACCCCACTTGCAGGCGGCGTCACCGTAGTCGCGGTGGTCCCAGCGGTCCGCCGGGATCTCCGTGATGCAGTCACGACCGGAGCGGAGGTTCTGCCAGAACCGGTCCAAGTCCTCGGCCTGCGGATACCGACCGCTGATCCCGACGATCGCGATGTCGGTCACGTTCGTCCGGGCCGGCCGGACCGGCCGCAACGGCCTGGCTGAGCGGCGCTGCGGCAGGCGCAGCCGCATCCGCACCAGTGCGGGACCGGCATCGGCATCGGCATCGGCATCGGCGGCCAGCGCGGTGTGCAGCCGTTCCGCGTACTCCTCGGCGAAGTGATCGCTCAGCGCGCGGATGGTCCGCACCTCGAAGAACAGGGTCTTGGGCAGCAGACCGAAGGTGCCCTCCAGGTGGCGCGTGAGCTCCATGGCCATCATGGAGTCCATGCCGTAGTGCTCCAGCGGAGTGTCGACGTCCAGCCGTTCGACGTCGACCTGGAGCGCCGTGGCGAGCTGGCGGCGCATGTAGGGCACGGCACGGTCGGCGAGCGGCGCTCCGCCCGGCGCGTCCTGGCCTGAGGGGGCCCCGGCAGGGGCGGACACCGGCTCGGCGAGGACCCTCGCGGGAGTGGGGACCGGCTCGCCGGGGAGTACCCGTGCGCTCAGTCCGGTGAGTTCCACGCACACCCGCCCGTGCTCGTCGACGAGCGTGACATCGAGCTTGGCCGAGGCGTCCTCGGGGCGGGCCCCGCCCTGATACCTGATCCAGGCGTACGCGGTCGCCGGGGTCGCGGCGAGCACGTCGAGTCCCTGGAGCGCGAAGGGCAGCGCGGGCCTGGCCGAGCGCCCGTCGCGGCCGTCCCCGCCGTCGGCCAGGAGCTCCAGGCCGATGGTGGCCTGGAGGGCTCCGTCGAGAATGCTGGGATGGAGACCGTAGGAGGCCGTTCCATCCTCCTCCGCGGACTGCGGCAGACGCAGTTCGGCCAGCACCTGGGGCCGTCCGACGGCGTCGCGCCCACGGTCAGCCCGGCCAGCGAACGCTGTGCCGGGCCATAGCCCATGCCCGCCCGGTCGTACAGGTCGTAGATCTCCGCCGAGGAGAAGGCCGATCCGGCGCATGCGCGGCGCAGTTCGCCGAGCGGGAGTGCCGGGCGGCCGGCCGGCGCGGCCGGTGAAGCCGCCCGGCCCTGGCTGCACAGGGTGCGCGCGCCGTCGGTGTCGACGCTGTGGATGGTGTACGCGTATCCGGAGGCGGCCGCGTCCGAGCCGTCGGTCAGGGGCCGGAGGCTCAGCCGCAGGTCCAGCCGGTTCCCGCGGCAGACCGCGGGCCGCAGCCACACGATGTCGCCGAGGTGTACGCGCTCCGCGGCGTCTTCACCCAGGGCCCGGACGACTGCCGCCCGCGCCATTTCGAGGTGCGCGGCGCCGGGCAGGACAGGAGCGCCCAGCACCTGATGGTCTCTCAGGAACGGCTCGGTGCCGTCGAAGACGGTTTCGTACACCGACGTGACGGTGTCGTCCGGGCCGTTGTCACCGTCGTCGGCCGGCAGGTCGCGATGCAGCATCGGGTGAGCCGGCACGGAACGGTGCGGCGCCGAGGGGTACTGCATTGAGGGATGCGGGATCGAGAGGGCCGCCGGCGTCGCCGCGCCCTGCGCGCCCCGCCCGGCCCAATAGCTCTCCTGCGCGAACGGATAGGTCGGCAGGGCCGTGCGCCTCGGCCATGGGGCCCGCGCGTACACCCGCTGCCAGTCGACGGGGTGGCCCGCCACCCATCGGGCGAGGGCGTGGTCGTACTGACCGGACATGAGCCAGTGGTCCGCCTCGGCGAGCCGGCCGGCGTCGGGCCGGGCCGCGCGGTCGCGGAGGTGCGCCGGGGCACCGTGCCCCGATGCCAGCCGGCGTGGGTGTCCGGGCTCTCGACGAAGGATGTGAGCCTGCGCTCCAGTTCCGTCACGAGACGACGAGGGTCGCGAGCCTCTCCTCCATCACATCGCGCCCCACCTGGAGCGTGAAGGCGAGGTCGGACAGCTGTACGGATCCGAGTGGCTGGTCCCGCAGGTGGTCGCGCAGCCGCCGGGCCTGCTCGATCAGCTGCTGCCCGGTGCGGGCCGACAGGGTGACCAGGGCGGGACGGGAGGCGGAGCGCGAGTCCACGGACGGCGCAGGGGCGTACTCCTCCAGCACCAGATGGGCGTTCACGCCACCGAATCCGAAGGAGCTGACGCCGGCCCGGCGCGGGATGTCCCTGCCGTCGGCGTCATGGGGCCGTTCCCAGGGATGCGCTCGCGCACGACCTCGAAGGGGCTTCCCCCGAAGTCCAGATAGGGGTTGAGTTCCTCGCAGTGCAGGCTCTCGGCCAGCGTGGCGTGGCGCATCTGGAGCAGCACCTTGACGACTCCGGCCACACCGGCGGCCAGTTCGAGATGCCCGATGTTGCTCTTGACCGATCCGAGGCCGCAGGGGGCGGGTTCGGACAGCGTGCCCGGCTTGCCCGCCGTCTCCTCGTACAGCGCCTCGAAAGCGCTCTTGAGTCCGTTGAGTTCGACGGGGTCGCCCAACTCGGTGCCGGTGCCGTGTGCCTCGATGTAGGTCACGGTACGGGGGTCGATGCCCGCCTCGCGGTAGGCGGCCTTGAGCAGCTCCGCCTGTGCGTGGGGGTTGGGCGCGGTCAGTGAGTGGGCCCGGCCGCCGTGGTTGACGGCCGTACCGCGGATGACGCCGAGGATGCGGTCGCCGTCGCGTTCCGCCCGGTCCAGGGGCTTGAGGACCAGGATGCCCACGCCCTCGCCCCGCACATAGCCGTTGGCCTGCGCCGAGAAGGTCTTGCAGCGGCCGTCCTCGCAGAGCATGCCCGCGCGGCTGTACCCGATGTGCAGATCCGGGCTGACGATCGTGTTCACGCCGCCGACCAGGGCGAGGCCGCTCCGGCCGCTGCGCAGCAGCTCGACGCCACGGTGGATGGCCACCAGCGAACTGGAACACGCGGTCTCGACCGGCTCGCTCGGGCCGTGCAGATCGAGGAGATAGCTCACCCGGTTGGGGCCGACGGACCCGGAGACCCCGGTCGCCGCGTAACCGTCCTCGCCCTGCCGCTCCTGGAGGACCAGGTTGCCGTAGCCGCTGGGGGCGGTACCGACGATGACGGCGGTGTCGCTGCCTGCCAGGCTCGACGGCGCGTACCCGGCGTCCTCCAGTGCTTGCCAGGCGTGGGTGAGCAGAAGCCGCTGCTGCGGGTCCATGGCGAGGGCCTCGCGCGGCGAAATGCCGAAGAAGAGCGGGTCGAAGCGGTCCGCCCCGTCGAGGAAGCCGCCCCAGCGCACGTGCTTCCTGTTGCCCGGCGTGGCCGGGTCGTCGTGCATGGCCCGCCAGTCCCAGCGGTCCTGGGGTATCTCGGTGATGCAGTCCCTGCCGTCGCGCAGGTTGTTCCAGAACGCGGCGAGGTCGGGGGCCTGCGGGAAACTTCCGCTGACGCCGATGATGGCGATCGGCATCGCCGCGCCCGCGTCCTGTGCCACCGCCCCCTCGGGCGGGGGGCGGTGGCCGGCCCGGATGGGGGGGACGGTGGCCGTCTCTGACACGGAGGCGGCCGCGGGGCCGGATACGGTGATCGGCTCGGGTACGGGGGCGGCGGCCGACGCGGATTCCACGGCCGTGATCCGGTCGGCGTACGTCGCGGCCAGATGGGCGGCGACGCTGTCGACGGTCCGGTACTCGAAGAACACGGTGGGCGCCAGGCTCACACCGAAGCGGTCGCCGAGCCGGCCCGCCAGCTCGGTCAGACTGATCGAATCGAAACCGAACTCACCGAACTCACCCTCCACGTCGATCTCGTCGGCCGGAACCTTCAGTTGCGCCGACACCTCCGCGATCAGTGTTCCACGGGCCGTTTCCAGCGGGTCGGGCGTGCCGGGAGTGCGGCCGGCCGCACCAGTGGCGTCCCGCGGAGCGGTCTCGGGGCCGCTCCTGGCGAGGTGCGCGGCGAGCCGGGCAGGTGTGGTGTGCTCGAAGAACACGGTCGGTGCCAGGCTCAGTCCGTAGCCGTCGCCGAGCCGGCCCGCCAGCTCGGTCAGACTGATCGAATCGAAACCGAACTCACCGAACTCACCCTCCACGTCGATCTCGTCGGCCGGAACCTTCAGTTGCGCCGACACCTCCGCGACGAGGGTGCGCTGCCACATCTCCTGTGCCTCACGGACCGACGGGCGCGGCGTGTCTGCGGCGGGGGCCGAGGACGCCGACAAGGGAGTCGGGGCCTGGGCGGGAGCGGAGACCGGCGAAGGAGGGGTGAGGGCGGCGGAAACGGCAGTGGCAGGCCGGTCGGTCTGCGCCGACAGGCGGGTGAGCAGCAGCTCGCGGTCGCCGCAGAGCACAAGCGTGTGCCGACGGCCGTCCGCGACTGCGGCCGTCAGCGCCCGCAGCGCGTCCCTGGTACCCAGCGGGGTCACACCCAGGTCGCGCAGCCGGGCCAGCATCGTGTCGTCGACGCGCATGCCGCCGTCCGCCCACAGTGGCCAGCCGATCGACAGGGCGCGACCGGACCTGGTGCCCCGCGCGGCCAGTTCGCCGCGGTGCGCGACATAGGCGTCCATGAAGCCGTTGGCCGCCGCGTAGTCCGCCTGCCCCACGTTGCCGAGCGCGGCCACGGTGGACGAGAAGACGATCAGCTGGTCCAGCGGCTGGTCCACGGTGGCCTCGTCCAGGTTCACCAGGCCCGAGGTCTTGGGCGCGAGGACGGCACGCAGTTGCTCGTCCGTCTTCGTGGCGAGGTAGCCGTCGTGGAGCACTCCGGCGCAGTGGATGATCCCGTGGATCGCGCCGTGGCGTGACACGACGTCGGCGACGAGGGCGTCGACGGCCCTGCGGTCGGTGACGTCGGCCCTGCGGTACTCGACCATGACGCCCGGCGCTCCGACGGAACCGAGCTCACGCAACCGGGCGGTGTCGGGTTCAGAGCGGCCGACCAGGACGATCGTGCCCCGGTGAAGAGTCCGGGACAGCTCTTCGGCGACGATCCGGCCCAGTCCGCCGAGTCCACCGGTGATCAGGTGGACGCCGCCTTCGCGCCACGGGGCGGCAGCCGTGCCCCCGGCTTGCGGCTGCGGGAGGAATTCCGCCAGCCGGCGGACGTACCGCCTTCCGTCGTGGTGGCGGATGTCGTGCTCGGCGTGGTCGCGGGCGTCCGCGTCGATGGCTCCGGCGAGCGCGGCGGCGGACGTGGGATCGGTGTGATCGAAGCAGGTCGAGGTACTCGACGCCGCTGGGTCCGCAGCCAGGGATGTTCGAGTGCGGCCGTGCGCAGCAGGCCGGACACCCCGGTCGGTACCCGGGCGGCCGAGGAGCCGTGCCCGAGGACGACGAGCTGCACGAGGCGCTCGCCGTGGCGCCGCGCTCGGCGACGCGGCGCTGCGTATCCCGCTCAGCAGGGTCTGCGTCAACCGCAGGTACTCGGCGTCCAGCGGGCGATCAGCGACCGGTTCGAACGTCCGCAGCTCGGCGCCCCGGGGCAACAGCGCGGACAGGGCGCGTACCGAGGAGTCGGTGAGACCGGCGCCGACCAGCCACACGTCGTGGCCGTCCGGGACGGCGAGCCCACCGGAGGGAGCGGCTCGCAGCTCCCAGCGCGGCACCAGCGTCAGCACGGCGGCGCCGGCCGTGACCGGCGCGGGCGTCCGGCCGGCCGTGGCCGCGCCGTCGCCGCACGCTCCGGGCCGGTCCCCGACCACGG
>RHMC01000147.1 GCA_003719395.1 Streptomyces altiplanensis
CATGGCAGCACCAAGGTATCGGCCCGAATCCGGCAGTAGTTAAATTACGGGTCCTCACCAGTTCATCTCGGCGGCGAAAAACTTCGTCGCCTTGCGCAGGATGTCCCGCTCGACCGCCAGCTTCTGGTTCTCCTTGCGCACCGCCTTCAGCTCCGCGCGCAGGGCCGCGATCTCGGCCTCCAGCTCCTGTTTCGTGGCCTCGCTCACCAGGACGCCCTTCGTCTTGCCGTTTGTCATGCCGCTCTCACCGCGGCGGGCCCGCTCGGCCCGCACCCAGTTGCGCAGCGTCTCCCGGCTGATGCCCAGATCCTTGCCGATGCCCTCGAAGGTGTGGCTCGGATCCGACAGGTACAGCGCGACCGCGTCCACTTTGAACTCGGGCGAGTAGACCTTCATCACCATAAAAGATGCCTCCTACCCGGCCCCTGCCGGGGTCGGGCTCAGAGGTGTCCACCACTCAGGGACAGGTCCCTTCCTCGGCAACGGGATCATCGACACCCCCGACGGGGGCCGCAGCCACCGCCGCCCCTTCATCGACGCCCTACTCGACCGCGGTCACGAGATCGTCTTCCTGCAGGCCAACCGCGACCTGATCGAAGCCGGCGACGACCTGAACAACGCCTACACCTTCCACAGCGGCACCCCGGACATCGACGCGCTGTTCCTGGAATGGCGCTGGGCGATCGACGGGCGCAACACCACCCCGTGCGGCACCGAGGGGCACACCTGCGACCTGCACCGCCAGGCCGAACTCGTCACCCGGTACACCGTGCGCAGGAAGACGCCGACCGTGATCTGGGACAAGGACCGCAAGCTCCGCCCCGACAGCATGTGGCGGGGTGTTCACCGGACCGCCGTCTGCGAGGCCGCCCTCGAGCCGACGCCCGGCGCCCACCGGCTGCTCTTCCCCGTCGACGACCGTCTGCTCGCCGAGGCGGACCCGCTCGCGCTCGCCAAGAGGCCCCGAGACCTCGCCCTCGGCTACGTCGGCAACCAGTACGACCGCGACGAGCACTTCGACCGCTTCTTCGCGCCGGCCGCCGCCCGCTTCGACCACCTGGTCGGGGGGAAGTGGACCAAGACCAGCCGCTGGCCGCACGTGCGGTTCCTCGGCAGGCTCCCCTTCCCGGCGGTGCACGCCGTGTACGGCAGGTCCCTGGCGACCGTCCTCATGCTCCCCGAGAGGTACGCCGCCGTCGGGCAGATGACGCAGCGGATCTTCGAGGCCGTGCTCGCCGGCTGCCTCCCGCTCGCCCCGGCGGACATCCGCCACGTCGACCGGTTCGTGCCCGCAGAGCTGATCGTGCGCTCAGGCCAGGAGGTCTTCGAGCGGCTCTCGTCTCTCCAGCGGATCGCCGGCACCCAGCAGCACGCGGACCTGATCGCGGCCTGCCTGGATCGCCTGGACCTGTTCCGCCTGAGCCGGCAGGTCGTGGCGCTGGAAGCCGTCCTGGACACGGCAGTCAATCCCGTCGCGGCAGAGCGGGGAGCGGCGTGATGCAGTTGACCACCCGGGCCATGGTGTCTGGATCATCCGAACGTGTCCAAACGGCCGGTCCGACTGGGCGGCCGAGCGCCTCTACGCTGGAGCATCATGAAGAAGGTCGCCATCGTCGGCTGCGGAGGCAGCGGCAAATCGTACGTGGCTCGCGAGCTGGGCAGGATTCTCGACGCCTCGGTGACGCACCTGGACGCCGCGTTCTACGACGACGAGTGGAACGAGCTGCCCATGGAGAAGTTCGCCGCGCTTCAGCGGGAGCTGGTCGCGCGGCCGGCGTGGGTGATCGACGGGAACTACAACTCGACGCTGCAGATCCGGCTCGAAGCCTGCGACACGGTGGTCCTGATGGACGTCTCGACCGTGGCGGCGCTGTACGGGATCTTCTCCCGGCAGATCCGGCACGGCGCCGGGCACAAGGGCAACGGGGTGCACAACCGCATCCACTGGGGCGTGATCAAGTACGTGGCGACGTACCGCCGCAAGATGCGCCCGCGTGTGATGGCCAAGATCGAGGAGTTCGCCTCGGGCCGTGCCGACGTGGTGCTGCTGTCCAACCGGCGGCAGACGCGCCGCTGGTTGCGGAAGGTCGCCGCCGAGCACAGTTGAGCGCTCCGCGCCTCCGAGGGGAGGGCGCGGCATGAGCGGCGCCAACCCCTTCCTGGACCCCGCGCGTCAGGAGGAGCTGTACGGGCACGCCTCTCGGCTCGCCGGCCGGTCGAACGCCCTGATGCGGGCGAAGACCACCGGGCGCCCCGTACCGGACACGATCGTCGGACTGATGCGCGCCCACCACGAGCGGCCAGACCGTCTCGGCCTGGTCCTGGACCTTGGCTGCGGGCGCGGCACGAGCAGCCTGACCTTCGCCCAGGAGCTACGGCCCCGGCGCATCGTCGGCCTCGACGCCGCGCCGGCCCTGATCGAGCATGCGCTCCAAAGGGCCCGCCGGGTGCCCAGCCTCCCGGTGAGCTTCCTTCAAGGCGACTTCCACCATCTCCCGGTGGCCGCCGGCTCGTGCGACGTCGTCGTCGCCGCGTTCTGCCTGTACCACTCACCGCGCCCGCAGGCTGTGGTCGTGGAGATCGACCGGGCGCTCGCTCCCGGCGGTCTGGCCGTGCTCGTCACGAAGGGGCTCGACAGCTACCGGGAGATGGACCAGCTGGTCGCTGCCGTCGGCCTCGATCCTCGGGCCGAGGAGCACGAGAGCCTGTACATCTCGGCCCACAGCGGCAACCTCGCCGACTTGGCCGCCCTGTCGCTCGACGTACTGGCCGTGGAGCAGGAGGAGCACAGCTTCACCTTCGACGGCCACGACCACGTTGCCGAGTACCTGGCCACCAACCCGAAGTACGACCTCGCCCCCGGCCTGTACGGGAATCCCGGCGCCCTCGCGGCGACCCTGCACGAGTTCGTGCCGGACCGGCCCCTCACCACCAGGTCGCTCGTCACCTTCGTCGTGGCCCGGTCACGGGGAGGCAGGCCGTGACCGTCCGCCGGTTCACCAAGCACTACGAGACCTCCGGCAAGGTGGCCTCGGCCGCCCGTCACCACGCCTGGCTCGCCGAGCACGCACGGCCGCTGCGTCTGCCGGTGCTGACGGTAGACGGGCCGACGAGCCTGACGTACGAGTGGATCGACGGCCGATCGGCCCGGCCCGAGGACCTGCTCACCCTGGCCGGGCTGCTGGGCGACGCCCACGGCGCCGCCTGGACCAGCGATCTGCGGCCGGCCGCGCTGAACACGCCGCACCGCTTCCAGGACGGCACCGTGTTCGGCGACTACGTCGGTCCCCGGCAGACCTCCCTGCGAAGAAGGCTGGAACAGGGCTACCTGCCGGATCGGGTCGCTCTCCAGGCGATGCTGGCGCTGCTGGAGAAGACCGCCGAGGGGCCGACCGCGCTCTATAAGGACAGCAACCCCCGGAACTTCATCATCACCGAGGCCGGCGACGTCTACACCGTCGACACCGACGATCTCACGCTCGCCCCGGTGGCGTACGACCTGGCGAAGCTGATCGCCACGTTGATCCTGACGTACGGGCCTCTGCCGACCGAGTCCGTCAACGCGAGCCTGCAGGCGTACAACGAGGCCGCCGGACGCCACGACGCCCGGCTCGGCGCCACGGATCACGAGCGGCTCGACGACTTCCTCGCCCTGCATGCCGTCCTGACCGCCCCGTACGCCGGGCGCAACGGCTACCGCCACAGCGGGGCACCCCATCCCTACCCGGGAGGTTCCGCATGATCACCACCGAACTCGTATTCGTCCGCCACGGCGAGGCCCAGTGCAACGTCGACGGCTTGGTCGGAGGCCCGCGCACCTGCACCGGGCTGACTAACCGCGGATACGCGCAAGTCGAGCAGGTGGCACTGCGACTTGCCGCCGAGCATCTCGACGAGCCGTTCGACGTGCTGTACGCCGGACCGCGCATCCGCCTGCGCCAGACCGGCGAGATCATCAGCCAGGCCCTCAGGATCCCCCTGTCCGTGGACGACCGTCTCGACGGTCCCAGCCACGGCGTCGCCGACGGCCAGCCCTGGACCGAAGTGAAGACCGCCGCCGATGGTGGACCGCACGCCCACCCCGACAGGCCCTGGGCTGCTGAATCCGACACCTGGAACGGCTACCTGGAGCGGGCCGGTCGCTTCCTGCGGGAACTCATCGACCAGCATGAAGGCGAACGCGTCCTCTTCGCCGCGCACGGCGAGACCGTGATCGTCGCCCACACCCTGCTCCTGGGCATCCCACTCGGTGCCTCGGCCGGATTCACGATCTCCCACGGCTCCATCAGCCGCTGGCAGCACCACCTCAACCGCCTCGGACAACGACGGTGGATGCTCGACCGCCACAACGACACCGAGCACCTGGCCGCCTTAGCGCAGGAGGCCGCCTCGTGATCACGCTGTCCGACGACCCGCGCCTGAACCTGGCCCGAGGCGCGCTCGGACCGGTGCGGATCGTGCACGATCCGGCGCTCCCGCCCCGCGTCCTGCGCCTGGTCGACGCCGAGGGCAACGAGTTCTTCGCCAAACACCACAGCGAACGTGACCGGTACATCCGGGAACTGCACGCCTATCTCGCCTGGGGCGCCAACCTGATCGGCCACGTCCCGCGTGTAGTGGGCCGGCAGGACAGGACGTGCACCCTGCTGCTCACCGCTGTTCCCGGGGTACGGGTGGACACGGTCGCACCAGGGTCGCCCGAGGAGGAGCAGGCTCACTACGAGGCCGGGCGCGTGCTGGGCAAGCTTCACCACGCCACCTCGGTAGCGCGTACCGGCGCCATAGGCACGGAACTCGCTCAGCGGTTGCGCGACTGGATCGCCCGCGCAGACCGGGCCGACCTCATCTCCACGGTCGAACGCGACCGCCTGAGCCACCACGCGGACGTCTTGGCGAACACGCTCCTGGACAGCGCCGTGTGCCACCTCGACTACCAACCGCGGAACTGGATCCTCGGCGACGCCTTCGGGCTGTGCGACTTCGAGCACATGCGCCGCGACGCCCGCATCCGCGACTTCGCCCGACTCGAGTTCCGCCGCTGGCAGGCCGCCCCCAACCTCCGCACGGCCTTCTTCGCCGGATACGGAAAGCCACTGAACGACACCGAACAGCGGCTGCTGGAATCCTTCGGCGCCATCGAGGCCGTCACCGGACTGGTCCGCGGACACGAACGGGACGACCTCGCCCTCAGCACCCACGGCCGCACCGTTCTGGCCCGGCTCCCCTGAACCACCCCCTTCCCGGATTCCTGGAGACCTCCGTGTCACAGCTCTCGTCCCACCTGACCACCGCCGTACCGCGTCGAGCGGTGGTGACCGGCGCCGCCGGCTTCATCGGCTCCCACTTGGCGCACGCCCTCATCCAGGCCGGCACCGTCGTCATCGGCGTCGACCGGCGCGACCCGGCCACAGACCCCACGGCCGCAGCCAACCTCGCCGTCCTGCAGGGGCTCCCGGGCTACATGCACGTGACTGGGGACCTCCTCAGCTGCGCGATCGAGCCGATGCTCGTCGACGCGAACGCCGTCTTCCACCTGGCGGGCATCCCCGGGGTACGCCCCTCCTGGGGAGCGAAGTTCGGCGAGTACGTCGCCTCCAACGTCCTCGCCACCCACCGCGTCATGGAAGCCGCCACCCGGATGGGCGTCCCCCGGCTCGTGGTGGCCTCGTCCTCCAGCGTCTACGGCCCCACCCAGGGCGGTGCGAGCGTCGAGACCGACCGGCCCCAGCCGGCCTCCCCGTACGCGGTCACGAAACACGCCGAGGAGCAGCTCTGCCTCGCGCACGCGACCCAGGCCCATTGCCCCACCAGCGTCGTCGCCCTGCGGTACTTCACGGTCTACGGCCCCCGGCAGCGCCCCGACATGTTCACGCACCGCGCCCTCAAGGCCGCCCTCACCGGTCAGCCGCTGCGCCTTTACGGGGACGGCCACCAGCGCCGGGACTTCACGTACATCGACGACGCGGTCGCCGCGACCATCGCCGCGGCCACCATCCCGACGGCCAACGGGGTGATCAACGTGGGAGGCGGTTCGAGCGCTTCCCTGCTCGAAGTGATCAACATCGCGAACAGCCTCACCGGGCGCGAGATCCAGGTTCACCAGGAGAACCCGCGGAGCGGCGACGTCCTCACCACCCGCGCCAACCCCGGTCGCGCCCACGAGGTCCTGGGCTGGCAGCCCCAGGTCGACCTCCCCAACGGCATGCGGGCCCAGATGCAGGCACTGGCCACCGAGCCCGCCGCGTACGGCCGCGCGGCATAACCAGCGCGACACGACGAGGAGTTGCAGTGGAGAGTCCCGAGAAGGCGCGGCTGGACGCCTTCTTCCAGCAGATCACGACGCGGTTTCCCGCCGGCGACCCCGTCAACACTGGTCATCACGCACCTGCTGCCCGAGCGGCCGGCGTTCCTCCGCGCGATGGCCGCGACGTCCACGGTCGCCGCCGTCCTGCCCAAGCCCAGGTCCGTCGATAAGCCGACGCTGGAGCAGGTCCGACGCGCCTTCACCGTGCATGACCTCAGTCGAGAGCTGTTTGCCGACTCGACCACGGCCTTGGAGTACCTGGAGGACACGGCCGGCGGCCGGAACGTCGTCCTGATGGATATCGGCGGCTACTTCGCGCCGTGTCTCGACACCCTGGTGGAGAAGTTCTCCGGCCGTGTCCTCGGCGTCGTCGAGGACACCGAGAACGGACACCAGAGGTACGCGGCACTCGACCATCTGCCTTGTCCCGTCGTCTCGGTGGCCCGCTCCCCGCTGAAGGACTGCGAGGACCACCTCGTGGGCCGGTCCATCGTCTTCTCGACCGACGCCCTCGTACGTGCCCGCGGGGACATCCTGACCAGCAGAAACGCCT
The DNA here is from genome assembly GCA_003719395.1 of Streptomyces altiplanensis. Taxonomy (GTDB): domain Bacteria; phylum Actinomycetota; class Actinomycetes; order Streptomycetales; family Streptomycetaceae; genus Streptomyces; species Streptomyces altiplanensis. The sequence continues at coordinate 6,858 of RHMC01000147.1, forward strand.
GCGTCATCGGGTTCGGCAAAGTCGGCCGGGCCATCGCTCAGATCCTGCGGGCCCAGGACCTGCGCGTCACCGTGCACGACACCGATCCGGTCAAGAGGGTGCAGGCGCACTCCCAGGGCTTCCGTACGAGCACATCGACGGCCGAGGCACTCCAGGACGCGGAACTCGTCCTGTGCGCCACCGGCAACCTCGCACTCCGCCACGGCGATTTCGCCGCCCTGCGCAACGGGGCCTACCTCGCCTCGGTGACGTCCTCGGAGGACGAACTCGAACTCGGCAGCCTCCACGGGCTCTACCAGCGCACTCCGGTCGGCGAACACCTGACGCGCTACGAGATCACCGGCCACTACTTCTACGTCCTCGCCGACGGCGGCGCCGTCAACTTCGTGCATGGGGCCGCCGTCGGCACCTACATCCATCTCGTCCAAGCCGAGATACTCGCCGCCACCGCGGCCCTCAGCCACGGCCGCTTCCAGCCCGGCCTGCACGACATGCCCGCACCCGATCGCCAGGCCATCGCCAGGACCTGGCTCGCCTCCTTCAACAGGTGATCCCATGCCCCCGTCCCTCGACCACATCCGTGCCACCGCAGAGGCGTACCTCGACCGCTACCCGGACGAGCGAGACGTCCTGACCGCGCTCTTGGCCGCTCTCGACGGCGAGGACGATCCGACCAGCCGCAAGACGTTCCCCACGCACGTCACGTGCAGCGCCATCGTCATCGACGCCGGCGACCGGGTGCTGCACATCCACCACAACGTGACGGGCAAGGCCCTCGCGCCCGGCGGCCACAACGAGCCGGGCGACCAGGACCTGCCCGGTGCCGCTCTTCGTGAACTATTCGAGGAGACCGGTATCCCTCGTGACGCCGTCGTCCCCCTCCCGGGCTTCGAGACCGTGCCGCTGGACATCGACGTGCACGACATCGCCGCGAACGCCGCGAAGGGCGAGCCGGCCCACCAGCACGTGGACTTCCGCTGGGCCTTCGTTCTCCGCACCCAACACACCGTGACACTCCAGGCCGAAGAGGTCGGCGGTTACGAGTGGCGCTCCTTCGAGGATGCCGCATCGCCGACATCCGCGCCAAGCTGGCCCTTCTCCCCCGCCCCACCCGTTCCTGACACCCACCAACGGGAGTACGCCGTGGCGTCACCACCGCCGCACCGCCGAGCACCGCGCCCCGACGCCACATAGCCGTCATCCCCTGCCGCTGGGGAGCCTCCCGCTTTCCGGGGAAGCCCCTGGCACAGCTCGGGGACAAGCCGCTGCTGTGGCACGTCCACCAGCGCTGCCTGGAAGCGAAGCGCCTCGATGGCGTGGTAGTCGCCACCGACGACGAACGCATCGAGGCGGCGTGCCAAGACCTGGGCATCGAGTGCGTGCGCACCGGAGAACACCTCACCGGCACCGATCGCGTCGCAGAGTGCGCGGAGCGCCTGCCCGCCGGTGCGTACATCAACGTCCAGGGCGACGAGCCGTTCATCTCGCCCGTCGCGATCGACGCCGTCTCGGAAGCCCTGGAACACCTGCCGCCCGGGACGCTCGCGGTGAACGCGTACACGGAGCTGGACGACGTCTGTGCCGTCCTGGACCACAACGTCGTCAAGGTCGTCGTCGACGCCGCGAGCAATGCCCTGTTGTTCTCCCGACAGCCGGTCCCCTACCCGCGCGGGGACCGGCCGAAGTACCTGCGGCAGCTCGGACTCTACGGCTTCACCGGAACGGCCCTCAGCCTGTTCCGGCACCTCCCGCAGGGGCCGCTGGAGCGCACCGAAGGCGTGGAGATGCTGCGCTTCGTCGAACACGGCCACGGTGTACGGATGCTCCGCGTCATAGACGACGGTCTCGCGGTCGACACACCGGAGGACCTCGCGAGGGCCAGCACGCTCCTTCACTCTCAGCCGGTCCTATGACCGGCCAGTCCCCCCGGCTGCCCCTTGAAGTCCGCAGGAACGGCATTGCTGGGTCGTTCAGGGCGGTCCCAGGACTCGGGTCCCGAAAGCCCCAGTGTCACAGGCGTATCCAATGTCGGCGTGTCGGCCACCCGTGCGTCGGTGGGCGGCCGGGCCGAACAAGGGTCCGTGGGCCCTACACGCGGCGTGAAGCGCTCCATCTCGGGGTTTCGGCATCGTCTCAAACACGCGTGTTCGATATCGCGGTCCACGTCGTTGACCTCGGTGTCGTCGCGGAAGGCACACAGATCAGGGATGGGGGACCGCAGTTGAGCACAACGGGCACACGCGAGTTCGAACAGGACGGCGACGCTTCTCCTCCGCCGCCGGCGAAGATCCCGTACACGGGAGAGCGCTCCGTTAACCCCCTCGCTGAAGCCTCACGCCGCTCGGCACGACCGGATACGGGGTGGGTGGCATGAGCGAGCCGACCGATGCGGCATCCGGCAACGTGCCCGGACCGCGCTCCGCCCCGCTGCCCCTGCCGCCGACGGCTGTGTCCGCCGGCCCGGAGGACGGCGACATGACCGATGCGATGGAGGAGGCGTACTGGTCCGTCCGACGGCTAGCCGCCAGCTCCACGGTGCGCCAGGTCCTGGTGCGTCTGCCCAGGATCACCGCCCTGATCGGGCGGCTCGCCTGGCAGGCGGACCGCGCGTCCACTCTCACGGCCGTCGTCTGCCAGCTGGCCTCGGCCGCGATGGCCGCCTTCGGGCTGATCGCCTCGGTCGGAGTCCTCCAGCACCTGTTCGCCCAGGGCCCCACGCCGATCGCGTACGCGCGGCCATCCCGCAGATCCTCCTCGTCGCGGGCTTCCTCGCCGCCCGTGCCCTGCTGGAGGCCGCCGTCTCGCTGGCCCAGGCACGCGTGACGCCGAAGATCCGCACCGCGCTGGAGTGCGAGTTCCTGAGCCTCACCGCGCACGTACGGCTCGAGGCCGTGGAAGACGCCGACTGGCACGACGAGGTGCACCGCGCCAACGACCGCGGGCTGTTCTACGCCCGGATGATCGTGGGGCAGGTCGTCTCCCTGGCCTCCGCGGCCCTCGGCCTCATCGGCACCGCCGGTGTTCTGAGCATCCTCCACCCCGCGCTGCTCCCGCTGCTGTTGCTGTCCGTCCTGCCGGTGGGGGCGGCCGCCGTGCACAGCGCGCGGGCCCGCTTCCACTCCTTCAAGCGCTGGAACGCGCTGCAACGCCGCGTCCGGGTCTTCTCCTGGCTGCTGCTCGACGTGGACGCGGCCGCGGAGCTGCGCTCCGACACGGCGCAGGACGCCCTGCTGGACGAACACCGCCGCCTGACCGTCAGGATCGCCGAGGAGGACACCCGCTTGGGCGTGAACGCGGCCCTGATCAACCTCGCCGGCCGAGCGGTCGGCGGAGTCGGCACTGGCATCACCTACGCCGCGCTCGCCGCCATGCTGATCGCCGGGTGGCTTCCCCTCGCCGCGGGGGCCGGCGCGGTCCTGGCCATCCAGTCCGGACGGTCCTCCCTTACCCAGCTCATCGAGATCGCCCACCTCGTCTACGAGCACGCCCTCTGGGTCGACGACCTCCTCGCCGTCCAGGAGAGCAGCCGCCGTCTCCTGCCCCGCGCGGCCGGGGCACGGGCACCGGAGAAGGTGCGGGAGATCACCGTCCAGGACGTCCACTTCACCTACCCCGGCAAGGACACCCCGGCGCTCGACGGCGTCTCCTTCACCCTCCGCGCCGGGGAGACGGTTGCGTTCGTCGGCCTCAACGGATCGGGGAAGTCGACCTGCGCCAAGGTGCTGGCCGGTCTGTACGAGCCCCAGAAGGGCAGCGTGAGCTGGGACGGCATCGACGTACGGCAGATGGACGCCAAGTCGGTGCACCGGCAGGTCGCCTGTGTACTGCAGGACCCGGTGCGGTTCCCCTTCAGCGCGCTGTCGAACATCACCGCCGGAACCGGCACCCTCACCGAGGCCGAGCCCCAGCGGGCCATGGCCGCGGCCCGGGCCTCGGGAGCCGACGGCGTCATCGCCACACTCCCCGCCCAGTGGACGACGCTGCTGTCCAAACGGTTCAAGGGCGGGCAACAGCTCTCCGGCGGCCAATGGGCGAAGATCGCCGTCGCCCGCGGCTTGTACAAGGCGGCGCCGCTGCTGCTCCTGGACGAGCCGACGGCGAGCATGGACCCGCCGTCCGAGCACGCCGTGTACGAGGCCGTGCTGCGCGGCCGACTGCGTACCGACCAGATCACGGTGCTGATCTCCCACCGGCTCGCCAGCGTCGTCGAGTGCGACCGCATCCTCGTCTTCGACAGCGGCCGCATCGTCGAATCCGGATCCCACGAGGAGCTGATGAGGAGGGGCGGCGACTACGCCGCCATGTTCACCTTGCAGGCGAGCGGCTACCGGTCCAGCACCGCCACGGCCGAGGAGGCGGGCCGGTGAACCCCTTCGCCAGCACTCCCCCGCTCACCGGGCCCGGCGGCCCCTCGTCCACGTCGTTGTGGCGGCACCGCGACTTCCGGCGATACCTCACCGGCCAGACCGCCAGCGTGGCCGGCAGCTCGATCAGCTCGATGGCGATCCCGGTGCTCGCCGTACTCGAGCTGGACGCCACACCCGGTCAGGTGGCCTGGCTGGCGTTCTGGGGGCAACTGCCGCCCGCACTGCTCGCTCTGCACGCCGGTGCGCTCGCCGACCGGCACTCCAAGCGACGGCAGATGATCGCCGGAGACCTGGTCAGCGCTACAGCGCTGGCGACGGTACCGGTGGCCGCGGCCCTCGACGCACTGACCCTGGCGCAGCTCATGGTCGTCGCCGCGGTTCAGGGTGCCGCGGGCGTAGTGCACGACGCGGCGGCGATCAGCCTGCTGCCGACCCTGGTCGACCGGTCCCTGATCCAGCGGAGCAACAGCCGCATCGGGAGCCTGTTCGCGATCGCCGCGACCGGCGGCAGCAACCTCGGCGCCGCACTGACCGCACTGCTCGGCCCGGCCCGCGCCCTGCTCGGAGACGTCGGCTCCTACCTCCTCAGCGCCTGGTGCACCGCCCGCATCCAGGCCCGCGAGACCACCCCAGCACGGCCGAAGCAGCGCCGACTGCGGACGGAGATCGCCGAGGGCCTGCGATACGTGCGCGACGACCACCGGCTGACCGTGCTCACCTGGGTCAACGCCACCACCTCCCTGGCACTGGCCGCGCTCAACACCCTGTGGGCGCTGTACCTGCTGCGGGTCCTGGAGATGAGCGCGACCGCCTTCGGCGTGGTCCTGGGGATCGGCGCGCTCGGCGCGGCCGCCGGGGCTCTGTCCGCGCCCGCCGTCGCGCGGCGGTTCGGGCCCGGGCCGATGATGCTCGGCGCGCTCGCGTTCACCCCGCTCACCCAGGTCCCGCTGCTGCTGGCCTCCCCGGGGCTCGGCTGGGAGATCGTCATCGGCGCCGCGCTGTTCCTCCAATTGGCCTGCGCGGGGGCGGCGGGCACCACCCAGCGGTCGATTCGCCAGATCGTCACCGAGAACAGCATGCAGGCCCGGATGCAGGCCGTGAGCACTTGGCTGACCTCCGGCGCCCGGCCGTTGGGCACGCTGCTCGCCGGCGGGTTCGGCACGTGGGTCGGAGTACGCCCCGCGCTGGTCGTCGGTGCCTGCTTGCTCGTCGTCCCGCTTGTGGTCCTGGCCCGTTCGCCGCTGCGCGCCCTGCGGCAGATGCCTGCCCCTCCGCCGGCACCGGCGGGCACGGGCCACACCACGGGTCAACCGCCTGCCGCAGCCGGGCCGACCGTACCCGCGCCGGGGTCCGCGCCCGCCGCGGAGGGCTCGATGGACGGAGGTATGCCGTGACGCAGCCCATCACCGGCGGTACGGAAGCGGGGCCGACCGCCACCGCGCTCCCCGAACCGTGCACAGCAACACCTCCCCCCGCCGCGCCAAATCCACAGGTCGCGGCCGCACGGGCGAAGATGGTCGCCCGCCTCGAAGAGGCCGGTGACCTTCACCCCGGACCCGTGCGCGATGCGCTCCTTGCCCTGCCGCGCGAGACGTTGATGCCGCAGGCGTACGTACGGCGCAGCGTCCCCGACGAGCCTCCGCGCTGGGAGCTGCTGGACTGGGCGCGGCCCGACGACCGGGAGGAGCTGCTGGGTCTTCTCCACAGCGGGGACAGCGTGTCCATCCAGCACGAGGGCGAGCCGATCCTCGGCCGGGCCGCCGGCGCCCGGTCCGGGGGGCGCGTGACGGCGATGTCGAGCACGATGGGCATCACCGCCGACCTGCTGCAGCGCCTGGACCTGCGACGAGGGCAGCGGGTGCTGGACGTCGGCACCGGCGCCGGCGTGACCGCCGCCGTGGCCTGCTTCGTCAGCGGCCACGACGGCGTCGTCACCCTCGATATCGACCGGCACGTCAGCGAGGCTGCCCAAGCGCGCCTGATGGCCCTGGGGTACCGGCCTGCTGTGGTGACCGGGGACGGCCTGGCCGGCTGGCCCGAGTTGGGCCCGTACGACCGGATCTTCGTGTCCTTCGCCGTGCCCCGGGTTCCGCCTGCTCTGGTTGCCCAACTCGCGCCGGGCGGGCGTGCGCTGCTGACGCTGGGCACCTCCTCCCCGTCCTGGCCGGGCCTGGTCGTGATCACCAGGACCCCGACCGGCGTTGTGGAGGCGGAACTGGTCGCGGTGGAGTTCGGGCACCGCGGCGGCGCCGGCTTCGACCGGCTGTTCCTGTCCGCCGCCTTCCGCAAGAAGATCGCCACCTGTGAGGGCGGCCGGACTCGGCGCAGTCGGTTGGAGCCCCCGGCGGACACCGACCGAGGCATGTGGTTGGCCCTGGACCATCTCCACCCCGGGCTGGTCCGCGACTTCAGCGCGGACGACCTGACGATCGGCGCGCCGCGGTGCGGTTCCTGGATGCGGGCACGCCGCGTCGGCCACCGGTACTGGGAGGTCGCCGCCGTCGGCCCCCGTGACATCTGGGCGGAGATCCACGACGTCGCCGACCGCTGGCGCGCGGCCGGCTCACCGCACATCTACCGGCTTCAGATCGACGCCGACGGCGCCCAGCGGGTGACCAGCCGCTGCGGCGCCCTGTCCTGGACGCTGACCGACGTCTCGCACACCGATACGGGGGCGGCAGGCGCGCCTGACCCGCACTCCGAGAAAGGCGACAGCCATGCCCGTTGATCCCGCAACGGCTACCAGCACCGCCGTCATCCTCACCAACACCCAGGGGCAGTACCTGCTGCACCTGCGGGACGCGAACAAGCCGATCTGCGATCCGGGCACGTGGTCACTGATCGGAGGAGGGCCCGAAGGTCAGGAGACTCCGGAGGAAGCGATCGTCCGCGAGCTGCGCGAGGAGGCCGACCTCGTCATCCCCGACCTGAAACTCTTCACCACGGTGAGCGCCTCGGGCCCCCACGTCACGGAGGGGCGGATCCAGGTCTACGAGGGCCGGTGGGACGGCGACGCCGACCGGCTGCCGGTCACCGAAGGCATCATGTTCCGCTGGTTCGACGTGGACCCCATGGTCCACCTCTCCATGTGCCCCTGGGCGTACGAGGCGATCCTCGCCCACCACGCTGGGAACGCCTCCTGCGCGATCGCGCCGGTACCCGCACAGCGCCCCGTGGCATCGCGGGGCGGTGCGGGTGCCGTGAAGAACGTGATCGGTGCCCACCTCTACCTGGAGCGCGACGGACGCACCCTGCTGGGACTGCGCCATCCCGACGTCGCGTATGCCGCCGAGCACTGGCACGCGCTCGCCGGACGCGTCGGGCGGGAATCGGTCCGGTCGTGCCTGGTCCGGGAGGCGGTCGAGGAGGCCGGGCTCGTCATCAGGCCCGAGGACTTGAACCTGGTGCACACGGTCCACCTTCTCGACCACGCCGGTGCCGAGCCGCGCATCCAGCTCTTCTTCCGGGCGACGACGTGGCGCGGAGAGCCGGAGGTGCGCGAACCGGACCGGTGCGTCCGCTGGGAGTGGTGGCCGCTCGAAGGCCTGCCGAAGCCGATGGTGGCCTACACCCGCGCGGCCATCGACGGTATCCGCGCCGGCTGCTCCTACTCCGAGATGGGGTGGGCGTGAACAACGACCGCCGGCTTTTCGACGCACACGCCCGCAGCGGGACGCTGCGCGAGGAAGCGGTGTTCACGGTGCTGCTGGCCCGCCCGGCCCGGGACCGCGTCATGAGCGGCGGCGCTCAGCGCCACCGGGAGCCGGTCGACGTCCACCTGGTCCTGCGACGCGACGGTTCCCCCGGCCCCGAAGTCCTGCTGTCCCGCCGCGCCGGGGACGTCTACGCCTCGGGCCTGTGGCACCTGCCCTCCGGGCACCTGGACGGCCCGCACGAGGACGTCGTGGACGCGCTGATTTGCGAGGCCCAGGAGGAGACCGGCATCGTCATCGCCCCGGCGGACGTGCGCTTCGCGGTCACCGTGCACCACCGAAGCCCCGGCGGCGGGGCCCGGACCGGGGTGTTCTTCGAGGTCCGCACCAGGCAGGGCACCCCCGCCGTCCGGGAGCCGGCCGTCTGCGACGCGATGGAGTGGTTCCGCCTCGACGCGCTGCCGGACCCGATGGTCGCGTACTGCCGCGCCGGGCTGGACACCTACCGGGACGGCCAGGCGATGACCGTGCACTTCCAGCAGCCCGACGACCCCATCGCCTACGGCCCTGCCCTCGACCGGCGCCGCCCCGTCCCAGCCGCCGGCACGGCCGGGCCGGATGGGCGACTGCGGGAGTTCACCGAACGGGCCGTCGAGCGCATCACCGGCTAGACGGACGTGTCCTGGGCGCGGGACGGCAGCCAGGTGTGGCGCGCTGCCGGCGCCGAGGGCGGCCTGTGGATCGTCAAGGTCCAACAGAACGCGCGCTTCCACCAGCGGGAGGTGACCGCCTACCGCACCTGGGTTCTTGGCCTGGGCATGGCCGCGCCCCGCCTGGTGGCCACCGACGAGGAACTGCGCGCCGTCGTCATCACGGCGGTACCGGGCCGCTCCCTGCACGGCGCCGTCCACCCACCCGCACAGCAGCGAAGGATCTTCCATCACATCGGCCGGCTCGCGGAAGCCATCCACCGCAGCGCCTCTACCCGGCCGGGATCCGGCGGCACCCTGCCGCTGGGCAAGTGGGAGCGGCACCTGGTAGCTGCTCGCCCTCATCTCGCACTGGGCGAGGAGGAGTTCGTCAGGACGATGGTGGCGAAGGCCGCGGGGTTGCCTCCCCTGGAGACGGGGCCCACGCATGGCGACTTCCAGCTGCTTCATTAGGCAAGTCACTTGTCGGGATCGATGTTGTCGGACCAATGATCGGGTCCCTCCCCGCAACGGCGGAGGAAGGGGTTCCGCGAAATGTGGTTGTACGTCTCGCCGTCGCTACCTGGTCGAGCGCTGCGCTCTGTCCGGGCTCATGGCGGGGGTTCAGGACTCGCAGGTTCCGTCGCGGGGCATGGCGAACAGGAACTGACTTGTCTCAGCGGCCGGACCTTGTGGCTGCGGCGAGGCAGCGGTCAAGCGCGGCATCAGTCAGTAGCCGGGACAGCGCCGTCGCCAGCCGGACGTCGGTGCCGACGTAATAGCGGCTCTTGGCCCGCGTGGCGGTTACAGCACGGAAGACTTGTCGGGCAAAGTCCTCCGGTCGTGTCCTGCTCAATTGCGCCCGACGCTCATTGAGCCGCAGGAATCGCTCGAAGGAGGGACGGTAGATGCCGGCGATGTCATCGGGTGCTTGGTTCAGGGTCTCGTTGCCGGTCTCCCGTACCTTGTCCCAGAGCGGTGTCATGATCGCACCAGGTCGCACGACCGAGACCGAAACCCCGGAGGGTCGCAGTTCACGGCGGAGGGCATCGCTCATTCCCTCCTTGGCGAACTGCCCAGCCGCGTAGGCGCCGAGATACGGAAGCGCCACGGCGCCCAGGCCGGAGCTGACATTGACGATCCGCCCGCGCGTCAGCCGCAGCTGGGGCAGGAGTGCTTGGGTGACGGCGAGGGCCCCAATGACGTTGATGTCCAGCTGCTGCCGCAGTTGTGCGGGCGGGACACACTCCAAGGGAGCCGAAACGCAGGTTCCGGCATTGTTCACCAGCGCCCACAGGCCCTGCCCGTCCACTGCGTCGGAGACCGATGCCCCAGCGGCCCTGATCGATTTCTCGTCGGTCACGTCCAGGATCATCGGCTGCAGCCGGGCGGAGGACGCGTCGGCGCGTAGCTTTTCACCGTCCACTTCGCTGCGTACACCAGCGAAAACCCGAAATCCACGCTGCTCCAGGTAGAGCGCGAGTGCTCTGCCGAGCCCGGAGGATGCGCCGGTGATGACGATGGCGCGTACGGGCGGCGGGACGGCGGTGGACTGCTGGCGGTTCAGCAAATGTCTTCTCCTGCACTTGTGGCAACCGGTCACCCGGGGGTGGGGGAAACACTTGTGGGTTCAGTGCGTGGAGCGGGCAGGGCCGCGTCCAGCGCTCGGCTGCACCCACCTGCTGCGATCACTCCCTCACTGTAAGTGAAGCGCCATGCCGATCCGTCCATGGCGGATGTCGACCGTCGACCGTGGAAAGCGTCGACGGGCAGTTCGCGAGTGAACGCACGTATGGGGTTCTGTCAGGGCCTGGTCGTGTCGGAGAGTCGTCGCGACCGATACTGCCCGTGCAGATCGGGGCTGTTCGTTCACCCGGATGGGTCACGTCGACGGGGACCTGTCCCCGAGTGGTGGACACCTCTGAGCCCAGCCCCGGCAGGGGCCGGG
>RHMC01000148.1 GCA_003719395.1 Streptomyces altiplanensis
CCCACCAGCAGCGCGGCCTGCTGCACAGGGGTCCGGGCGGTCGGCGCCGTGCGGTACTGAGCAGTCATGAGCGCTCCCTTTCCTTCTCACGGGGGACGGCCTCGCGGGCCGCCCGATCAGTCCCCCATCGCGCCGGTTACCCCGCATTCGCGGCATTAGGCCGATCGCTCCCGGATCCCTGACCGCTGCCCCACCGCGCCCTCGGAGGAGTGCTCTGTCGCCGCCCGCTGGCCTTGCCCCGGCCCGGGGCCAAGGGCCCAGCGGCTCGCTGATCAGGCCGAGGACGGCAGCTCCTGCCGTACGGTGATCGCGTTGAGGCGGATCGTGTACCGCGCGGTGTCCCCGACGGTCAGGGACCGGGCCTGCTCCGGGCCCAGCGCGACCGTCACATTGACGCAGAAGGCGATGGTGTGGAGCGCGTCCCCCGTCTCCTCGTCCTGGAGGGCGAACAGCAGGTTGTAGTAGTAGCTCGTACGGTCCGCCTCCTCCCGGTGGAAGGAGAGGTGCGTGCCCTCCTGCCGGCCCAGGTCCACGAAGGCTTCGGTGAGGGCCCGCTCGGCCTTGTCCCAGAACGCGGAGTTGGCGGACGGGAGCGGGAGGGCCTGGCGTACGGCCTCCTTGAGGGAGAGGACCATGACGCTGACGGGAGCGGTCTCCTGCAGGCCCCAACCGCGGACGATCTTCACGGTCGAGCAGCCGGGGATACCGCTCGCCGCCCGGCTGATCTCACCGAAGTCGAAGTCCACGGTCGCCGGGGCGATCGCGTGCTGGAACCCGGCTTCGACGCTCCGCGCCCGGCCCATGAAAGACGGCCCCACCTCGAAGACCGTCTTGAAGGTCGTCTTCTCGGTGGCGATCCGGTCGGCCATCGCTGCTCCTAGCGTGTCGGAAGTGATCGCGCCCGGTCGGCAAGTATGCCGTCCGCCCTTCCGCCTCCCGCACGGGGCACGGTCCGTCCCGGTGTCCGTCACAACGGGTCGTCGGGCAGCCAGGACAGATCGTCCAGATCCGGCTCCGGTGCGGACTGCCGGCCGTCGGTCAGAGGCTGCTCGGTCCACATGACCTTGCCGGTCGGCGTGTATCTCGTTCCCCACCGGCCCGCGAACTGGGAGACGAGGAACAGACCGCGCCCGCCCTCGTCCGTCGTGGCGGCACGCCGCAGGTGCGGGGCGGTGCTGCTGCCGTCGGACACTTCGCAGATCAGACCGCGCTCGTACATCAGCCGTACGTGGATCGGCGCGGAGCCGTAACGGATCGCGTTGGTGATCAGCTCGCTCAGCATGAGCTCGGTCGTGAACCCGATCTCCCCGAGCCCCCACGTCTCCAGCTGGCGGCCGCACGCGGCGCGGACGGGGGCGACGGCCGCGGGGTCGGGAGGGACGTCCCAGTCCGCGACCCGTGCCGGGTCCAGCAGACGGGTGCGGGCCACCAGCAGCGCGATGTCGTCCGGCGGTGCGGGGGCAGCATCGCGCTGAACACGGCCTGACAGGTCTCCTCCGGCGTCGCGTCCGCGTGGTCGGCCAGGGTCTGGCGCAGGAGGCGCAGGCCGGTGTCGATGTCGCGGTCGCGGTGTTCGATGAGGCCGTCGGTGTAGAGGACGAGCCGGCTGCCCTCGGGCAGCCGCAGTTCGGCGGTCTCGAAGGGCAGGCCGTGGAGGCCCAGGGGCGGGAAGACCGGCACGTCGAGAAAGTCCACCGTGCCGTCGGGGCGGACCAGCCCGGGGGCGAAATGCCCCGCCGTGGCCATGGTGCACAGACCGGAGACCGGATCGTAGATGGCGTACAGACAGGTGGCTCCCGTGATGCTGTCGCCTTCGCCGTCCCCCTCTTCCTCGTCGATGCGGGAGACCAGCTCGTCCAGGTGGCCCAGCAGTTCGTCCGGCGACAGGTCGAGTGCGGAGAAGTTGTGGACCGCGGTGCGCAGCCGGCCCATGGTGGCGGCGGCGTGCAGGCCGTGGCCGACGACGTCGCGACGACCAGGGCGACCCGCGCCCCCGGCAGCGGGATGACGTCGAACCAGTCGCCGCCCACCCCGGACTGCGCCGGCAGGTAGCGGTGCGCGACATCCAGGGCGTCCTGGTCGGGCAGGACCCGGGGCAGCAGGCTGCGCTGGAGGGTCACGGCCATGGCGTGTTCGCGGGTGAAGCGGCGAGCGTTGTCGATGGCGACCGCGGCGCGGGCGGCGAGCTCCTCGGCGAACGCCAGATCCTCCTCCTCGAAACACCCGGTGGACTGCGAGCGCCAGAAATTGACCATGCCCAGGACGACACCACGTGCCCGCAACGGCACCGAGACGAGGGAGTGGATGCCGTAGGCGAGGGCCTTGCCGGCCCCCACGGGGTCCTGGGCCCGCCAGCCGTGGGCCACTCTCAGGTCGGCTTCGAGCACCGCATGTCCGCTCGCCAGAGCCGCTGCCATCGGCGTGGTGGGGACGACGAACCTGACCAGGTCGCCCACCGGCTGGAAGGGGCGGTCCTCGCCGGCACCGCTCACGGCCGCGCGGCGCATCTCGGTGTGCCCACCGGTCGGCTCCTCGCCGCGCAGTACGGGATCCAGCAGCTCCACCGTGACGAAGTCCGCGAACCGCGGAACCACCACCTCCGAGAGCTCCTCGGCGGTACGCACCACGTCCAGCGTGGTCCCGATCCGCACTCCGGCCTCGTACAGCAGCTTCAGGCGCTCCCGGGCGACCTCGGCCGCGCCGGACAGCGCCCGCAGCTCGGTGGTGTCCCGGAGCGTCGCGGCAGTGCCGGGGGGACCGCCGTACGGGGCGGTGGGCCGTGTGTTGACGGCCAGCAGCCGGTCACCGGCCAGGTGGACCTCGTCGGTCACCGTGCGGCCCGAGGCCAGCAGCTCGGCGATGGAGGCATCGAGGCCCAGACCGGTGACGTGCCGCCCCTCCGCGCCGGCGGGCAGCTCCAGGAGTCTGCGCGCCTCGTCGTTCACCAGCGTCAGCCGGCCGTCGTCCCCGATGATGAGCACGCCCTCCCGGACAGCGTGCAGAACCGCGTCGTGGTGCTCGTACATCCGGGTCATCTCGGCGGGGCCGAGGCCGTGCGTCTGCCGTCGCAGTCTCCTGCTCACGAGTACGGCGCTGCCTGTGGCCAGGGCGAGCGCTCCGACGGCGGAGGCGAGGAGCGCCGGCAGGTGACGGTCCACCGCGTCCCCGACGTTCTCGACCGTGACGCCCGCGGTGACCAGGCCGACGACGGAGCCGTCGGCGGCGGTGACGGGGACGACGGCCCGGGCCGCGTCGTTCGGGGCGCCCTTGAAGACCTCCGTGAAGGCAGTTCCGGCAGCGGCGCGTTCCACGCCCTCGGTGCGCTTGCCGATCAGCGCCGGATCGGTGTCGGTGTACCGGGTGCCGTCCGGCGCCATCACCGCCATGAAGTCCACGCCCGAGCCCCGCTGGGCCGCGTCCATGTGGGTCCGCAGCGCGGCGGCCGGATCACGGGACCGCAACGCCTCGACGGTGCCCGGGCCCTGCGCGAAGGACTCCGCGGCAGCGAGGGACCGGTTCCGGGCGTCCCGCTCGCTGTCCTGGCGCGTCTGGAACGCGAGTGCGACCACCGCGACTGCGATCAGCAGTACGGCGACCACGATCTGGAGGAGGAGCACCTGGCCCGCGGCGCTGCGCACCTCCAGCAGAGAACGCACACCTCGCCGCGACGCGCCTCCGAGACGTCCACTCATGCACCATTTTTAGCATTAAGTTACCTTTCAGGCGCAGGCCCCGCAGCTCGCAGCCGGGGCGGAACCGGCGGAGCGGACCTCGACGCGGCCCCCGGCCACCGGCCCGCTCGCGAGCCCCTCCGGAACGGCGCCGTCGCCGGCCGTTCCGCGTAGGGGCGGCCTGCGGGGCCGGGGTTCCGTTCCCGCCCGGCCGGAAGATCTCCGCTGCCGGAGGATCCCCACTGCCGGAGGATCGCGCTGCTCGCCGCGCTGCGGCGCGAAGGCCGTCCCTTCGCGCCGCACGCGGCCGGGATCACTTCGTGGCACCCTGCGCGAAGCCGTTGTAGATCCAGCGCTGGAGGCAGAGGAAGACGATCAGGGTGGGGACGATCACGAGGATGGCGCCTGCCGAGATGTTCTCCCAGTGCGCCCCGAAAGGCCCCTTGAAGCGGAACAGGGCGGTGGAGATGGTGCCGAGCTCCTCGGACGGCATGTAGAGGAAGGGAATGTAGAAGTCGTTGTAGACGGTGATTCCCTTGATGATCACGACCGTCGCCACAGCCGGCTTCAGGAGCGGAAAAATGATCTTCCGGTAGATGGTGAAGGCGTTCGCCCCGTCCAGGCGGGCGGCTTCGTCCAGGGACGTCGGGATGGACCGGATGAACTGCAGGAAGATGTAGATCGAGACGATGTCCGTGCCCATGTACAGCAGGATCGGGGCCCAGCGGGTGTCGAACAGGCCGAAGCCGTTGCGACCTGGAAGGTCGCGACCTGCGTGGTGACACCCGGTACGAGCGTGGCGACGAGGAACAGCGCCATGACGAGCTTCTTGGCGCGGAAGTCGAACCGGTCGATCGCGTAGGCGGTCATCGAGCCGATGACGACGGTCCCGCCGATGGAGAAGAACAGGATGAAGGCCGTGTTGCCGAAGGCCGTGAGCATCTTGCCGTCGGTGAACGCGGTGGCGTAGTTGCTGAAGTTGAGCCAGTTGCCCGGCAGGGAGAGCGCGCCCCCGTCGGTGGCTTCCTCCGACGTCTTGAGCGACGTCAGGAAGACGACGGCGAGCGGCAGGAGAACCGCCAGGCACGCGACGATCAGTGACAGGTAGGTCAGGGCCGGTCCGAGCCGGCGGCGTCCGCTGCGTCGGGCGGGCAGGGCCGTGGTCATACGAGGTCCACCTTCTCATCGGGCACGAGACGGCGCTGGATCCAGGTGATCAGGAGAATGATCAGGAGCAGCACGACCGCGGCCGCCGAGGCCAGGCCGGTCTTGTTGAACTGGAAGGCGAGCTTGACCGTCTGGATGACGAAGGTCGAGGTACCGGTCGCGCCGCCCGTCATGATGTACGGGATCTCGAACACGGCGAGGGAGCCGGAGATCGCCAGGATGACACTGAGGCTGAGCACGGGCTTGATGCTCGGGGCGATGATGTACCGGAACTGCTGCCACTTGCCGGCGCCGTCCAGTTCGGCGGCTTCGTACAGCTCTCCGGGGATGGACTGGATCGCGCCCAGGAACAGCACGAAGTTCAGCCCGGTGTACCGCCAGACGGAGACTCCGGCCAGCGATGTGTTCGCGGAGGCGGGGTCGCCGAGCCAGGCGTGGTCGGTGTCCGCGCCGAACCAGGACAGCACGGAGTCGAGCGTGCCGCCGTCCTGGAAGAAGTAGAGGAAGACGAAGCCGATGGCGACGCCGTTGACGAGGTAGGGGAAGAAGAGGATCCCCTTGAAGAAGTTGCGGAACCTGAGGTCGAAGCTCAGTACGGCCGCGAAGTACAGCGCGACGGCGATCTGGACGGCGGACGCGGCGAGGTAGTAGCCGCTCACGAAGAAGACCCGGAAGAGTTCCGGCCGGGTGAAGATCTGGGTGTAGTTGTCGACGCCCGTGAAGTTGCGGTCCGGGCTGATGCCGTCCCAGTCGGTGAAGCTGTAGAAGACCATGTTCGCCACGGGGACGTAGGTGAACGTGATCAGCAGGGCCAGCGGGATCGCCAGGAACAGCCACGGCGTGATCTGCCGGAGAGGACTGCTTCGCCAGGAATGGCCCGGAGGATCGCCGGGCGCGCCCCGCCGCGCGGATCCGCGGCCCGTCCTGCGCGCCACGGGAGCCGCTCCTGCGGGAGACTGCGCGGGCGCGGTGTCGGTTGTTTCGGTCATGTCGGCCTTTCTGTCCACTGGTGCCGTACGACAGGGGCCCCGGCCGGTGTCGTGCGGCCGGGGCCCGCCTCCGCCGTCCGTCAGGAGCCGGCGGTCTTCGCCGCCTCGTCCCACTTCTTGTCCAGGTCGGCGAAGAAGTCCTGGAGACTGCCCTTCTGGGCGCCGCGCGCCGTGTCGATCAGCTTCTGGCGGTAGTCCGGCTTGGCCAGGCCGATCTCGGCGGCGTTGTCGATCACGTTGACCTTCTCGGTCTCCGCCTCGGAGCGCTCCACCAGCTTGACATCGTTGTCAACGTAATCCTTGAGCGTGCTCGGCATGGGGGCCGACTTCACCGCGGGGACCGCGCCCTCCTTCTGCGAGTAACCGGACTTATCGGTGAACCAGTCGATCCAGGCGCGGGCGGCCGCCTTGTTCTCGGAGTGGATGCTGACGGCCTGCTGGTAGTCGGAGACGACGGTGGCGCAGAACGCGCCGTCCTTCTGCACGGGGAAGGGCATGAAGCCGATGTCGTCCGGATCGGTGCCCGCCTTCTTCGCGGCGTCCCGCATCTGTGTGATCGCCCAGGAGCCGAGCTGCATGGTCGCGATCTCGCCCTTGGCGATCAGGGTCTTGGAGCTCTCCCAGTTCGTGGTGGTGGGGTCCTTCTCGGCCAGCCCGTCGTGGACGATGTCGTACAGGAGCGAGTCGATGACGTTCAGCTCGCTGCCCTGCTTCCACGGGGAGACGGGGCCGGCGAGCCGGTCACTGGCCTTCGCGTCACAGGTGACCGAGCCGACGTTGTTGCTCCAGGCGGTGAGCGGCCAGCCGTCCTTGAAGTTGGTGTAGTAGGGGACCGCGCCGGTCTTGTCCTCGACCGCCTTCAAAGCGGCCGTGAACTGCTCGGGGGTGGTCGGCCACCGCGTGACGCCGGCCTTCTTCCAGACGGCCTTGTTGTAGACGAAGCCGTTGGCCGTGCCGAACTGGGCGATGCCGTAGACCTTGCCTCCGACGTCCGTCTTGTCGCTGAAGCGGTACTTGTCCGCGAGTTCGGAGGTGGCACCCAGGGGGGCGAAGAACTTCGGATAGTCACCCTTGGCGACCGCGCCGGGGATCATCAGCACGTCGCCGTACGCCTTGGTGTTCATCCGGATCCTGACCTCCCCCTCGTAGTCGGTGAGAGGCTCGAACTTGACCTTCACCTTGGGGTAGATCTTGCCGAACTCGGCGGCGTAGGCCTTCATCGCCCCGTTCTGGACGAGGTCCGTACGCGGCGTCAGGACCTTGATCTCGCCCGAGACATCACTCGGGTCCGCGGGGGCGGCCGCCGTCTCGTTGGAGGCGGCACCTCCTCCGCCGCACCCGGTCACGGTCAGCATCGCGACGATCAGTAGCGCGCCCGTGAGCGTCTTCGTCTTCCCCATGTGCCAGCTCCTTCAGGGTTGCGGCTCGGGTCCGCGGTGGGATGTCGGCACTATGTCAGTCGGATGTGAACCGGTAAAGCTCTGATTTCCGGCACGATGCCCAATCGTTACCGGAGACGGTTAATTCATCGACGAGAGCAGCTTGATGGAGACGCTGTGTTACATCAGTGTGTCTGAACTGAGCTTTACCGGTTTATGGACAGGGGGTCGGAGCCGAGTTAGGTTGTGCGGCGTCGTACATCCACCTGGCCTGAGTCAGGCGATTGGAGCCGCACCATGAAGGACGTCACCCAGCTGACCGAGGGCTGGAGCCTGCGCCACGAGGAGGCACTGCTCCCGGCGCGGGTTCCCGGCTGCGTCCACACCGATCTGCTGGCCGCCCAGCTCATCCCCGACCCGTTCATCGGCCGCAACGAGACCGAGATCGCCTGGGTCGGCAGGCGGGCGTGGTCCTACGTCACGGACCTGTCGCACGACAGTGCCCACGAGCGTACCGACCTGGTTTTCGACGGGCTGGACACCGCCGCGGAGATCACCCTCGCCGGCGAGGTTCTCGGTACGACGCGCAACATGCACCGCGGTTACCGGTTCGACGTCACCGGACGCACCGGAGCGCTGGAGGTCGGCTTCGCCTCCGCCTACGACGAGGCGGCGGCGGTCCGGAGCGTGACCGGGGAGCGGCCCAACGTCTACCCCGAGCCCTTCCAGTACATCCGGAAGATGGCCTCCAGCTTCGGCTGGGACTGGGGCCCCACCGTGGTGACCGCGGGCATGTGGCGCCCCGTGCGGCTGGAGCACTGGTCGACCGCCAGGATCGCGCAGGTGCGCCCCCTCGTCACGGTCGGGGAAGGACGGCAGGGCCGCGTGGAGCTGCACCTGCGGGTGGAGCGTACGGAGCGGGGGGCCGGGCGCCGGCTCACCGCCCGCGCCCGCGTGGCGGGGGCGTGGGCCGAGGTCTCCTTCGACGGCGAGGAGACCGTGCTCGGCCTGGAGGTGCCCGAGCCCCGGCTCTGGTGGCCCCGCGGCTACGGCGGACAGCCCCTCTACGACCTCGACCTGACCCTGCTCGACGAGGCCGGCGACCTCGACACCTGGCACCGCCGGGTCGGTTTCCGCACGGTCGAGCTGGACCGCTCCGCCGACGAGCACGGGACCGGCTGCACGTTCGTCGTCAACGGCGTACGGATCTTCGCCCGCGGGGTCAACTGGATCCCGGACGACGTCCTGCCGAGCCGCGTCACCCCCGAGCGCTACCGGACCCGGCTTACGCAGGCCGCCGAGGCCAACGTCGACCTCGTCCGGATCTGGGGCGGCGGCATCTACGAGGACGACGCCTTCTACGACGTCTGCGACGAGCTGGGCCTGATGGTCTGGCAGGACTTCCTCTTCGCCTGCGCCGCCTACCCCGAGGAGCAGCCGCTGCGCGGAGAAGTCGAGGCCGAGGCTCGTGACAACGTTGTCCGTCTGATGCCGCATCCGAGCCTGGTCCTCTGGAACGGCAACAACGAGAACCTGTGGGGCTTCAGGGACTGGGAGTGGGAGCCGGCCCTGGCGGGCGACTCGTGGGGAGAGGGGTACTACCTCGGCCTGCTGCCGCGGATCGTCGCCGAGCTCGACCCCACCCGCCCCTACACGGCGGGGAGCCCGTGGTCCGGCTCCTGGGACCACCACCCCAACGACACGCGCCACGGCACCCACCACTCCTGGGAGGTGTGGAACCGGCAGGATTACGCGGAGTACCGGGCGAGCGTGCCCCGGTTCGTCGCCGAGTTCGGCTGGCAGGCCCCTCCGGCGATGGCGACCCTGCGCAGGGCCCTGCCCGGCGAGGACCTCGCCCCCGACTCCCCCGGCATGCTGCACCACCAGAAGGCCGAGGACGGCAACGGCAAGCTCGACCGGGGCGTGGCGCGTCACTTCGCCCTGCCCGAGAACGACTTCGACCGGTGGCACTACCTCACCCAGGTCGTCCAGGCGCGCGCGTCGCGGCCGGCATCGAGCACTGGCGGGCGAACTGGCCGGTCTGCGCCGGCACGGTGGTCTGGCAGCTGAACGACTGCTGGCCGGTCAGCTCCTGGGCCGCGATCGACGGCGACGGCCGGCTGAAGCCGCTGTACCACGAGCTGCGCCGGGTGTACGCGGACCGGCTGCTGACCATTCAGCCGGAAACCGGAGGACTCGTGCTCGCCGTCGTCAACCAGTCGGCCGACCGGTGGCGGACGGCTGTCGCGCTCCGGCGCCTGGAGGCGGACGGTGCCGTGGCGGGCGAGGCCGTCCTCGACGTCGTGGCCGAGCCCCGGTCGGTGGTGCGTCTGGCGGTCCCGGCGGGCCTGGTGCCGGCGGAGCGGTCGCCCAAGGAGTTCCTGGTCGCCGACGCGGACGGGCTGCGTGCGGTCCATTTCACCGTACCGGACAAGGAGTTCGCGTATCCGGAGCCGCGTTTCGATGTCCGGCTGGAGCCCGTGCCCGGACAGAGCGATAGAGTCGACGTCGTGGTGACGGCACAGACCCTGGTGAGGGACCTCCTCCTGCAGGCCGACCGTCTCGGCCCCGAGGCGAGTGCGGACTGCGGCCTGCGGACGCTGCTGCCCGGCGAAGAGACCCGTATCCGGGTCAGCGGCTGCGGCGGCGTGGACGTCGATGCCGTCCGGGCCGCCCTGTTCAGTGTGGATGTGGTGTGAAACCGTCTTCCGGACGCGTCACGATCAACGACGTCGCAGCTCGGGCAGGAGTGTCCAAGGGCGCGGTTTCCATGGCCTTCAACAACAGGCCGGGAGTCTCACCGACCACCCGGGAGCGCATTTTCGAGGCCGCCCGCGACCTCGGCTGGGCTCCCCACCAGACCGCTCGCAGCCTCTCCAGCCAGCGCATCGACATCGTCGGTCTGGCGATCTGCCGGCCGGCCCGGCTGCTCGGCCTCGAGCCCTTCTACATGGAGTTCATCTCCGGCATCGAAAGCGTCCTGGCGCAGCGGTCGTGCTCGCTCCTGCTGCGCCTGGTGCGTGACCTCGACGAGGAAATCGCCCTGTACGAGAGCTGGTGGCGCAGCAAGATGATCGGCGGTGCCATCCTCGTGGACTTCCACCAGGACGATCCGCGGGTTCCGGCGCTGCAGGCCGTCGGGCTTCGGGCGGTGGCCGTCGGACACCCGTCCCTGACGGGATCGTTCCCGTCGGTCTGGACCGACGACGCCACGGCCGCGGCCGAGGCCGTCCGTTACCTGGCCGCCCTGGGCCACCGGCGCATCGCGCGCGTCGGCGGTCCGGCGGGGCTCGGGCACAGCGGCATCCGGGCCGCCGCGTTCGAGTCCACGGCGCGTGAACTCGGCCTGGAGGGACACCGTCAGGTGTCCACCGGATTCGCCGGCGAGGAGGGCGCCCGGGCGACCCGCGGTCTGCTGCTGTCGCCCGACCGGCCGACGGCGATCGTGTACGACAACGACATCATGGCCGTCGCGGGCGCCGCGGTGGCGGCCGAGATGGGGCTCACCGTACCCGACGACCTGTCCCTGCTCGCGTGGGACGACTCGCAGTTGTGCCGTCTGACGCACCCGACGCTGTCGGCCATGAGCCACGACGTGCACCACTTCGGCGAGGAGGTCGCCCGTACCCTGTTCGGTGTGATCACCGGTTCCCAGGGCGGTTCGCTCCAGGTGCCGACGCCTTCGCTCACCCCGCGGGGCTCCACCGGGCCGCCGCCGCGCGGATAGCCGGAACGGCTCGGGGCCGTGCCTCCCTCACCGGGGCGCGGCCCGAGCCGTTTCTCCACCGGACCGCTACCGGGCCGCCGGCGCCAGGCCGCGCTCGCGCAGCCAGCACAGGTGTTCCGGAGCGGTGGCTCCCCGGCCTCCGGCGTGGTCGGCGAAGGGCCAGACCTTGATGGCCTTGGCGGCCGCGTAGGCGTGGTACGCCGCGTACACGGTGGACGGCGGGCAGACCGGGTCCATCAGCCCCACGCTGAAGAGCGCCGGGGCCAGGGCCCGTCGTGCGAAGTGGACGCCGTCGAAGTGGCCGAGGGTCTCGAAGGCCCGCTCGGGGTCGTCCCTGGTGTGGTGGCGCAGGTAGTCGACGAGTTCGGTGTACGGCCCTTCGGCGGCGGTCTCGGCCCCGCGCCTGAAGTGGCAGAGGAACGGCACGTCGGGCAGGGCTGCCGCGATGTCCCGGCCGGCCAGGCCGGCGACCGCGAGTGCGAGACCGCCGCCCTGGCTGGCTCCCTGGACGACGATCCGGTCCGTGTCGACGTGCGGGAGGCAGCGCGCCGCGTCCACGGCGCGGACGCAGTCGGTGATGAGGCGGCGGTAGTAGTGGTCGCGCGGGTCGTGGATGCCGCGGGTCATGAAGCCGTGGACCCACTGGGGGCCGTCGCCCTCGTCGTGGTCCGGTGTGTCGTGGCCCTGGCCGCGGCTGTCGACGACGAGGTGGGCGTAGCCGGCCGACGCGTAGAGGAGGTGGTCGGTCGGCAGGCCCCGCCCGCCGCTGTAGCCGATGTAGGTGATCACGGTGGGCAAGGGGCCGTCGGCTTCGGACGGGAGGATGAACCAGGCGGCGACGGGCTGGCCGCGCCAGCCGGAGAATCGCAGGTCGTAGACGTCGACGGTGGACAGCAGTGTGTCCTTGACGGGCGTGAGGCGCGGCTCGTCCCCGGCCTCGCGGGACAGCCGCAGGCTCTCGTCCCAGAAGGCGTCGAAGCCCTTGGGCTCCGGTATCTGCTCGCGGAGGGCGTCCAGTTGGTCGGGGGGCAGGTCGGTGAACGGCATGGAGCCGACTCCTCAAGGGTTCTCCGGCCGGTACGGTTCGCGCCGTACTGCCGTGCCGGGTGGGTTCTGACATGGCGCGACGGCCTCCCACCGGCCGGGACAGCGCCGGTGGAAGACCGCCCCACACCCCATGGCGGGGCGCGGTTGTGGTCAACTCTTCGCGCAGGTTACGCCGTTGAGGGTGAAATCGGCGGGGATGCCGTTCGCGCCGGTGGAGGAGCCGTTCAGACCGAAGCTCACCGAGCCGCCGGCCGGAATGGTCTCGGTCCACGACTCGTTCGTCGCCCGCAGCCGTGACCCCTGCTGGACCACCTTCGCGTTCCACGAGGAATTGAGGGTCTGGCTGCCGGGGAAGGCGAAGTCGAGCTGCCAGCCCTTGATCTCCTGGGTGCCGGTGTTGCGGACGGTCACGTCGGCGTTGAACACGCTCCCCCAGTCGCTGAGGTGGTAGGTGACCGCGCACTTCCCGGCGGACGGGCCGCTCGCGGTGGTGACGTTCACCGTGGCGGAGCGCGGCGAGCGGTTGCCGGCCGCGTCACGGGCGTAGACGGCGAAGGTGTAGGCGGTGGAGGCCGTCAGGCCGCTGACGGTGGCGCTGTTGGTGGCCGTGGTGGTGACCTGCGTTTCCTGGGTGCCGTTGACCCGGACGACGTCGTAGGCGGTGACCGCGGCGTTGTCCGTGGCCGCCGCCCAGGTCAGGCGGACGCCGCTGGAGGTCACCGCGGACGCGGCCGGGGCGCCGGGCGCGGTGGGCGCCTGGGTGTCGCCGCCGCCGGTGCCGAAGACGCTTGCCTCACGGGCGGTCCGCTTGATGCCGTCGGGGCCGTCGAAGAGGCGCTTCCCCCAGGCGGTCAGCCGGCTCGCGTCGAAGCCGGTGGCCATGTCGAGGTACTCGACACCGCCCCCGTTGCCGCTCCAGGACCACCCCAGGTAGCCGAGGCCGAACTCCTCGGCGGTGGCCATGATGGCGTCCTCGTCCGGGTTGCCGTCCGAATGCGCGTCACCGAACTCGCCGACGACGAGAGGCAGTCCGCGGGACACGAACCGGTTCAGGTAGTCCCGGACTTCGGCCGCGGTGTCATAGACGCCGTACATGTGAATCGAGAAGACGGTGTTTTTCCGCGGGTCCGCGGCGAAGACACCGGGGGCGTTGTCACGCATGGTGAACGACCAGTCCTGGCCCCAGTTCGGCGCGTCCGCCATGAGTGTGTGCTCGAATCCGGCGGTACGCATGCGGCTGATCGCGTTCGACGTGTCGGCCGTCCAGGCGGTGTATCCGGAGTTGCCGTGCGGCTCGTTCCCGAGGTTCAGGATGACGTACTTCTCCTGCCCCTTCACCGCTTCCTGGACCTCGATCCAGTAATCGACCGCGCGGGAGAGCGAGACGGCACCGCCCTGCTCTCCGTAGCCGGTGGTGTCATGGGCTTCGAGAACGCAGACCAGGCGGTTCGCCCTGCACTGCCCGACGACGGCCGCGACGTCCGCCGTGCCGTTCTTCGTCCAGCGGTCGCCGGTGCTGAGCACGACGCGCACGGAGTTGGCCCCCAGCGCCTTGATGTCGGCCAGTGCCCGCCCGGTTCTGTCCGGGTACCAGGCGTGTGCGTGGTTGACGCCTCTGAGGACGAAGTCGTTGCCGTTCGCGTCCAGCAGCCGGCCGTCCTCGACGTGGAACCCGGGCGCCGGATCCGCCGCCCGTGCGGCGGTCGAGCGGCGAACATCGAAGCGGCCATGGCCAGCAGCGCTCCCGCCGCGGTGGCCAGTTTCCTTCTCATCCCTTGCTCCCAACTCGGTCCGCGCACGCGGCCGGACATGGTGTCACAGGCGTGCGGCATTTCCGTTTCATGGCGGGTGCGGTGATCCCGGATCCACGGGACTTCATTCTCGAAGCGACGTGAAAGCCGGACCGGCTGCCCCTGTCCGATCGCGGAACGCGGCTCACGTCAGACAGGTGGAAATCACTCTCACCGAAACTTCAATCGCGCGGATCTCCACTCAACGGAGAAAAACATCAAGCCAGTTGGCTCATCCGTCCGGCGACCGAGAGAGAGATTATGGGCTCTCCCCTCCCCACACAATGCTCCGGACCGAACCGGTTAAGTTTAGTCCCGGTTTTATTCGGAAGAGGAACCGGCAGGTCCCGCGAGGGCGTCCGCGCCCGCCGCCACGGTGGCGCGGAAGACCGTGCCGTCGCCGGTCACGGTGACGCGCTCGCCGTGCGGGGACGTAGACAGCGCGGCCCGGTCGCAGGACCCATGCCCCTTCCTCTCCTCCGGCACGGACCTCGCCCCGGGTGCACAGGAGGATCTGCGGAGCACCGCCGCCCAGCGTCCGCGCCTCGTCCCGCGCGTGCAGGAGCAGCCGGGAGAGACGGAAGTCCTCGACCGGCGCGGGATAGACGTGTTCACCGCCCCGGTCGTCGGCCGTGGGGCGCAGCACGCGCGTCGGCGGCGCGGCGAAGCGGACGACCTTCAGCAGCTCGGTGGAGTCGATGTGTTTGGGCGTCAGCCCGCAGCGCAGCACGTTGTCGGAGTTCGCCATGATCTCCACACCCAGGCCGGAGAGGTAGGCGTGCGGGATCCCCGCGCCGAGGAACAGCGCCTCACCGGGCACGAGCCGGACGTACGCGAGCATCAGGGCCGGCAGCAGGCCCTGGTCGCCGGGGTGGGAGCGGGCGATCGCGGCGTACGCCTCGAAGTCGTCGCGGTACGGGCCGTCGCGGTCCGCCTCCCGTACGAGCGCGTCGGTGACGGCGCCGAGAAGCTGCGGGCCGGGGGCGAGGAAGGCGGTGAACACCTCGCGCAGCGCCGCTTCCTCCGGACGGGTCCGCAGCGTCCGGACGAAGGGGGCGAGGGCGTCCACGCGCAGAGCGTCCAGGAGCTCCGCGCACCGGCCCGGCGGCCGAAAGCCGCAGAGGCCGTCGAACGGGGTGAGTGCGACGATCATCTCGGGCTTGTGGTGGCTGTCCCGGTAGTTGCGGTGCGGAGAGTCCAGCGGGATCCCGAGGGCGTTCTCGGCTTCGTATCCGGCCGCCGCCTGTGCCATGTCGGGATGCACCTGGATGGAGAGAGGAGCGTCGGCCGCGAGCAGCTTGAGCAGGAACGGCAGCCGGGGCCCGAAGCGGCGCAGTACGGAGTGGCCCAGTTCGCTCACCGGGTCGGCGGCGACGACGCGGTCCAGCGGCACGGGGCCGCCGCCGCGGTCCACACGCGACGGAGCCCCGGGGTGGGCACCCATCCACAGCTCCGCCTGCGGTGTGCCGGTGGGGCGGATCCCCATGAGCTGCGGCAGGGCGGTGACGGAGCCCCACGCATAGGGCTGGATCGTGTTGGCCAGAAGGTCCACGACAGATGATTTCCAAGTGACGTCGAAGCGGCTGGGACGGGCCTACGGGCGGGACACGGGAACACGGGCGCGGCCGGCCCGGGAGAGTCCCGCTTCCGCGGCCCCCGCGGCGGCCGCGCCGATCAGTCCGGCGTCCAGGGCGAGACCCGCCGCAACGATCGGCACGTTCCGGGTGAAATCGAGCACCGCGTACTCCTCCATACGGCGGCGCAGCGGTCCGAAGAGCGTCTCTCCGGCCTGGGCCACGCCTCCGCCGATCACCACCACGTCGAGTTCCACGAGCGCGATGGTCGCGGCGATGCCGGCGGCGAGCGCCTGCCCGGCCCGGTCGTAGGCCGCCAGGGCGCGCTCGTCCCCGCCCGCGCGCCGCACCTCGACCGCCGCCGCGGTCGGCGCCTCCCCCGGAGGGGGCGTCCAGCCCGAGCCAGTGCGTGGGCGGCGATCGCGGTGCCGCTGGCGAACCCCTCCACACAGCCTCGCGCACCGCACGGACAGAGCGGACCGTTCATGTCCACGGAGATGTGCCCGATGTGGCCCGCGTTCCCGGAGATGCCCGCGTGCAGGCTGCCGTTGAGGATCAGCCCGCCGCCCACACCGGTGGAGACCACCATGCAGAGCGCGTTGTCGACGCCCCTGGCGGCGCCCGTCCAGTGCTCGGCGGCGGTCATCGCCACCGCGTCCCCGACCAGCACCGGTCTCACGCCGACGGGCATGCGGGGATGGGAGCGCACCTTCTCCACCAGCGGATAGCCGCGCCAGCCGGGGATGTTGACGGGGCTCACCGTCCCGGCGACGGTGTCGACCGGGCCCGCGCTTGCGATCCCCATGCAGGAGAGGGCCGGCCACTGCGCGTGCCGCGACAGGTCGTCAAGCACCGCGCTGACGGCTCCCATCAGCGCGTTCGCCGACTCGCGGGCCGGGGTGGCTCGCTGCGCCCGGGCCACGAGCCGGCCGTCCGCGTCCACGAGCGCCCCGGCGATTTTCGTCCCGCCGATGTCGAGTGCTCCGTACACCATCGTGTTCAGCCCTTCCGTCAGCGCAGGGATATGCGTTTCGCAGACACTCTGCACTTCTTTGACAACGTTGTCTAGTAAACAAGTTTAGTTTAGTTAAAGGTTTAGCCAACCGCTTTTCAGTGCCGTTCGGCCCCTCGGGGAGAGGTGTTGCCGCCATCGCGCGCGGGGCGCCAGCGGGCTTTCGGGCGTGGCGTTTTCCGGGAGCGCACCGACGGGCGAAGGTAGTGGAATATTAAACTTTCTAGGTCGGTTGAGGCTGTCGCACGGCCCCGCTCCGGAGGCCGGCCGCCGAGCAGGAGGGTCCCGATGACCGGGCAGACGAATCTGAACGACGCCTACTACGGCCGCGGCACTGCCGCCGACCGCTGGGCGCGTGCGCAGCTCTTCTTCGAGGCCAGGGAGTACGACAAGGCCGCCCGCGTCCTCACCGGCCTGGTGGACGAAGTCCCCGAGCAGCTCGCTCCGCGTCTGCTGCTCGCCCGCTCGTACTACCACTCCGCCCAGCTGGGCAAAGCAGAGACCGAGCTGCGCTCCGTACTGGAGCGCAGCCCGGTCGAGCACTACGCGCAGCTGATGCTCGGCCGCACGCTGGAGCGCCAGGGCCGGAGCGGTGAGGCGGCGCCGCACCTGCGGATGGCCGCCGCGCTGTCCGGGGACTTCCCCGGCTAGGCGGGCACGGGAACGGACGCCGCGACCGGCTCCCGGGCGGGCGCGGAGGCGGGGGCGGGCGCGGAG
>RHMC01000149.1 GCA_003719395.1 Streptomyces altiplanensis
GATTCCGCATCGAGCTCGGGGAGATCGAGGCGAAACTCACCGAACACCCCGCCGTACGCTCCTGCGCCGTGCTGGCCCGAGAGGACCAGCCCGGCGACAGGAAACTGGTGGCCTACGTCGTCCTGACCGACGCCCCCTCCGGCGGTGCCCCCTCCGCTGACGGACCGGGAACACCCGACCACCGCGCCGAACTCGCCCGCCACCTGCGGCGGACGCTGCCCGACTACATGGTTCCCAGCGCCTTCGTGGCACTGGAGCGACTGCCGATCACCGCCAACGGCAAGCTCGACCGCAAGGCGCTGCCCGCTCCGGGGATCGACGCCTACGCCCAGCGCGATTACACGCCGCCCAGCACCCCCACCGAGCGGATTCTCAGCTCCGCCTGGGCGGAGCTGATGGACTTCGACGAGGGACGCGTCAGCGCCCACGACAACTTCTTCGCGTTGGGCGGGCACTCCCTGCTCATCACCGTCCTGATAGCTCGGCTCAAGGAACACGGGCTGGACGTCACCGTACGCAGCGTCTTCAACAGCCCCACGCTGGCCGACCTGGCAGCCGAGATCGACCGCGGGACGGCCGGCGGCCCCGCCTATCAGGTCCCGGACAATATGGTGCCGCCCGACTGCGAGCGGATCACCCCGGAGATGCTGCCGTTGGTCCGGCTCGGCCAGGCCGAGATCGACTCCGTCGTGGAGAAGGTGCCCGGCGGCGCGCCCAACGTGCAGGACATCTACCCGCTCGTGCCGTCACAGGAGGGCATCCTCTTCCATCACCTGATGGATCCCGCGAACGACCCGTACGTCATCCCGATCCTGCTCGTCGCCCCTGACCAGCAGGTGTGCGACTCTTTCGTGGCCGCCCTCCAGGCGCTGATGGACCGCCACGACGTGATGCGCACCGCCGTGGTCACCGAGGGCCTGCCCGAACCTGTGCAGTCGTGCTGCGCGACGTACGCCTGGAGGTCGAGCGGCTGAGTCTCGACCCGGACGAGGACGCCGAGCGGCTGCCCGCGCCTGGCTGTCCCGGCCGGGCGCGATGAGCCTGGACCGGGCGCGCTGCTGCGGCTCGCGGTGGCCGCCGACCGGCACTCCGCACAGCGCTACCTGCTGCTGAGCGTGCACCACCTCATCGAGGACGCGACGTCCCTGCGGCTCATCCTCGACGAGCTGACGGCCCACATGGCCGGCCGTCCGGAGCGGCTGGCCCCGCCCCCGGCCTACCGCGACTTCGTCGGCCACACCCTGCATCAGCTGGCCTCCAAGGACGCGGAGGCTTTCTTCCGTCAGGAGCTGGGCGACGTCACCGAGCCGACCACACCGTTCCAGCTGGTGGACGTGCACGGCGACGGCAGCCGGGTCGCGACCTGCGCCGCTCGCTCCCGGCCGGACTGACACGCGACCTGCGCGAGCAGGCCCGGCGCCTGCGCATCAGCCCCGCCGGCCTCTTCCACGCCGCGTGGGCCCTGGTGACCGCGGCCACCAGCGGGCGCGACGACGTGGTGTTCGGCACCGTCCTGTCCGGGCGCCTCCAAGGCGTCCCCGGCGTCGAGCGGATGCTGGGCAACTTCATCAACACCCTGCCCCTGCGGGTACGGCTGCGCGACCGCAGCGTCCAGGAGCTGGTGTCCGACGTCGACGCCGGCCTGAAGGAACTGATCTCCTACGAGCAGAGCGCACTCACCCTGGCCCAGCAGTCCAGCGGTCTGGACAGCGACGCCACCCTGTTCAGTTCGATGATCAACTACCGGTACTTCGAGCCCCGTCAGGGCGACGGGGGCCCGGCCACCCTGGAGGACTTGGGCATCCGCTGGCTGGGATCCCTGGACCGCACCAACTACCCGGTCGGTGTGTCGGTCGACGACACCGGGACCGAACTCTCCCTGAACGCACAGGTCGACGCCACCCTCTCGCCGGACGCGGTACTGGGGTACGTGGAAGCCGCGCTGTTCGGGATCGTTGCCGCGCTGGCCGACGACGACGGGGCCGGCACCCGGGCGCTCGACATCGACGTCGTCCCGCCCGCGGAGCGCCACCGTCTGCTGACCGAGTGGAACGACACCGCCAAGCCCTACCCCGACGACCACTGCCTGTTCGAGCTCTTCGAGGAGCAGGTGCGGGAGCGGCCGGACGCCGTCGCCGTCGAGTACGGCGACCAGCGTCTGACCTACGCGCAGACCAATGCCCGCGCCAACCGCGTCGCCCATTACCTGCGAGAACAGGGCGTGGGCCCGGACATCCTGGTCGGCCTGTGCGCACAGCGCTCACCGGAGATGGTGATCGGGCTGCTCGGCATTCTCAAGGCGGGCGGCGCCTATGTCCCCATCGACCCGGGCTACCCCCAGGAACGCATACGCACCCTGGTCGCCGGCTCCGACGTGGGCATCGTGCTCAGCGAGTCGACCCAGCCGGCCTCACTCCTCGAAGGCACCGCGGACGGCGCCCGCCCCCAGGTCGTCCACCTGGACACCGGGGAACGCGCGGACGACCGCGCCCAGGTGCTCGCCGACCGGCCGGAGAGCGACCTGACCCGGGCGGAGCTGGGGCTCACCCCCGACCACCTTGCCTACGTCATCTTCACCTCGGGTTCCACCGGGCTCCCCAAGGGTGTTCTCGTGGAGCAGCGCGGCGTCGTCCGTCTGGTGCGCAACCCCGACTACTTCCCGACCACCTCCGCCACCGTCATGCTCCACCACTCGTCGATCTCGTTCGACGTGGGCTCGCAGGAGGTTCTCGGTCCGCTGCTGTCCGGCGGCCGGCTGGTCCTGCACGACGGCGACTCCAAGGACGTCGGCCATCTGCTCGACCGGGTGGAGCGCTCGGGCGTCACCATGATGGCCCTGTCGGCGGCCTTCCTCCCGGCCTTCGCGGAAGCCGCGCAGGGGCGGAGCCTGCCGCTGGAGTACCTGGGCGTGGGCGGCGAGGCGTTCTCCGCGAAGGACGTACTCCGGCTCCACCGGGCGCATCCCGGACTGACCGTCGTCAACGCCTACGGCCCCACCGAGAACAGCATCGCCTCCACCTGCCACGTCATCCCCCGGGACATCGCCGAGGACGCCGTCATCCCGATCGGCAGGCCCATCGCCCGGTCCACCGCGTACGTGCTCGACGAGGGCCTGCGGCCGGTGCCGTGCGGTGTCGTCGGGGAACTGTGCGTGGGCGGCCCCGGCGTGGCACGCGGCTATCTCGGCAACCCGGAACTCACCGGGCTCCGGTTCGTCACCGACCCCTTCGCCGACGAGCCCGGCGCCCGGCTGTACCGTACGGGCGACCTGGCCCGATGGCTGCCCGACGGCACCCTGGAGTTCATCGGCCGCGCCGACAACCAGGTGAAGGTGCGGGGCTTCCGCGTCGAGCTCGGCGAGATCGAGAACGCGCTGCTGTCCCACCCCTCCGTACGGAGCACCGTCGTCACCACCCAGGCCACGGGCGAGACCAAGAGGCTCGTCGCGTACGTACAGCCCACAGCGGAATGGCTCGACACCACCGCCCGGGACCAGAACGCCGAACGCCTCGAGCAGTGGCAGGAGCTCTTCGAGGACCAGTACTCCGGCCCGGCCGAGGACGACGCCACCGACGAGCCCAGCCTGATCGGCTGGAACAGCAGCTACACCGGGGAGCCCATCCCCGAGGCCGAGATGGGGGAGTGGATCGACGGCACGGTCCGGCAGATCGAAGCGTTCCGGCCCCGGCGCCTGCTGGAGGTCGGCTGCGGAACCGGGCTCCTCCTCTTCCGCTACGCCGAAGCCTGCGAAGCGGTGCACGCGTTCGACATCTCCGCCTCGGCCCTGGCCGGGGTCCGTCGCGGGGCCGACCGCCGCGGCTGGTCCCACATCACCCTCGGCCAGGGTGACGCCCGGTCCGTGACCGTGCCTCCGGGGACGGAGAAGTTCGACACCGTCGTCGTCAACTCCGTCGTGCAGTACTTCCCGAACCGGCTGTACCTGGAGGATGTGATCGAGCGCCTGCTTCCCCTCGTCGCGGACGGCGGCCGGATCATGATCGGGGACGTCAGGAACCTCGATCTGTTCTCCGCCCACGTCGGTGCCGTGGAACGCAGCCGGCTGCCCGTGCGCACCTCCGTCGGCACGCTTGCCCGACAGGTGCAGCGCCGCCGCCAGCAGGAGACCGAACTGCTGGTCAGCCCCAGCTACTTCGCCGGGCTCACCGACCGCTTCCCGCAGATCGGCTCCGTCGACCTCACGGTCAAACGCGGACTGGGCGACAACGAGATGCTCAGCTACCGCTACGACGTCGTCCTGACCAAGGGCGCCGCCGCGCCGCCCGAGGACCTGCCGTGGCTGACCGCCGCCACCCCCGATGAGCTGCGCACCCTCCTGGAGGACGGCGCGCACCGCCGCTTCGGTGTCACCGGACTGGTCAACCCGAAGGTCGCCGGCGACGTCCGCGTCAGCCAGGGCCTGACCCGCTGGCCCGCCCGGACGCAGGTGGAGCCCCTCGCCGGCGCCTCACGCCTCTCCGACGACGACGGCCGCGCAGGTGCGGGAGCTCGAAGCCGTACTCCGGTACGCCGAGGAACTCGGTCACCACGTCGCGGTGACCTGGTCCCAGGAGCGGCTGGACGGCCTCGACGTGATCCTCGCCAAGGGGGAGCCGCCCCGTGCGCGGGCCCGTGGGGACTACCGCCGGTCGTACCTGGCGAACGTCCCGCAGATCGCCCGCACCGGCCAGGAGATGACCAGGACGCTCAAGGAGCACCTGTCCGGCAAAGTGCCCGAGTACATGGTGCCCAGCGTCTTCGTGGCACTCGAAGAGCTGCCCCTGACCCCCAACGGCAAGGTCGACAAGCAGGCGCTCCCCATGCCCGACGAAGCCGATGTGCGCAAGGAGGTGTACGTCGCACCGCGCAGCGCCACCGAGCTCCTCCTGTGCCGGCTGGTCCAGGACGTCCTCGGGCTGGAGCGCGTCGGCCTCCAGGACGGCTTCTTCGACCTTGGCGGTCACTCCCTCCTCGCCACCCGTCTCACCATCCGGGTGAAGCAGGGGACCGGCAAGGAGCTGCCGCTCCAGACGATCCTCTCCGGCGCCACCATCGGCGAGATGGCCGAGGTACTGGACGCCGCACCGGGCACCGCCCCGGCGCAGAACGTTCCGCTGCTGCCCGTCACCGACAGCGCCGAGGCGGTCCCGCTCTCGTTCCAGCAGAGCGAACTGTGGTTCCTCAACCCGCGCGAGCACCTGGGGTCGGCGTACGACAACGTGCAGATGGCCTACCGGATCATCGGCAGGCTGGACCGCCGGGCCTACGCGGGCGCGTTCGAGGCGCTCGTCGCCCGCCACGCGATCCTGCGCACCAGCTATGTGCGGTGCGGCGACTCCCTCACCCAGCGCGTGAACGACGTGTCCGGCTTCTCCGTGGCCTTCGAGGAGGTCGGCGGCGACAGCGCGGTCGCCGACCTGCTGCGGGCCGAGCGGGTGCGGCCGTTCGCCCCGGACGACCGGCACATGCTGCGCGTCCACATCCTGACCCTGTCGGAGTACGAGCACGTCGCCGTGGTGACCCGGCCGTGGGGCATCTTCGACGGCTGGTCGACCGGCATCTTCGTGGCCGAACTGAACGCCGCCTACCGGGCGCTGAGCCGGGGAGAGGAGCCGTCCCTGCCGGAACTGCCCGTGCAGTACCCCGACTTCGCCCACTGGCAGCACCGCGCCGTGGACGAGGCGGCCCGCGAGGGGCAGAAGGCGTACTGGCGCTCCCAGCTTGCTGCACTGCCGTCGTGCACGTCGCTGCGCACCGACTACCGGCGGCCTCCGGTGAAGTCGTACCAGGGGGCGTCGGTCGAGCTGAAGGTCCCCTCGGAGGTGCTCGGGCAGCTCCACCGCTTCAGCCAGGAGCAGGGCGGCACGCTCTACATGACGCTTCTGTCGGCGTACGCGGCGCTGCTCGGCGCGTACACACCGGACCGCGAACTCGCGATCGGCTCCCCGGTCACCAACCGGCCCCTGCCGGAGCTGGAGGGGCTCGTCGGCTACTTCATCAACGTACTGGTGATGCGGCTCGACGTGACCGCCGGCCAGGGCTTCGGCGAACTGCTGGGACAGACCAAGCGGGTCACGGCCGCGGCCCATGAGCACAAGGACGTTCCCTTCGCCGACCTGGTCCGGGAGCTCGCGCCGAAACCGGATCCCGCCCACTCCCCGCTGTTCCAGGTCATGTTCAACCTGGTGCCGGCGGCCGGACCCGCGCCGCGGGACGAGGAGGCCGGGCACCTGGCGTTCGTGCCGCTGCGGACCGACAGCGGGGTGGCGAAGTTCGACCTCAACCTCGTCGTCCGGGAGACGCCCGCGGGACTGCGCGGGTACCTGGAGTACAGCACCGACCTGTTCGCCAGGAAGACGATTGAGGAAATGGCGGCCACCTATGAGAGGTTGCTGCTCAAGATCGTGGCGAACCCCGGGGCGAGCGTTTCGCAGCTGCGTGAAGCGGCGGCGGACGGCTCTCTCGGATAGGCCCCCACCCCACCCCTGTCTGCCGTATTTCACAGAATGATGGTGCGCACATGACCAAGGAAGAAACCTTTCCGCTGATCACCGAGGCGATTCGCGAGATCCTTCCCGAACTCGCGGACCACGCCTTCCAGGATTCCGATTCCCTGGAGGATCTCGGCGCGAACTCGATGGACCGCGCGGAGATAGTGATGACCGTGCTGGAGGAAATGGACCTGGAGATACCGTTGGTCGACACCTACGGTCCGCGGAATCTGGGCGAACTCGCCGAGCGGTTGAGCGAAATAGCAGCGGTCAGGGCCGGGTGACGTGAGGGACTCCGTCGGCAACACCGCCAGCGCAGACAGCGCAGACAGCATCGGCATCGCTGTTACCGCTGACCACACCGATACCGCCGACTTCGAACTCGTGGTCACCGGACTGGGCGTCACCACCGCCATCGGCCAGGGCAAGGACGCCTTCGCGCGGGGGCTGTTCGCCGGGAACCACGGGTTCGCGGTCATGGAGCGCCCCGGCCGGCAGCTCGGCACCCGGTTCGTGGGGGCCGAGATACCGAGGCCGGCGCCCACCACCCGGCTGGCCGCGCGGGACCTGCGTACCGTCTCCCTCACCGGGCAGGTCGCCCTGGCCACGCTCGAAGAGGCATGGACCGAGGCCCGGCTGGACGAGTTCGACCCCGAGCGGATCGGCCTCGTCATCGGAGGCAGCAACCTCCAGCAGCGGGAGCTGGTCCTGGCGCACGACCGGCACCGGGCCAAGCCGCGCTTCCTGCGGCCCAGCTACGGCATGTCCTTCCTGGACACCGACCTGTGCGGACTGTGCACCACCGCGTTCTCCGTCCGCGGTTTCGCCCACACCGTGGGCGGCGCCTCGGCGAGCGGCCAGCTCGCGATCATCGAGGCGGCGAAGGCGGTCGCCTCCGGCCGGGTCGACGTCTGCATCGCCGTGGGCGCGCTGGCGGACCTGTCGTACTGGGAGCTGCTGGGGCTGCAGTCGATGGGTGCCATGGAGTCGAGGAGAGCGCGCACGACCCCGGTCTCGCCTGCCGGCCCTTCGACCGGCAACGGGCCGGCTTCGTCTTCGGCGAGGCGTGCGGCGCGCTGGTCATTGAGCGCCGGGGTGCCGGCCGGGCCAGGAGGACACCCTCTACGCGCGGCTCAGCGGCTGGTCGGTGCAGCTGGACGGCAACCGCAACCCCAATCCCTCCCTGGACGGCGAGACCCGGGCGATCCGCCAGGCCCTCGACCGGGCCGGGCTGACCGCCGGCGCCATCGACTACGTCAACCCCCACGGCACCGCCTCCCACGTCGGAGACGAGACCGAGGTCGCGGCGCTGCGGGCCTGCGGCCTCACGCATGCCGCGGTCAACGCCACGAAGTCGATCACCGGTCACGGCCTGACGGCGGCCGGAGCCGTCGAGGCGGTCGCCGCGCTCCTCCAGATGAAGCACGGACGACTGCACCCGACCCGCAATCTCACCGACCCGATCGACGCGTCCCTGCGCTGGGTGCGCGACGAGGCAGTCGAGACCGAGGTGCGCCACTGCCTGAGCCTGAGCATGGGCTTCGGCGGCATCAACACCGCACTGTGCATGAGCACATGCGACGCATAGAGAGCAGATGAACGTAAGCCATGTCCCGCGTCGGTATCGAAGCGATGAACGTGTTCGGCGGCTCGGCCGTGCTCGACGTCATGCAGCTGGCGAAGCACCGGGAGCTCGACCTCCCGAGACTGAACAACCTGCTGATGAAGGAGAAGACCGTCGCGCTGCCCTTCGAGGACCCGGTGACCTTCGGCGCCAACGCGGCCAGGCCGATCCTCGACCGGATGAGCGCGGCGGAGAAGGACAGCATCGAGCTGCTGATCACCTGCACGGAGTCCGGCTTCGACTTCTCGAAGTCGGCCAGCACCTATCTGCACGACCAGCTCGGGCTGAGCCGCAACTGCCGGATGTTCGAGCTGAAGCAGGCGTGCTACGCCGGTACGGCCGGGCTCCAGATGGCCTGCAACTTCATCCTGTCGGGCACCTCGCCGGGCGCGAAGGCCCTGGTGATCGCGACGGACATCTCGCGCTACATCCTTGAGGACGGTGACGACGCGGCAGCGCAGGACTGGGCCTACGCGGAGCCGAGTGGCGGCGCGGGCGCGGTGGCCATGCTGATCAGCGACACCCCGCACGTCTTCCAGCTCGACGTCGGTGCCAGTGGCTACTACGGCTACGAGGTCATGGACACCTGCCGTCCGGCGCCGCTACAGCGAGGCGGGCGACGTGGACCTGTCCCTGATGTCGTACCTGGACTGCTGCGAGAAGGCGTACCTGGCGTACGAGGGCAAGGTGCAGGGCGCCGACTACCGCGACTCCTTCCAGTACCTCGCCTTCCACACCCCTTTCGGAGGCATGGTCAAGGGCGCCCACCGCACGATGATGCGCAAGGTCGCCAAGGTCAAGGGCGCCGAGATCGCCGAGGACTTCGAACGGCGCGTCATGCCCGGTCTGGCCTACTGCCGGCGCGTCGGGAACATCATGGGCGCGACCGTCTTCCTTTCCCTGGCCGGCACCGTCTGCAACGGCCGCTTCGACACGCCCCAACGCCTCGGCCTGTTCTCGTACGGATCCGGCTGCTGCTCCGAGTTCTACAGCGGCGTCGTGACCCCCGACGGCGCGGCGCGGTTGAGGGAGATGGGCATCGAGGACCACCTGGACAGCCGCTACCAGCTGTCCCTCGACGAGTACGACGCGCTCCTCCGGGAGAGCGAGTTCGTCCGGGTCGGCACCCGCAACACCGTCGTGAACCAGGAGTACGTCCCCCGCACCCGGCGCGGCACGGGGCCGGCTCCGCGCCTCGTACTGAAGGCGATCAAGGAGTTCCACCGGGAGTACGCATGGATCGACTGAATTACTCCACCCTGCGGGTGCGCGAAGAGGGCAGTGTGCTGTTCGCGCGTATCCACCGGCCGGAGGCGGGCAATGCCATCAATGCCGACCTCGTGCACGAGCTGAACGACGTCTTCACCAGGGCATCGGCCTCCCCGGCCGTCACTGTCGTCGTCCTCGAAGGGCTGCCCGAGGTGTTCTGCTTCGGTGCGGATTTCCGTGCGATCAGCGACGCGGCGCGCCAGGGCCAGGACACGGCGTTCGACCCCGAGCACATGTTCGAGCTCTTCCGGCGGATGGCGTATGGGGACGTCTTCACCGTCGCCCACGTCCGGGGCAAGGCGAACGCGGGCGGAGTGGGCCTGGTGGCGGCGAGCGATGTGGTGATCGCCGACGAAAGCGCGTCGTTCAGCCTCTCCGAGCTGCTGTTCGGGCTGATACCGGCGGTCGTCCTCCCGTACCTGATCCGCCGGACCGGCTTCCAGCGTGCCCACTACCTTGCCGGTACGACCCAGACCATCGACGCCCGGCAGGCACACGAATGGGGGCTGGTCGACGCCCTCGGCGCGGACAGCCACGCGCTGGTGCGCCGTCATCTGCAACGCCTGGGCCGCCTCTCCAAGAAGGGCGTCGGACGCTACAAGGCGTACCTGCGGGAACTGTCCCCGATCTCCGAGCACACCAAGGGCGTCGCACTGGTCACCAACCGCGAGGTGTTCGCGGACCCCGACAACGTGCGGGCGATCCGGCGTTACGCGGAGCGTGGCGTCTTCCCCTGGGAGGACGCCGCCACGGCCGACCTGCCCGTCGCCTCTTCGGACACCACCGAGCTCCCCGCGCCCGCCCCGCAGCCGGGTTCTTCCTCCGGCGCGTCCACGGACCACGCGCACCGCCCCTCGCACGCCCCGGCGGGGCGGGACGAGCAGCCCGCCCCGCCCGGCCCGCGGACCCCACCGACCGAGGACACCGTGGAACCACAGCACCACCACCCCACCGAACGGTTCGCCGTCCCGCCCCAGGCTCTCGGAAACCCCCGATTCCGCGAGGCCCACGGCATCGACTACAACTACGCCGCGGGCGCGATGTACAAGGGCATCGCCTCGGTCGAACTCGTCACGGCCCTGGGCAACGCCGGAATGCTGGGCTTCTTCGGCACCGGCGGACTGGCCCCGGACGTCATCGACGACGCGATCACGCGGATCAAGCGGGACCTGCGCCCCGGCCGCGCCTACGGCATGAACCTGCTCAGCAATCCTCAGGAGCCCGAGCTGGAAATGCGTACCGTGGAGCTCTACCTGCGCCACGAGGTCCGCTCCGTCGAGGCATCGGCCTACGTCCGGCCGACCCTCCCGCTCGTGCGCTACCGGCTGGCGGGACTCGGCACGGACGGCGACGGCCGGATACGGCAGGACCACCACATCGTCGCGAAGGTGTCGCGCACCGAGGTCGCGGAGCGGTTCCTGCGCCCGGCGCCGGCGGAACTGGTCCGCCAACTGCTCGACCGTGGCCTGATCACCCCCGAGCAGGCGGAGCTGGGCGCACGCGTCCCGCTCGCCCAGGACCTCTGCGTGGAGGCCGACTCGGCAGGCCACACCGACGGCGGCAACGCGTATGTGCTGATGCCCGTCATGCGCGCCCTGCGCGACCGGGTGAGCCGCGAGGAGGCATACCCCCACGAGGCCGAGGTCCGCGTCGGGGCGGCCGGCGGCATCGGCTCCCCGGAGGCGGCGCTCGCGGCGTTCACCCTGGGCGCCGAGTTCATCGTGACCGGCTCCATCAACCAGTGCACGGTGGAGGCCGGCACCAGCGACGCCGTCAAGGACATCCTCCAGGACCTCGGCGCCCACGACACGGACTACGCTCCCGCCGGCGACATGTTCGAGGTCGGCGCCAGGGTGCAGGCGGTGAGGAAGGGGACCTTCTTCCCGGCCCGTGCCCAGAAGCTGTACGAGTTGTACCTGCGGCACGACGCGATCGAGGAGCTCGACGCCCGGACCCGGGCCACGCTGGAGGGCAAGTACTTCAAGCGCTCGATCGACGAGGTGTGGGAGGAGACCCGCGCCCATCTGGCCCGGCGCTTCCCGGACCGGCTGGCGGAGGCCGAGCGGAACCCCAAGCAGAGGATGGCGCTCGTCTTCCGCTGGTACTTCGTCCACTCCGCCAGGCTGGCCATGAGGGGCAGCACCACCCAGCGGGTCGACTACCAGATCCACTGCGGCCCCGCGATGGGCGCCTTCAACAGCTGGGTGAAGGGCACCGACCTGGAACCATGGCGCAGCCGCAGAGCCGACGTCATCGCGGAGCGACTGCTGCGGGAGACCGCCGCATTGCTCGGACGGCGTCTCGGCGAGTACGCCGCACACGGCACACACGCCGTCCCCGCCCTCCACGGCGAACCAGTAATCCCCGCGACAACGGCTG
This sequence comes from Streptomyces altiplanensis, assembly GCA_003719395.1. Lineage (GTDB taxonomy): Bacteria > Actinomycetota > Actinomycetes > Streptomycetales > Streptomycetaceae > Streptomyces > Streptomyces altiplanensis. Next base: position 11,761 of record RHMC01000149.1, read on the forward strand.
AGTGATCACATGAAATCGGTGTACGTATTCCCCGGGCAGGGCTCGCAGCGCAAGGGCATGGGGGAGGGGCTGTTCGAGAAGTTCCCCGACCTGGTGGCGCAGGCGGACGACATCCTCGGCTACTCGCTCCGGGAACTGTGCCTCCACGACCCCGACCGGGTGCTGGGCAGGACGGAGTACACCCAGCCCGCCCTCTACGCGGTCAGCGCTCTCCAGTACCTGGACCGCGTCGCCTCCGGCGAGGAACTGCCGGCCGTCGTGGCCGGACACAGCCTGGGGGAGTACTGCGCCCTGTTCGCCGCCGGTGCCTTCGACTTCGCCACCGGGCTGGACCTGGTGCGCAAGCGCGGCGAGTTGATGAGCCGGGCTCCCAAGGGCGCGATGGCCGCCGTGGTGAACCTGGACCAGGAGCGGGTGGCCGAAATCCTGGCCGGTCTGCCCTACCGCGGCATCGACATCGCCAACATCAACTCGCGTCAGCAGTGCATCCTCTCCGGCGTCTACGACGAAGTCCTCGCACCCGAGGTCCGCGCCGCCTACACGGAGGCCGGGGCCGCCTTCATCCCGCTCAACGTGAGCGCCGCCTTCCACTCGCGCTGCATGACCGAGGTGCAGGACGAGTTCGCCCGCTACCTCTCCGGTTTCCGGCTCGGTGCGCTCACGATTCCCGTGGTCGCCAACCTCACGGCCCGGCCGTACCCCACCACCGGTTACGCGGACCTGCTCGTCCAGCAGATATCGAGCCCCGTCAAGTGGTACGAGTCGGTCTCCTGGCTGATGGACGAGGGCCACCGGGACTTCCACGAGATCGGCCCGGGCAACGTATTGACCAAGCTCACCGACAAGATCCGCCAGGAGCCCCTCCCGTTCGACGAGACCCCGCCCGCCTCGCGCCGGACGGGGCAGCGGCCCGAAGTCGTCTTCATGTACGGGGGACAGGGCACCCAGTACCACCGGATGGGGCAGCAGCTGTACGACGCGCATCCGGTGTTCCGGGACGCCATGGACCGGTGCAGCGCGCTGTACGAGGCGGCCAACGGCACCTCACTGGTGGCCGCGATCCACGACACCTCCCGACGGGGACAGGGCTTCGACGACATCCTGCAGACCCACGCCGCCCTCTACAGCATCGGATGGAGCCTGACCGAGGCACTGCGTGACGAGGGCTTCCACCCCGACGCGGTGCTCGGCCACAGCTTGGGCGAGTACATCGCCGCGACCGTCGCCGGGGCAATGTCCTTCGAGGACGGCCTGGACCTCGTCATGAAGCAGGCCCACCTGCTGAAGTCGCGCTGCCGCCCCGGCGGGATGCTCAGCGTCCTCGCCCCGCCGGACCTCTACCAGCGGCGACGTGACCTGTTCGGCGGCCTGTCACTCGCGGGCGTCAACTACACGGGGGAGGCCACGGGCAACTTCGTCGTCAGCGGCGAGAGCGAGCGGATCGCCGAGGCGCGCACCGCGCTGGACGAGGAGCGGGTGATCGCCGTCGCACTGCCCGTCCGGTACGCGTTCCACTCCGGTCTCCTCGAGGACGTCCGCCAGGAGTGCCGCGGCCTCGGTCGGGCCGTACCGGTCGGCCGGCCGCAGCTGCCGGTCTACTCCTGCGCCTACGCGGGGCAGCTGGGGAGCGACTCGCTGGAGAACTGGGACACCTATGTCTGGGACGTGATCCGTGGCCGGGTGCGCTTCGACGAGCTGATGGCCACCTCGTTCCGCGCCCCGCGCCACCATTACTTCGTGGACCTCAGCGCCAGCGGCTCCTTCGTCAACTTCCTGAAGCACGGCTACGGACCCGAACACCGGGGGGTGTTCGCGATCAACCAGTTCGGGAACAACACCGCGTCGATGGCCAAGCTGCGCGAAGGACTGCTCTCCGTCGTCCGGGAGGGCGCCCCCGCCCCGGTGTGAGACGGCACCGCGAAAGGGCCCACCGGACGACCCGGTGGGCCTTTCGCGGTCTCCGCTCGGGGGCCGGACTCAGCCGGCCGTCACCGGCTGCGAGGCCGGACCGCGCACGTTGATACGGCCGTTCCACGTCACCTCGCCGTCGAGGGCCAGCTTCGGGAACCGCCGCAGCATCCGCTCGAAGGTGATGCTCGCCTCCAGCCGCGCCAGCGAAGCCCCCAGGCAGTGGTGTGAACCGGAACCGAACGAGACGTGCCCCCGGGCCCCCTCCCGGTCCAGACGCAGGGTGTCCGCGTCCGGACCCCAGTACATCTCGTCCCGGTTCGCCGAGGCCAGACCCGCGATCACGAAGGAACCGGCCGGGATCTCGACCCCGCTGAGCACGGTGGGCTCGACGGTGATGCGCCGGCTCGACTGGAGCGGGCTGTCGTAACGGAGTAGCTCGTCGATCGCGTTCGTCATCAAGGAGGCGTCCGAGCGCAGCGCGGCGAGCTGGTCGGGGTGGCGCAGCAGGGCCAGCGTGCCGCCGGCGAGCAGATTCACGGTCGTCTCGTGACCCGCGATGTAGAGCAGCAGGATCTGGGCGACCAGTTCGTCGTCGCTGAGCGCGTCGCCGTCCTCCTCCGCCTCGATCAGAGCCGTCATCAGGTCGTCGGAGGGATTGCGGCGCTTCCAGGCGATCATCTCGGCGGTGATCCCGGCGAGTTCCTCGTCCGCCGCCTCGATCGCCTGCATCAGGGCCGGGTCCGCGACCGGTTCGAGGGAGCGGACCATCGTGCCGCTCAGCTCGCGGATCCGCGCATGGTCGGTGGACGGCGCGCCCAGCATTTCCGCGATTACGGTGAACGGCAACGGAGAGGCGAGTGCGGGAACCAGGTCCGCCCGGCCCGCGTCGGCGACGCGGTCCAGCATCTCGTCGACGAGTTCACCGATGCGCGGCGCGAGGGCCTGGATCGACTTCGGCGTGAAGGCCTTCTGCACCAGCTTGCGCAGCCGCGTGTGGTCCGGCGCGTCCCGGTCGATCATCGAGAAGCCGTCGATGAGGGGGGTCTTGCGCGACTCGTCCTTCTGCCGCAGGTTGACCATCGCACCCGAGGTGACGTTGCGCAGCTCGACCGACGCACCGGAACGCAGGAGCGCCGAGACGTCCTCGTACCGGGTGATGACCCAGAACCCCATCGGGTGGGCATAGACCGGAGCGGTCTCCCGCAGCAGGGCGTACTGCGGATAGGGATTGTCGGTGAATCCCTCGGCAAATGGATTGAACAGTGGTATCTGTTCGCTCGGGAGAGCGTCCCCGGGCATCTCTGCTCCTCGTTTGTCGCATGAAGTGCATCAGTTGACGCCGAGACAGACTAATGCGCCACGTGGTCCGGCCGTATCCGGGGCGGCAGACGCACCCGGTCACGGCGCGTGTGGTGGCCGGGCGGGGGACGAGGAATGTTCTCCGGGGACGCGGGGCCCGGCCCGGTGCACGAAGGAGACCGGCCTCCCGACGAAGCCGTGCCGGCGGTCCGGGCTTTACGCGGTCCAGTGCCCGGGCCGCTGGAGCGCCGCCGGGATCCTGGTCGCCAAGTCGCCCCGGGCGGCGTTGAGCTGGGGCTGCGTGAGGAACAGAGCTCCCGTCAGGTCCGCCCCGCACAGGTTCGCGTCCCGCAGGTCCGCACCGATGAGGTCCGCCTCACGCAGGTCCGCGCCGGACAGGTCGGCGGCGATCAGGTAGGCGCCGCGCATACTGGCGCCGCGCAACTTGGCGTTCCGCATGCGCTTGCCCATGAGGTCGGCGCCCCGGTGGTCCTTCTTGCGGCCGGGCACTTCGGCGCGGGCAAGCTCGCTGGCCCGCAGCAGCAGCGCGTTCACTTCCCCGCGCAGCGCCATCACGTCGACGGCGAGCAGCCGCTTCGCCGTGTCCCGGGTCATCGCGTCGATCCGGTCGTAGGCGCGACGCAGATCGCGGCGGACGGGCCGGGCGGCCGGAAGGTCCATGGCCTCGGCGATGTACCGCAGCAGCTCGTGCAGGTGCCGCATGACCGGGAAGACCTCGTACATCGTGCGGGCCGATGCCGGCTCCTCGCGCCAGCTGCGGCCCTCGAAAGTCACCTGAGAGACTTTCTGCCCGGCCCCGAAGCAGTCGAAGACCGTGCAGCCGTTGTAACCGCTGTCCCGCAGTCGCTCGTGGATGCCGCAGCGAAAGTCCTGCTTGAGGTTGCTGCACGGGGCGCCGGCGGCCTTGTTCGCGGCGAAGTCCGCCGAGCGAGCGAAAGGCAGCGCCACGCAGCACAGGCCGAAGCAGTTCCCGCAGTCGGCCTGCAGGTCGGGGTTGGCGGCGTTCGGGGTGTGCTGGGACAAGACGGTTGCTCTCCTGGTGAGGCGGGGCGGTGGACCACTACGGAACCCCCTGCGATGTCCGGCCCTGCGCGCGGGGGAAGGCAGCCTCCTATCCTATCCGGTCCCGTGCGCCGCTACCACTTGCCTCCCGTCCGCCTGCGCCCGCCTCCGGAGGGCACGGCGGTCGCGCCCTCCGGCCTGCGCCTCCGCTCGGACGGGGGCGGGGCCCGGAACCTCGGGGCGAGCGGTGCGGACGAGGACGGTGGGCCGGGAGTCACGCCTCGATAGCGCGTCCCGCCCCGACAGGATGCTCCTGCCGCATCCGCGCCCCGGGGACAGCGGGACGCAGGCTCGCTGTGGCGCGCAGAGAGTCGGTCTGCTGGGGTCTCTGCGCTCTCGAGTTGCTCACGTATCCACCTCAGTTCCGTCATCGCCTCGTCGAACGACTGTTTTCACCACGCGTGACTTCCTCGTTACTCCTGGCGGATGGCCGCCCGTATCGCTCTGGGTGCTTCGGGGGACACGGTCTTTTCCGGCCGTTCCGGAACGGCGTAATCCGGAAGATGGCCCTTGTCCTCTCGGAGGCACTCGTACGGACCACGCACGCGAAACGTACGCAATTCGTACTCGAAACGTACGTTTCGTGGGGTAGGGTGTTGGTCAGGAGGTGCTCCATGTCCGAGTTGTTCGACGCGGTCG
>RHMC01000014.1 GCA_003719395.1 Streptomyces altiplanensis
GCGCGTGCGGCTGGCCGCCGCGGCGGCGCGCTGATCGTCGCCGGGCCCGTGGCGGCGGTGGGCTCCAGGCGCAGGGCACAGGCGGCGGTGGCGGCGCGGTCCGGCGGTACGCCGCCACCGACCCGGCCTCCGGGGTCTCGGCGTCCGTGGCGCTTCGGGAGCGGGGCTGGGGGACGGGGGTCGGCCTCGAACTGGCCCGGGTCCAGGGGCCGCTGGCCTGCGCCACTGGTCGGCGTCGGCAAGGACGGCGAGGAGCAGACGGTCACCACCTGGGCCGTGCCCGCGGGCGGTTACGGGATCCCGGGCGTCGAGGGACACGAGGAGCCGCTGCGCACGCGGGGCGGCGCTGCGCTGCGCGAGGACGAGATCGACCGCTTCGAGGTCCGCACCCTGGCCGGGAACCGCCTGGTCGCGGTCGAGGTGTGAACCGGCTCCCCGCCGGCGGCGCGCCTCAGCCCGTGGCGGCCCGCAGGAGGGCCGCCAGCTCGTCGGTCATGCTCCCGGCCAGCCGGTCCAGGTCGGGCACCGCCTTGGCGTCCGCGACGAGACCGACGTGCACCCGGCCTCCGTACGTCGAAAGGGCGACGGCCAGGGACTGGCCGCGGGCCAGCGGCGCCATCGGGTAGATCGCGCGCAGCGGGCTGCCGCCCAGCGAGAGCGTGGAGCGGGGCAGCGGCACGCTCGTGACGAGTACGTCGAAGAGCATCCGGGCCGCGCTGCCCGCGATCGGGGCGCCGAACCGGTGGGCGAGCGGCGGGAGGTGGTCGGCTAGCACGGCGACCGCTCCGGCGCCGCGTCCCGGCCCTTCGGCCTTGTTCCGGTCCATGGCCCGGCGCACCGCCGTGAGCCGCGTCCAGGCGTCCGGCTCGGAGACGGGCAGGCCGAGGAGGTACGCCGAGAGTCTGTTGCCGGAGGCCGCGGGGCTGCCCGGGCGCCGCCGCGATACCGGCACCAGGGCGCGCGGGTCCGTGCCGGGCAGCGGTTCGCCGCGCTCCAGCATCCAGCGGCGCAGGGCCGCCGCCGACGACGGCGAGCAGCACGTCGTTCGCCGTGCCGCCCGCCACCCGGCGGATCTTCAGTACGTCGTCGAGCCCCAGCACGGCGGTGCCGAGCCGGCGCGTGCCGCTGGAGCCCGCCGCGAAGGCGCTGTCGCCCCACAGGTCGAACCTGCTGGCCCGCATCAGGGTCGCCGCCGATGCCGACGGCGGCCCACCTCCTCCAGGCGGTCGCGGGCGAAGCCGACGACCTGGTGCGGGCCGGGCAGCCACGACCGGGGCGGCACGCTGCGCTCCCGCCGGGCGCCCGCCGCGCCCGCTCCCGCGATCTGGTCGAAGATGCCGGCGCCGATGGCGACGGCGCGCATCCCGTCGGCCAGGGCGTGGCGCAGCTTCACGAGTACGGCGAACGCACCGGGCTCCGCGCCGGTCAGGACGTACATCTCCCAGGGCGGCAGTCCGCGTTCGAGCGGCCTGCGCCATCAGCTCGCCGGCGAGGTGGGTGGCGCGGGCCGCGAAGTCGCCGTCGGGCAGCCGGACGTGCCGGACGTGCCGGCGTACGTCGAAGTCCTTGGCCGTGGACCAGGCCGCGCCGCCGATGGGCAGCAGGACGCCGCGTACGCGCATTCTCAGCCGGGGGATCGCGGCGGCGCGCTCGGCGAGCAGTTTCACGACGGAACCGGCGTCGTCGCCGTCGCCCTCGAAGAGGGCGAGCGCGCCGAGGTGCATGGGGTGTTCGGTGGATTCGAGGTGCCAGAACGCCAGGTCAAGAGGTGCCAGAAGCTCGGTGCTCAAGTAGCCCTCACGTCATCGGAGGCAGGTAGGGGAGCGCAGTCAATCCCGAACGATCGGTTACGGTCAAGTATTACTTGACCACGTAACGTTACCGAACGGTACGGTCAGGAGCGCTCACAGCCGGTCGGGCACGACAAATTCGCACCAGACGCACTTGCCGCTCCCCCGCGACTCCACGCCCCACACGTCCGCCAGCCGGTCGACCAGCATCAGTCCCCTCCCCGACACACCCGCCGCGCCCGCCTCGCGGCGCGCGGCAGCGCGCTGGAGCGGTCCTCCACCTCGATCCGCAGCCTGCGCTGCGCCCCGGCCAGCACCCGGGCGGTGACGACGGCCCCGCCGTCGGTGTGCAGCAGCGCGTTGGTCATCAGCTCGTCGGCGGCCAGCTCGATCTCGTCCGAACGCTCCCGGGCGCCCCAGGCCCGTACCGCCGCACGGATCATGTGCCGCGCCGAACTGAGGGCCTCGGGGTCGTTCTGCGCGACGTGCTGCTGGAGGCGTCCGCCCGTCTGCGGTGTGTCGACGCCCCTGCGGCGCAGGAGCAGCAGTGCCACATCGTCCTCGCCGCCCCGTTCGTCGACCACTTCGCACAGCGTGTCGGCCAGCTCCTGGAGGTCGTGGGGGCCGGTGCGGACCAGGGCGGACAGCATCTGCATGCCGTCGTCGAGGTCCGTGCCCGGCAGCTCCACGAGACCGTCGGTGCACAGCACCAGGGTCTGCCCCGGGTCCAGTTCGACGGTGGTGACCGGGTATTCGAGCTGCCCGAACTCCGCGGAGAGGCCGAGCGGCATGCCGCCGGCGACGGGCAGCCTGCGGCACGCGCCGTCGGCGTGGCGCAGCAGCGGGTCGAGGTGCCCGGCCCGGACGACCTGCACCACTCCAGTGGTCAGGTCGGTCTCGGCGTACGTACAGGTGGCGAAGCGGTCGGTGTCCAGCTCGTCGAGGAAGACGGAGGCGCGGGCCATCACCGTCGCGGGGGTGTGCCCCTCGGCGGCGTACGCGCGCAGCACGATGCGCAGCTGCCCCATGACGGCGGCGGCGTGGGTGTCATGGCCCTGTACGTCGCCGATGACCGCGCCGACGCGTCCGTTCGGCAGCGGGATCACGTCGTACCAGTCGCCGCCGACGTCGCGGCCGAGGCGGGCCGAACGGTAGCGGACCGCGATCTGGGCGCCGGGCACGGAGGGGATGCGGCGCGGCAGCATGGCCTGCTGCAGACCTTCGGCCAGGTCCTTGTCCTGCTCGAAGAGCATGGCCCGCTGGAGGCTCTGCGCGATGCTGCTGCCCAGCGCGATCAGGACGTTGCGTTCGTCGGAGGTGAACCCGATCCGGTCGCTGTAGAGCAGGCCGAGCGCGCCGACCGGACGGGCCTGGGCGATCAGCGGCAGATAGGCGGCGGAGGTGATGCCGAGGCCCCTGATGTACGGCCACAGGGCGGGGTAGGAGGTGGCGAACTCCTCCGGCGACTCGATGAAGCGGGGCGCGAGGGTACGGACCACCTCGCTCATCGGGTACTGCTCGTCGACGCGGGTGTAGCGGGTGCCGGGCACGAAGGAGCCGTCCGGGCCGTCGGCGACGAGGTGGATGCGGCCCGCCTCGACGAGCCCCATCACCAGGCTGGCCGCCCCGAGGTTCTCCAGTCCCTGGGAGTCGTTGAGTACGTCGATGACGTCCTTCACGGTGCGCGCGTGGGCCAGGGCGGCCGTGGTGCCCTGGACCAGGCTGGTCTTGCGGCGCCTCTCCGCGTCGTGTTCGAGCCGGTCGGTGGAGTCGGCGAGTTCCTGGGTGGCGTCGCGGACCACGCCGATGATGCGGCGCGGCCTGCCGGTGGCGTCGCGGCGCACGCAGCCCTGGGTGTGGGTCCAGCGCAGGCTCCCGTCACGGCAGCGGATGCGGAAGTAGGCGCCGTACGTGGCGCTGCCGTTCTTCAGCGCCTGGGAGACGTGGGCGTCGAGGCGGGCCGCCTCGGTGGGCGGCACGCGCGCCGAGAGCTCCTCCGGGCGGCCGGAGTACTCGCCGGGACGCAGGTCGAACACGGCGAGAGCCGAATCGTCCATGCGCATGAGTCCGTTGTCGAGGTCCCAGTCGAATCCGCCCAGGCCGAGCGCGAGCCCGTACGCCTCGAAGAAGCAGCACGTCACACCGGATTCCCGCTCCTGGCAGCAGCACGACCCCGCCTCCCCACCACCCCCTGCGCCCGCGTCCATGCGCCCAACGCTAGGCGCAGCCCGGGGCGCGCGCATGCGGGACGGCGGGCCTCCGAGCGGCCGGGAGCGCCCGCCGAATCCGCTCCGGCCGCCCCGGCCCCCGCGCTCAGTGCACCCGGCGGTCCTCCAGCGGCGCGGCCTTCAGCACTCCGTCGGACTCCCGCGGCAGGTGCGGGGTGTGGTTGACGAGCCGGGCCGAGTTCCCGACCACCGCGATGCTGCTGGTGTTGTGCAGCAGGGCCGCGAGCACGGGGTTCATCGATCCCCCGGCGCCGGCGAGGAGGCCGAGCAGGTTGACGCCGATGGCCAGGCCGTAGTTCTGGCGTACGACGCGCAGGGTGTGGCGGCTGAGTTCGACGACGGCGGCGACCTGGCGCAGGTCGTTGCCGGCGAGAGCGATGTCGGCGGTCTCCAGCGCCACGTGCGAGGAGTGCTCCCCCATGGTGATCCCGATGTCGGCCAGGGCGAGGGCCGGGGCGTCATTGGTGCCGTCGCCGACCATCGCCACCGTGTGGCCCTCGGCCTGGAGGTCCCGGATCAGCTGGAGCTTGCCCTCCGGAAGCGCGTGGGCGTGCACCTCGGTGATGCCGAGCGCGTCGGCGACGACCTGCGCGGTCTCCGGCGCGTCGCCGGTGAGCAGCACGAGGCGGGAGACACCGAGGTCCCTCAGCTGCCCGACGACGGTCCCGGCCCCCGCCCGTACGGCGTCGGAGACCCCCAGCATGCCGATCAGGTCCTCGTCGCGCGCCAGGCAGATGACGGTCTCGCCCCCGCCACGCAGTCGCTGCGTCCAGTCCCGGGCCTCCTCCGTCAGCTCGACGCCGTGGCGGCGCAGCAGGGCCGGGCTGCCGACCAGCAGGCGCGTACCGTCCAGTTCGGCGCGCATGCCCATGCCGAGGACCACCTCGCACGCCTGGTGGATGGGAACGTGCAGGTGCTGTTCCTCGGTACGGGCGACGATGGCCTGGGCGAGCGGATGCCGGGCGTGCAGTTCCCCGGACGCGGCCAGGCTCAGCACCTGGTCGGCGGTGAACCTGTCGCCGAGGGTGACCACGCTGGTGACCAGGGGCCGCCCGAAGGTCAGGGTGCCGGTCTTGTCGAACACGACGGCCGTGACCCGTCCGACACCCTCCAGGTGGGTTCCGCCCTTGATGAGGGTGCCGCGGCGCGCTCCGTTGCCGATGGCGGCGCTGATGGCGGTGGGGGTGGCCAGTCCCGCCGCGCACGGGCAGGCGATCAGCAGCATGGTCATCGCGCGTCTCGCGTCGCGCGTGAGGAGATAGGTCAGCGCGGCCAGCGCGAAGGAGACGGGGACGAAGCGCTGGGTGAAGCGGGTGGCCACGGTCTGGATCGGCGCCCGGTCCGCCTGGGCCTCCTCGACCCGGCCGATGATCCGGCCCACGGTGGTGTCCCGGCCGACCGAGGTGGCCCGGACCTGGAGCGATCCGGACGTGACGACGGTGCCCGCGTAGACATGGGAGCCGGCCCGGGCGTAGACCGGCAGGGCCTCACCGGTGACCGCCGCCTGGTCCACCAGGGCCTCGCCGGACACCGCGTGTCCGTCGACCGGGATCCGGTGGTGCTCGTACACGGCGACCACGTCCTGCGGCTCGACGTCCTCGATCGCCACCTCGGTCTCGGTCCCGTCGCGTACGAGCCAGACGCGCTCCTCACCGATGGTGAGCAGTTCCTCGATGGCGCGCCGGGTGCGGCGCAGGGTCAGGGTCTGGAGGAACTCGCCGATGTTCAGCAGCCACAGCACGGTGAGGGCCACGACGTTCTCGCGCAGCACCAGCGAGATGACCGTCGCCGCGGTGACCAGGGTGTCCGTCCCCGGAGAACTCCGGCCGCGCAGCGCGCGCAGGGCTCCCCGGAAGAAGGGCAGACCGGTGAAGACCGTGACCGCGCCGAGGAGGCCGGAGGAGCCGAGGGCCAGGCGTGGCCGGCGCAGCAGGCGGCGCAGCGCCACGAGCGCGAGGACCGCGCCCCCGACCACCAGCCGGGCGACTTCGCCGGTGGAGGAGTCGGGGCCGCAGCGGGTGGGCGCGGCCGGCGCGGAAGCGGGCGGAGGTTCTTCGAGCGCGGCCACCAGGCGGTCCACGTCCAGCCGGTCGGGCGCCACCCAGATCACGACGCTGCCGGTACGCGGGAAGATCCGCAGCGCGCGGAACCCCTCGATGCCGGTCAGGCGTTCGTCGGCCAGTCCCGCGCTGCCGGGGCGGGCCCGTACCCAGGGAACGGTCAGCCGCGCCCGGCCCGCGGCGACGGAGCACACGACCACGCCGGTCATGATCAGTGCTCGTGTCCGTGATCGTGGTCCTCGACGCGGACCGCGGAGGGCGGCGGCACCTCCTCGCCCAGGCTGGTCCGGGCCTCCGCGAGCATGTCCCCCGCCTTGAGGCGGGCCTCTTCGGCGGCCGAGGCGACCCACCGCCCGGCGACGATGCCGTTCGCGATGCCACCGATCACGGCTTTGCGAGCGACGGGTTTCGCGTCGGGAAGGCGCTTCGAGGCTCCCCGGACGATCAGGCCACCGACCACTCCGGAGACGGCGTAGTGCGCGAGACGGCCGGCTGCCGCACCGGCCAGAGCCACGGGGTGCATGAGTGTCTCCTTCCGTCCGGGCCGGAGGGGGCTCCACGGCTCGAAGGCTCGACGGGCTTCCTCTCAAGTGTGCGCCCGGCCACTGGGGCGGTGCGAGCCGGACCCTGAGGCTTGAACGTGTTCAAAAACTGCCGTACGGTCACTCCGAGAAGTGGATTGAACATGTTCAAATCTGGGGGTTCCGCGATGTCCGTGCTGGTCGGCCTGATCGTGATGCTCGGCATGCTGGTCGTCGTCCCCCTGGGGCTGCGTCTCGTCGGCTCGCCCGCACTCCACCGCATCCGGCGGCTGTGGCCGCTGCTCGCGGCGCCCGGGGCCGTCGCCCTGTGGCTGCCGCGCGGCGGAACCGCGCCGCGCTCGCCCGCGGTGTACGCCCTCGGCACGCTCGCCCTCGCGCTGCACGCCCCCGGCGCGCTCCTGCGCACGCGCTCCCTCGCCCCGGCCGAGGTCGCCGTGCTCACCGCGCTCGTGGCGCCCTCGGTCGCCGGGCTCGCGCTGGTCGCCGAGCGCGGCGGACACGAGCGCTTCGGCTTCGACCTCGAAATCCTGTGCGCTCACCGTCCGCACTTCCACTTCGCCGGCTTCGCCGCCGCACTGGTGGCGGGGCTCGTCTGCCGGGCCGCCACCCAGCGGCCCGCCGGCCGGTTCGCGGCACTGAGCGTGCCGGCTCGGCACGCTGCTGGTCCTCGCCGGGTACTTCGTCGACGACTGGGCGGAGCTCGCCGGAGCCCTCGTGCTCACCGCCGGCATGTGGACGGTGGCGCTGCTGACCTGGCAGGACGTACGCGACGACCGGCAGGACCGGACGACCCGCGCCCTGCTCGCCGTCTCGGCCGCCGTCCTGGTCGCGACGATGCTGCTCGCCCTCAGCTGGGCGCTCGGCGAGGCGACCGGCATCCCGCACCCCAGCCTGACCTGGATGGCCGCCACCCACGGCCTCGGCAACGCGCTGGGCTTCGCGCTCTGCGCGGTGCTGGCCTGGCGACGAATCGAACGACTCGAACGACTCAATCTCGAACGACTCAATGGGGAGACCACCGCATGAGCACCTTCACCTACCCCGAGGTCGGCGCCACCCGGCAGGACGCCCTGCCCCCCGGCTACCACCATCTCCGCCACCGCGTCCCCGTCGGCACGGGCCGCGCCGCCTTCGACGCGGCGGGCGCCGCGGTGACCACCTGGCGGCTGCACCGGAAGTCGGGCGTACGGGTACGGACGGACGCGGCGCGGGCCGAGCCGGCGCGCCGTCGAGTGCGCGCTCGCGCCGGACCGCTGCGGGTGGCCGCGCCGTGCGAGGTGGTCTGGACGGCGTACGAGAAGGACAGGACCGGTTTCGCGTACGGCACGACCGGCCGGCACCCGGAGTGCGGCGAGGAGTCGTTCGTCGTGGAGCTGGCGGACGACGGGACCGTGTGGTTCGCCGTCACCGCCTTCAGCCGCCCGGCCCGCTGGTACACCCGGCTCGCCGGACCCGTCGTGCCCGTCTGCCAGCTCTGGTACGCCCGCCACCTCGGCAGGACCCTCCGGCGGATCGCCACCGGGGCACGCCCGCGCCGATAATGGGTGCGATGGAGTGGTTCACCGCACCTGACTACTGGCTGAGCCGGCTGGTCTTCCAGCGGGCTCTGGCCGCCGTCTACCTGGTCGCCTTCCTCGCGGCGGCGCTGCAGTTCCGTGCGCTGATCGGCTCCCGGGGCATGCTGCCGGTGCCCGCGTACCTGCGGCGCGTGCCGTGGCGTCACTCGCCCACCCTCTTCCGGCTCCACTACTCGGACCGCTTCTTCGCGGGGTGCGCCTGGGCGGCCGCCGCGCTCGCGGCCGGCGCTGGCCGCGGGCGCCGCCGACCGGTTGCCGCTGTGGACCGCGATGCTGATGTGGGCGGCGCTGTGGGTGCTGTACCTGTCGATCGTCAACGTCGGGCAGATCTGGTACGGCTTCGGCTGGGAGTCCCTGCTCCTGGAGGCCGGTTTCCTCGCGGTCTTCCTCGGCAACGAGCGCACCGCCCCGCCCGTGCTGGTGCTGTGGCTGCTGCGCTGGGTGCTCTTCCGGGTGGAGTTCGGCGCCGGGCTGATCAAACTCCGCGGCGACCTGTGCTGGCGGAAGCTGACCTGCCTGGACTTCCACCACGAGACGCAGCCGATGCCGGGCCCGCTGAGCTGGTTCTTCCACCACCTCCCGAAGCCGCTGCACCGGGTGGAGGTGGCGGCCAACCACGTGACCCAGCTCCTGGTTCCCGTGCTGCTCTTCACCCCGCAGCCGGTCGCGGGCGCGGCGGCCGGCGTGATGATCCTGACCCAGCTGTGGCTGGTGCTCTCCGGCAATTTCGCCTGGCTGAACTGGCTGACGATCGTCCTCGCGCTGTCGGTGATCGACTTCTCGCCCTGGGTCACCGCGCCCGCCCTGCCCGCTCCCCCGCTCTGGTACGAGGTGCTGGTCGTCGCCGTCACCGCGCTGCTGCTGGCCCTCAGCTACCGGCCCGCACGCAACCTGTTCTCACGGCGCCAGGCGATGAACCGCTCGTACGACCCGCTCCACCTGGTCAACGCGTACGGCGCGTTCGGGAGCATCAGCCGCGTCCGCCAGGAGATCGTCGTCGAGGGGACGGACGAACCCGTGGTGCACCGGGGCACGGTGTGGCGCGCGTACGAGTTCAAGGGCAAGCCCGGCGATCCGCGCAGACTGCCGCGCCAGTTCGCGCCGTACCACCTGCGCCTCGACTGGATGATGTGGTTCGCGGCGCTCTCCCCCGCCTACGCGCGTGTCTGGTTCGACCCGTTCGTCGAGCGGCTGCTCACGGGCGACCCGGCGATCGCTGCGGCTGCTGCGCGTCAATCCCTTCCCCGACGCCCGCCCACCCACGTCCGGGCCCGTGTCTACCGCTACCGCTTCACCACCTGGCGCGAACTGCGGGCCACGCACGCCTGGTGGCACCGCACGCTCGTACGCGACTTCCGGTCGCCGACGGCCCTCGCCCGCAGAGCCTCGCCCTGACAGAATCGGCCGTCCGGAATGCTGGACAGCGGGGGGGACGATGACGGCGGGAGCGTTCGACGCGGCCACCGGTGACGGGCCCGCACCGGCCGCGCCGGACGGGCGACGGGCCGCCGAGGTGCGGGTCGCGTTCGAGGGACTGATGCAGATCAGGCGCCTGACGAACACCGAGACCGACGATCCCGAGGCCGTCCCCGCCGTCTGGGAGGTCAATCAGGCCGTGCGGTCGGTGGCCCTGGCCCTGGAGGCGGCGGGCATCGCCCCCTCCGCCGTCGGCGAAGGCGGTGCGCGCACCGCGACCGGCTACCGCGTCGGTCCCGGCGAGCGTCCGGGGACGGCCCGGGTGGAATGGCTCGGCCCGCCGGGCAGTGGCGCCGCCCAGGAGGAGCAGGAGGCGCTGACCGGGTGCGCCGCCGAGCTCGGCCGCCTGGGCTGGACGGCCCTGCTGTACCGGGGGCCGCGACGGCGGCGCTTCCTCGAAGTCGAGCCCCCGGCCGCCGGCCCGCCCGCGCTGAGCGACCCGGCCGGCGCGGAGCAGGCAGAGCAGAGGGGAAACACGTGATCATCTGGGTGAACGGCGCCTTCGGGAGCGGAAAGACGCGCACGACGGCGAGCTGCCCTCACGACAGCCGGCCGACGAGGTGCCGGCGTACGTCGCCGGTACGGGGCCCGCGCGCCGACAGCCGCCGTCCCCCTGCCGGGCCGGCTTCGGCCCGGCAGGGGGACGGCGTCCCGCTCAGTCGATTCCCGGGAGGATGTGCGGCTCCGCCAGGTCCTCTTCGTACCCCGCCAGCCTGATCGGGGCCGACCGGGACCACACTTCGAGGCTGCCGAGTTCGTCGGGCCGGCGGCGTCGGGCCTGACCGGTCCCTTCGCCACGTTCGTGCAGACGTTTTTCCTGCTTTGTCATCTCTGGTGTCACCGCGCACTCCTTTGTGTCGCGTAACCCGTCGGACGTAGTGCCACGGCCTCGGCCGGGCGGCTACCGGTGACGACCGGACGCCCGACGGGTCAGGAAAGTTGGGGCAGTTCGGTCGCGGTGGCGCCGGTTACTCATACTGGAGTGGCCTTGGTGGGGCTGTCCGTGACCAACAGAGTACCCATATGAGCGCGCTTCCGCTCGATGGATTCCGTCACCTTTCGGCCTGTCGCCCCCGCCGCACGGGCGGCCGGGGCGGCCGGGGGCCGGCGGCCGGTACCGGAGAAAGCGGCCCCGACGCAGAAGTCCGGCGGGCGAGGGCGCACATGACGCGCCGTCACCCACCGGACCTCCGGGCACCGGGCCGCTGCCCGCTTCCTACCAGTTGGCGGGGGCGTAGTCCTTGAGGAAGACGCCGAAGAGGTCTCGCCGTCCTCGCCGGCGTACGATCGGGTCGTAGACGCGGGCCGCGCCGTCGATCAGGTCGAGCGGGGCGTGGAAGCCCTCCTGGGCGAGCCGCATCTTGTCCGGGTGCGGGCGCTCGTCGGTGATCCAGCCGGTGTCGACGGCGGTCATCAGGATGCCGTCGGCCTCCAGCATCTCCTGGGCGCTGGTGCGGGTGAGCATGTTCAGCGCGGCCTTGGCCATGTTGGTGTGCGGGTGGCCGGCGCCCTTGTAGCCGCGGCTGAAGACGCCCTCCATCGCGGAGACGTTCACGACGTACTTGCGCCGGGCGGCGGACGCGGCCATCGCCGGACGCAGCCGGCTGATCAGGATGAACGGCGCCGTCGAGTTGCACAGCTGCACTTCGAGCAGCTCGACCGGGTCGACCTCGGAAACTGTCTGGATCCAGCTGTTGGTGTCGTCCAGGTCGGGTACGAGCCCGCCTGCGTCGATCGCCGTGCCCGCCTCGATCCGGGCGAGGGACGTCGAGCCCGTGACCAGTGCCAGGTCGGTGACCTGCTGGGCCGTGAGCCCTCGGGGCGGGCCGTGGGCAGGGAGAGCTGGGCACCGGAGCCGAAGGCGCCGATGACCTGGGAGGCGGGCAGCTCACCGGCGGGCAGCGGGGCGGACTCGGCGCCGATCAGCTCGCTGTACGCGCGCGGGGAGCGGCGTACCGTCTGCGCGGCGTTGTTGATCAGGATGTCGAGCGGGCCCTCGGCCGACGACCGAGTCGGCGAGCGCCACGACCTGGGCCGGGTCGCGCAGGTCGATGCCGACGATCTTGAGGCGGTGGATCCACTCGTCGCTGTCCGGCATCGCCTTGAAGCGGCGGATCGCGTCGTTGGGGAAACGCGTGGTGATGGTGGTGTGCGCGCCGTCGCGCAGCAGCCGCAGCGCGATGTACATGCCGATCTTGGCGCGGCCGCCGGTGAGCAGGGCGCGCCGCCCGGTCAGGTCGGTGCGGGCGTCGCGGCGGGCGCGGTTCTCGGCGGCGCACTTCTGGCACAGCTGGTGGTAGAAGGCGTCGACCTCGACGTACCGGGTCTTGCAGATGTAGCAGGACCGGGGGCGTTGGAGTATGCCCGCGATCTCGGCGGTGGCCGAGGAGGACGGCAGGAGACCCTGCGTCTCGTCGTCGATGCGCTCGGCGGAGCCGGTGGCGGTGGCGTGGGTGACGGCCCGGTCGTGGGCGGTCTTGGCGGCGCGGCGCTCCTGGCGGCGGCGCTGCTTCACGGTCCGGTAGATGCCGGCGGTGGCGCGGCGTACCGCGATGGCGTCGGGGTGGTCGACGTCCAGCTTGTCGAGCTCGTCGAGCACGCTCAGACAGACGGCCATACGGTCCGGGTCGATGCCGGGGCCGAACACCGGGCTGTCCTGGTCCCCGTCCGGGGTGTCGCCGAACGCCGCCGGACTGTCCTCTGTCACCGTCATCGCCGCTGCTGTCCTCGTGTCGCTCGTGCTGGGAAGTACAAAATCCGAACTTTACGTAAGCGCGGTGCCCGGCGCCAAACCCTCCGCCCCCGCAGAGGGCGCGCAGCGACGTATCTCACACACTGGGGGGGTAGGAGCGAAAAGGAGCAGAGGGGAGGGGCGCAGAGGGAGCGGCCGGTCCGGCTACGACACCACCTGTCCCTTGCCGAGCGCGATGACGCCGTTCCTGGAGACGGTGTAGAGCTGCTGGTCACGCTCGGGGTTGACGCCGATCGTCGCCCCGGGCGGCACGTCGACGTTCTTGTCGAGTATCGCGCCCCTGACGACCGCTCCCCGGCCCACGCGGACGTTGTCGTGCAGCACGGAGCCCTGCACCACGGCGCCCTCCTCCACCACCACGCCCGGCGACAGCACGGAGCGGGTGACCTGGCCGCGGATGAGGCACCCCGCGCTGACGATCGACTCGCCCGCTATGCCGCCGGCCACGAAGCGGGCGGGCGGCAGCTGGCCGGGGTGGGTGTAGACGGGCCAGCGGCGGTTGTGCAGGCTGAACTGCGGCTGCTCCGAGATGAGGTCCATGTGGGCGTCGTAGTACGTGTCGAGGGTGCCGACGTCACGCCAGTAGCCGTGCTCGTGCGGCGTCTCCCCGGGAACGTGGTTGTCGTCGAAGTCGTACACCTGGGCCACGCCGCGCTCGGTGAGCATGGGCACGATGGAGCCGCCCATGTCGTGCACCGAATTCTCGTCCTCGGCGTCCCGGTGCAGGGCGTCGACGAGCACCTTGGCGGTGAACATGTAGTTGCCCATGGAAGCGAAGACACGGCCCGGGTCGCCCGGCAGGCCGGGCGGGTCGGCGGGCTTCTCCAGGAACCGTTCGATCCTGGTCCCGTCGGACGCGGGTGTGATGACGCCGAAGGACGACGCCTGGCCGCGCGGTACGCGGATCCCGGCGACGGTGACGCCCGCGCCGCTCTCGATGTGGTGCTGCAGCATCTGCCGGGGGTCCATGCGGTACACGTGGTCGGCCCCGAACACCGCGATGTAGTCGGGCTGTTCGTCGTGCACGAGGTTGAGCGACTGGAGGATCGCGTCGGCGCTCCCCAGGTACCAGCGCGGACCGAGCCGCTGCTGGGCGGGGACCGGGGTGACGTAGTTGCCGAGGAGGCTGGACATCCGCCAGGTGGTGGTCACATGGCGGTCCAGCGAGTGCGACTTGTACTGCGTCAGGACGCAGTTGCGCAGGATGTCGCCGTTCACCAGGTTCGACAGGACGAAGTCGACGAGCCGGTACGTGCCGCCGAACGTCACCGCCGGTTTGGCCCGGTCGGCGGTCAGCGGCATCAGCCGCTTGCCCTCCCCGCCCGCCAGTACGATCCCGAGCACCGAAGGTCCACCACGCATCTGCCGCCTCCTGCTCGCCGCTATCCGGACTTGAGAATCTCCTCGTACACCTCGGCCGTGCGACGGGCGACGGCGTCCCAGCCGAACTCCCGCACGGCCGCCGGCGGCCCTCCTCACCCATCCGCAGGGCTGTCCGCCGCTCGCCGGTCAGCCGGTTGATGCCGTCGGCCAGGCCCGCCTCGAAGGCCTCGGGGTCCGGCTCCGCGTACGGGACGAGCAGCCCGGTGCCGCCGTCCTCGACGACCTCGGGAATGCCGCCGACCGCCGAGGCGACGACGGGTGTGCCGCACGCCATCGCCTCCAGGTTGACGATGCCCAGCGGCTCGTACACCGAGGGACAGACGAACACGGCTGCATGGGTGAGGAGTTGGACCACGTCCGGACGCGGCAGCATCTCGGGGATCCAGTGCACGCCGTCGCGGGTGCGGCGCAGCTCGTCGACGAGTTCGCGGAACTCCCGCTCGATCTCCGGGGTGTCGGGGGCTCCTGCGCACAGGACGAGCTGTGTCGACGGATCCAGGAGCCGGGCCGCGCGCAGCAGGTGCGGGACGCCCTTCTGCCGGGTGATGCGGCCGACGAAGAGGGCGTACGGGCGCTGCTGGTCGATCCCGGTGCGCCGCAGTACGTCCGTGGCGGGGTCGGGCCGGTAGAGCGAGGTGTCGATGCCGTTGTGCACGACCCGTACGCGGGCCGGGTCGAGCGCCGGATAGCTGCGGAGGATGTCGGCGCGCATGCCGTGCGAGACGGCGACGACGGCGTCGGCCGACTCGATCGCGGTGCGCTCGGCCCAGCCGGACAGGGCGTAGCCGCCGCCCAGCTGCTCGGCCTTCCAGGGGCGCAGGGGCTCCAGCGAGTGCGCGGTCATGACGTGCGGGATGCCGTGCAGCAGCTTCCCGAAGTGGCCCGCGAGGTTGGCGTACCAGGTGTGGGAGTGGAGCAGGTCGCACCCTTCCAGGGCCGCCGCCATCGACAGGTCGACGGAGAAGGTGCGCAGGGCGTCGTTCGCACGCTCCAGGGCGGGGTCGGGGCGGTGGCGCAGTACGCCGTCGTCTTCCGCGGTGCCGGTGCCTGTACCTGTGCCGGTGCTTGTGCCCCAGCAGTGCACCTCCACGTCGACGAGGGACCGTAACTCGCGGGCCAGGAACTCGACATGGACCCCGGCTCCGCCGTAGACGTCCGGCGGATACTCACGGGTGAGCAGCCCCACCTTCACCGCGGCCCCCCGTCGTCGTCTTCCCCGATGGTCACTCGGATTCCCCCGATGGTCACTCAGAAACGGGCTGTGCGGAAGACCGCCTCGGCGGGCGGTCGAACACGCAGTCGCCGCACAGGCCGCCGGACGGGCAGCGGTAGTAGAGGCAGCAGCTGCGGCGGCGGAAGGACGCGTCGCCCCGGGACAGGACGCCGGTGGTCCGCAGGCCTGGGTGGCGGAAGAGCTCGGCGGTCAGTGCCAGGGCCCGCTCCCCCACCTCGGGACGCCCGTTCTTCCGCGCCCAGGCGTGGAGTTCGCGGGCGGCACCGGCCAGCGCCGATCCCGCGTTGCCCCACAGCAGCGGGGACGAGATGCGGCCGCCCCGGCGCAGCGCGTCCGCGAGCGGTACGAGATGTCCGTACTGGACCACCTCGCGGATGCGGTCGGCGGTGGCGGGCAGCATGCGCGGCGGCTTTGCCAGCCACAGGTCGTCCGGCGACGACAGGCCGCGTCCCACCGCAGTGCGTCCGGCGGGAGGTCGGGGAACTCGCCGTACAGCGCGGCCGGGCCCAGGGCGAGCGACCACAGCCGGGCGGCGAGGCCGAGGTGCGCGATCGAGGCGGCGACTCTGCGCTCGGGGGCGCGCAGCCGCGCGGCGACCTTGTCGACGCGGAACGTCAGCGGGGCCGCCTCGCCCGCGTAGATCCGCGCGAGCGGGACGTGGCCGCCGCCGTCCGGTGCCCGGGTGCGCAGCGCGAAGAACCCGCCCACCGACGCCACTTCCGCAAGATCCATGTCCCCGCTCCTGTGTGTTCGTACGGACGGACGGCTTCCACCCGTGGCATGCCGGACACCCCCGGGAGGAGGACCTTGGGCGTACGCCCGTACTACGTGAGCAGTACGTACGAATGCCTGCTCAAGGACGACGACACGAGCGCTCCGGGAAGAGATCGTGGAGTCCATGAGTGCTCTCGCGCTGTCCGTGCTCCTGGCACTGGTCTCCGCTGTCGCCTATGCGGCAGGGGCCATTGTCCAGGAACGCGTCGCGTCCACGGCCCCGGCCCGTCCGTACGCCCCGCTGCGCCACGGCGGGTGGTGGGCGCCGTGGCGCTCAACGCCTCGGCGCGCTGCTGCACGTGGGGGCACTGGCGTACGGGCCGCTGAGTCTGGTCCAGCCGCTGGGCGCGCTGACCATCGTCTTCGCGCTGCCGATGGCGGCCGTGTTCGTGGGGCGCAGGGCGGGCGCGTCGCCTGGCGCGGCGCGATCATGGCGTCGGCCGGTCTGGCGGGGCTCCTGTCGCTGACCGGCACGGCCGACGCGCAGTCGCTGGACGGCGGCGAGCGGCTGATGACGGCGCTGGTGACGTTCGGCGGGGTGGCGGTGGTGTTCCTCGTCGCGCAGCGGGTGCACCGTGCGGTCGTGCGCAGCATCCTGCTGGCGACGGCGGCGGGCACCGCGTTCGGTATCGCCTCGGTGTTCACCAAGACGGTGGCCGTCGACTGGACGGCGTGGGACGGACTGGACGGACTGGGCGGACTGCTGCCGAGCCTGCTGGCCGTCGCGGGGCTCGCGACCGCGGGCATGCTGCTCTCCCAGGCCGCCTATCGGGGCGCCGGGCTGGCCGCCCCGCTCGCCACGGTCACCGTGGTCAACCCGGTGGTCTCGGCCGCGGTGGGCATCACGCTCTTCGGCGAGCACTTCAGGTACGGCGCGACCGGCACCGCCCTGGCGCTGGGCTGCGGGGTCGTCGCGGCGGGCGGGCTGATACTGCTGACGACGGAGCGGCTCGGGGGGCGCACCGGCACGACGCACGGGCGCCCGCCGGCCGCAGGGCCGCAGGTGTGTGTTCCGAGGCAGCGGTCGCGGCCCCGGGAGGTGCCTCAGACGGTGACGCCGCCCGCCCTGAGGTAGGCCAGCGGGTCGACGTCCGAGCCGTAGCCCGGCCCGGTACGCACCTCGAAGTGGAGGTGCGGGCCCGTGCTGTTGCCGGTGGAGCCGGAGCGGCCGATGCGCTGGCCGACGCCCACCTTCTGGCCCTCGCGCACGGTGAGCGCCGAGAGGTGCCCGTACTGGCTGTACTTGCCGTCGGTGTGCTGGACGACGACCTGGTAGCCGTACGCACCGCCCCAGCCGGCCGAGACGACCCTGCCGGAAGCGACGGACTTCACGGCGGTGCCGGTGGGCACCGGGAAGTCGACCCCGGTGTGGTAGCCCTTGGACCAGGAGGAACCGGCCGCGCGGTAGGGCGTACTGGGGCCGGTGTCCACCGGGGCGGAGAGTCCCGATGTCCTGCCGGCCCTGCTGACCTTGCTGTCCTTGTTCTCCTGGCCGGCCCTGCTGTCCCGCTTGGGTGGTGCGGTGGCCGGGGCGCGCTCGGCTTCGGCCCGTCTGCCGGTTCCCGTCCCCGTGCCCGGCGCGGCTTTCTGCGCGCCGCGCAGGACCAGCCGCTGCCCCGGATGGATCAGGTCGGGGTCGCTGCCGACGACCTTGCGGTTCGCGGCGTACAGGCCTTCCCAGCCGCCCTTGACGTTCTCGGTGTCCGCGATGGTCGAGAGGGTGTCACCGTCGTCGACGGTGTACGTCCTGTCCTTCGCCGAGCCCTTCGTTTCGGGCGCGTTGGGAGCCGAGGCCTTCCTGGCCTCCGTCCTGGACCGCTCGGGCTTTTCCGCCTTCGGCCCCGTGCTGATGTCCGGCGCGCCGCCGCCGCGGGTCAGGCCCGCCTGTACCGAGCACAGCGGCCAGGCCGTCGGCCCCTGCCCCTTGAGCACCTTCTCCGCGACGGCGATCTGCTGGTCCTTGGTCGCCAGGTCGGCGCGCGGGGCGTAGGCCGTACCGCCGTACGCCTGCCAGGTGGACTGCTTGAACTGAAGCCCGCCGTAATAGCCGTTGCCCGTGTTGATCTTCCAGTTGTCGGTCGACTCGCAGGCCGCGACCTTCTCCCAGACGTCCACCGACGCCGCCTCCGCCGATGCCGGTGCGACCAGCGGCAGGGCTATCCCGGCTCCGCCGGCCGTGACCGTCAGCGACGCGCGGTTGATACGGCTCGGCTGGTACCGGCGGTGTCGACCGGATGCGGCCATGGCTCAGTTCCCCCACTCACACGACGGACACGTGGCAATCGGCAAAAGTACGGCCCCACGTGGGCCGTGACAAGGGTCAGTACGCCGAACTCTCCCCTGCCGGTGGCATATTGACCACCCCTCTGCCGGTCTGCCGTCAGCTTTCCACCCTGCCGGGCCGGCTCGGGCCGGAATGCGGAAACCGCCGCACGGCTCGAAAATCCATGAACAGCCGGGCAATGGCTCCGCGGTCGCGGTGCACAACCGGACGGTGGCCGGAACGCACACCCTCGTGGAGGAATTCGGCGACGCATGCACGTCCTTTCCCGACCGTCTGCCGGCGTTGCTCACGCGGGTCACTTCCGGACCCGGTAGAGGCCGAGACCGTTCAGGGAAGCCGCAGCGCTTGACCGGTACCACCTGTTGCAGGTCGTGTCGTCGGCGAACGCGGCGAGGAGCTTGATGCCTTCGGCGCGGTGTCTGTCCAGCTCCGCCAGGGCGCGGGCGGCTGTGACACGGGCGTCCCCCAGCAGGGCGGGGTCTGCGGCGAACGCGGCGAGGAGCGCCGCCGAGCGATCCGGCCGGGGAGGGGTTCCGACAGTGAGGTCCCGCATCCGCAGCGCCGCCGCGGACCCTCCTTCTGCTCGGATGTACACATTGCCGCCTACGGCCTGTCCGCCACCCGGTGCCGACACCCCGTCCGCCGGTGCGTGGGCTTCGAGCAGGGCTCGCAGGGCCCGTACGGCCTGCTCGCGCTCACCGTCGTCGAGGCTCTCCAGCACCTGCTCTAAGCGGGCTTGCCAGGCGCTTTGCTGACCGATCGCCACCCGTTCGGCCTCGCCGCCGTCCTGCGCGCCCGCGAGTGCGGTCGCGCAGCGGTCGAGCCGTTCCAGTTCGACGCGCTCACGTTCCCCGTCGCCGCGCCCGAACCACTGGGCGACGGCCTGCTGGAGACTTTGCCAGGCACTGGTCCCCGCCGCCTGCACCACTGCGGCGCCCCCGCCGCGGCCAGTGCCGTCAAACCCTCCGCCAACACCCGACTGCCTCCGTCTCCTTCATATCCGACATGCGAGACGGTGATGCCCTGCACCGCAGGACGCAGTGCCTTCGCCAAGACTCGTCCGGATATCAGGTCGTCACGCCTGCACGGCCGGTGACCGCCGGTTGGAGGTACCGACTGCCACCAAGACCATGGCCCCTCGCCCACTGTCACCGACCCGATCGCGAAGCTGCCGCGGACCCCGCCGGCGGTCGGAGCCCGCTCGGCCCGGCGCCCGGGGAACCTGCGCTTCTGCGGACGGTTGTCGCGTGTTGCCGCCCGGCCGGCGACGCTGCCAGGGCGGGGAGCCCCTCGCCGATGAACGCCGTCCAGGACATGCTGCCGTTCGCCGGCTCGACCGAGTTCCCGACTGCCCCTGGCCGGTGCCGGCGTTGGAGCGGTAAGCGGCACTCCTGGCCCGTTGTCTGCACCCGTCAAGTTCCGGCACTGGTCAGGTCCGAGCCGGTACGCCACCACGGCCAGTCCCGCCACCAGGCCGAGACCCGCTCCAGCCGTCACCCGCACGGTGAACAGATCGCCCGTGTCCTTCGTTCCCCCCTCTCGTCACTCTTCGCCCACTCGACCTGTGCGACGAGCGCGAAGACGGGGAGGCCCCGTCGCGGGGCGCGCTGTGCCGAGCCGTACGAAGGAACCGGGCTTCGTTTGTCACAGCGTCGCGACGAGGGTGTCTTGATCGGGTCCATGATCGAACCTGTTGGCGAAGTGGGCCGTCGTACTGGTTGAGAACGCGGAACCGCGGAACACGCTGCGGTCCGCTCACCGACCGAGAGGAACACCCGTCATGAACCGCCGCCTGCGCACCGCCCTCGCCGTCTCCGCCGCCCTGAGCGCCGGACTGCTCATGACCGCCTGCGGAGGCGGTTCGACCGAGGCCGCCGACAAGACCGGGACGGCCTCCTCCGGCACTCCCACGGCCACGGCCACCGCTGCCACGAGCACGCCGAGCACCGCACAGGACCGCGGCAACGGCGACAACGGCGACAACGGCGACAAGGATGACAGCGCCGCGAAGACCAGCCTGTCGACGGCCGGCAACGGCGGCAAGGCCGAGGACAAGTCCTCGTCGTCCGCGGGCGACTCCGGCACCGGCGACAAGTCCGGCTACGGCCAGAGCTGCGGCACCAACGACCTCCAGTGGTCCGCCAAGCCGATGACGCAGGCCGGCGGCTACTACCAGGTCAGCGTCAAGGCCAAGTCCGGCATCACCTGTGTGCTGCCCGCCGGCCTGCCCGTCTTCGCCTTCGGCTCCGGCGGCACCCAGGCCGGCCCCGCCGAGCAGGTCGCGGGCGAGGAGATCACCCTCACCGGCGGCAAGACGGTGTACGCGGGTGTCACACCGAAGAGCACCAACAGCGACACCGGCACGGAGTACAGCACGATCATCGTCTCCGTCAGCGAGGACGACCCCAACCCCATCTCCCTGAAGGTCGGCAGCATCGTCGTAGACAAGCCCCTCGCGACCAACTGGCACACCAACCCGGCCGACGCCGTCCCGTTCACCTCCTGAACCGTGACGGCACCGATGCCCGCCCTGCACACGATGCGGGCGGGCAGGCAGGCAGCAAGGAGAGACCGTGAACAACGGCAGACACGCCGCAGAGCCGGTGACCGAGGCGTACGGCCTCGGCGGGAAGCACCGGCGGGGGGGCAGGCGCTGCGTGACTGCTCGTCGCGGCTCCGGCCGGACATGCGGGCGATCGGCCCGAACGGCTCTCGCTGTCACCCCCGGCCGGGAACCGGGCCCCAGTGGTGACAACGGCGGTGGAGCCGGAGCGGACCACACACGCGATGGACCGGCGCGGTGAACCGGCGCGGTGGACCGTGGGGTGCTGCGTGCCGGGGGCGCCTCCGAGCTCCCGGTGCCACAGCAGTTCGCACAGCAGCTTGTGCCCTTCGGACAGGTGCCGCCGGTAGGTGCTGTACGGGAAGACGCGCCGCGCCTGGCGCACGGCCTCGTCGCGCTCCTCCCGGTCGACCTTCTTGAAGTACGGCTCCATCGGCCCGTAGCGCTTGAGGTGGGTGAGCGCCCTGATCACGCCCATCGCCTCCGCCTCGGGGGCGGACTTGGCGCGTTCGAGCAGACAGTGGCCGGTGCGGACGTGCATGCGCTCGTAGTTGTCCGGGTCGCGCCGGCGGAAGTCGTGGTCCAGGACCTCACCGACCAGGTCGTGCAGGAACAGGCCCTGCCTTCCGTACGCGCTGAACGGCAGCTCCCGCAGCCACGCGAACATCTCGGCGGCCCGGCCGTCGCCGACCACTTCACCCAGCAGGGTCTCGGTCGTCGTCAGGGCGTGGGCGCGCGGGCTCCAGGCCAACCGGTGGCTCCGGGAGGGCAGTTCACCGACGAGCGCGGGGAGCAGGGTGGCGATCACGTCGGGCCGGGGACCCACTGCGCGGTGTCCGGCGAGCCCGGCGGTTCGACGGAGGCCGCCAGGCTCAGGGCGAGCGGCGCGGACGCGCGCGGCGGCCCGGGGGGCCGAGCTCGCCGACGGCGAGCAGCGCGACGGACCTGGGCCAGGTCGGCGTGCAGCCCGGCGCGGAAGGCATCGAATGCATCGATCACGGCGCCCGTGCCCCTCGTTGTGGCGGGTTCAGGTGTGGTGTGCGCGGACCGTCGGGGGCCGGCGTACCCGACCGGACCGGGCACAGGATGTCGGGTCCGGCAGGGTGGGTCCTTCCTAACGTGAGTGACCGAAAGGGAAGGAGGCCGGAGTGCTGGAGCGGCTGAACCAGGCCATGGAGCACATCGAGTGCCACCTTGATCAGCGGATCGAGGTGGCCGACCTGGCGCGGATCGCGGTGACGTCGGAGTACCACTTCCGGCGGCTGTTCTCCGCGCTGGCGGGGATCCCGCTCTCGGAGTACGTCCGGCGCAGGCGGCTGACGGTCGCGGGGGCCGAGGTGCTGGGCGGGGAGCGGACGCTGCTGGAGGTCGCGGTGCGTTACGGCTACACCTCGGGGGAGGCGTTCGCGCGTGCGTTCCGCGTCATGCACGGCGTCGGTCCCGGCGAGGCCAGGCGGACCGGTGCGCGCCTGCAGTCCCAGCCACGGATGTCCTTCCGCCTCGTCGTCGAAGGGAGCAGCAGCATGCAGTACAAGATCGTGGAGAAGGACGAGTTCCGTGTGGTCGGCAGGAAGGCACGTGTCCCGCTCGTGCATGAGGGGGCGAACCCGGCCATTGCCGCCTTCATCCGGGGGATCGGCCAGGAGACGCTGCAGCGCATCGGGAGTCTGTCCGACCAAGAGCCCGAGGGGATCATCTCGGTGAGTGACGACCTGGACGAAAGCCGCGCCGAGGGAACCGAACTCGACTACTACCACGGCGTGGTGACCCGCGCCGCGGTGCCCGAGGACATGGACGCGCTCACCGTCCCGGCCGGGACATGGGCCGTCTTCGAAAGCTCCGGGCCGTTTCCACGGACGCTCCAGTACCTGTGGCGGGACGTGTTCACCCAGTGGTTCCCGTCCAATCCCTACCGGAGCCGGCCGGGGCCCGAGATCCTGCGGACCCGGCTGTCGCAGGACGGGACCCAGGCGGACGCGGAGCTGTGGATCCCCGTGGAGCGGACAGCGGCCTGAGCAACAGCGCGCGGCGGTCCTGGGCCGCCGCGCGCTGGAGACGTCGATCGGACTGGCGCGCGGGCTGCGTCGTCCGGGCGGTGTTCCCGACCGGATCAGCCGCGTCGACGCCGGGCCGGTCTGCCGAGCCTGCTCTCCGGCCAGGGGGGTCCATCGAGGAGACCGGGGCCGCGCAAGGCGGCGGCGCGCGGTGGTGGCGGCGGCCGCGCGCCGGATGTGCCGACGCGGGGCTTCTCGGCGGGGCGGCGTACGACGACGCGCTGCGCGCGGAGCAGCTGCGCGCGGCCCTCGCGGAGCAGCACGACTTCTTCGGGGCGCACGCCCACCGGCGCACCGGCCGCGAGGGTTCGTCCCACATCCTCAGGGCCCTCAGGGCCCTCAGGACCCTCAGGGGCGATGACCGGGCGGAAATGCCCGCCCGCTGATCAGACCCCCGTGGGTCCCGGGGCCGGCTCGGGATCGGGTACGGGCTCGGGCCCCGGGGGCTTCGGGATCGGATCGGGCCCCGGCTCCGGCGGAACCGGCACCGGACCGGGTCCCGGCCCCGGCAGGGGGCCCGGGTCGGGGCCGGGCGGGCCGGGGGAAGGGATCGGCGACGGCGGTACGGGGTCCGGGTACGGATGGGTCATGGCTGGCCTCCTGCCTGTCGTGCGACGGGGTCAAGACCCACTTTCTCCCCTTTGCGGCCTCCCCGCCCGGCCGGGTCACACATCCGGGTACGGGCAAACCGGAATAACCGGTACCGGCGGGCGCCGTCACCGCTGCCGGACGGCCGCCGCCGCCGCGCGCAGGCCGGGCCCCGGGCTGGAGAGCACGGGCACGGCGGTGCGGTCGTCGCGGGTGCGGGCGGCCGCGTCCGCCATGGACGCCTGGGCCAGCACCACCACGTCCACTCCGGTGACCGCGTCGACGGCCCGGGCGACGAGGTCCAGGTAGCCGTCCCGGTCGCCGTCCTCGAAGTGCTTCCACGCGCCTTCGGCCCGCACGGTGCGGATGTCGGCCCGCCGCCCCGCCGCGTCCGCCTCCTCCCTGATCAGGTCGCACGTGGGCCCGAAGGTGCTGTCCACCGAGGCGACCACCGCTATGCGGACCGTGTCGCGCTCCGGCGCGGCGGCGACGGCGGCGGCCGCCATCGGGCGGTCCACGCGCAGCACGGGGACGCCGAGCCGCGCACCGTATGCCTCCGCCGTCGCCCCGATGGTGGAGCACGTGCAGAGCACGGCCGTGGTCCCGCCCTCACCGACGCCGCGCGAGCACCGCGGCGATCGCGGAGTCAGCGGCGCCGGGCCCGCCGGAGCGGGCCTTCGCCAGCAGTTCCTCGTGCACCACGTGGCGCATTTCGAGGCCGGGGTGTTCACGGTCGCGCAGCGCGTCGAAGACGGGGACGTGGACGGGCGAGGTGTGCAGCAGTGTGAGCATGCCCGTGATGCTAGGGCGTGACGGGGACGTTTCCCCAGTTCGGAGCGGCCTGCGGGCCCGTACGCATGCCGATTTCGACGGCCGCACCCTGCCCCAGGTGCTCCCCGAGGAGGAGATCCCGTACCGGGACCTGCCGAGGCGGGAGGAGCACGGGGAGCCGAACGGCTTCTTCTCCACCGGCGTACCGGACCCCTCGGGCGGTGAACTCCCCTTCCCGGAGCGGGTCGTCGCCGCTCACCCGGGCCTGGAGGAGCTGAGGCGCCGGCCGCCGCCCGGTGCGGCGTGCCCGCACGACCGAGCGCGTGCAGGCGTACGAGGTCGGCAAGGAGTGGCCGCAGGACTGTCACCTCGCCTGCACCGAATCGCCTGCGCCGAAGGGGATCCCGCCGTGCTCAAGGGGCCTGACGATCCGTTGCTGGAGCCTCTGGGCGCCTGCCTCGACTCCCCGCTCCCCTCCCCGTGGCTGCCCAGCCCTCCCGGGCTGCCCGCCACGGCGGATCTGCGGCTGCTGCTGAGCGACGGCTTCGCCGCACTCGGGGAGCATCTGGACGCCGACGGCGGCCGGGCACCGGGCCGGGTGCGGCGCCCCGCGCGCTCGGTGCCGCACCTGCTGGAGGAGCGCGTCAAGGCGTGGACCGGCTGGAAGCCGGTCCACTTCGAGGCGGCGGCAGCGACTGGGCGAGTCGGAGCCGGTGTTGCGCGCGGAACGGGCGCGGGCGGACCGCTCTCTCCTCCCGCGGCGCCCGGCGGGAGGGCGGGCCGCCGCCTCTCCCCGTCGAGGCGTCGAGGCGTCGAGGCCCGGCCTGCTGCCGCCGGCCGGGGAACGCCGGTCGGCATCACATCTGGCGGTGGTGCCCTCCGGGCCACTGCCCATGCTTTTCGCGCGTGCGTGGGAGGGCCGTAACGGCTGGAGCCGACCGGAAAGAGTCTCGAACTTCCACATTTCCATATCGGACTAAATGCCCCCATGACATGCCATGTCGTATGCCTGTTGAGGCGGTTGCGCACCCGCCCCTGCCCAGCGGGGCGCCCCAAGTGATATGAGTCACGGCCCTCGAAGGCATGACCGAAACGGCGGAGGGCACAGTTCCGGTCCACAGAAAGAAAGTTGAGTTCTCGCTCAAGGCGAGCGACGGAATTTTCTCCGTCCGGAACCGCGACATGGATCTTGCCGAGCAATTCAGAGCTTGTTCCGCCCGGCCACTCTCGCTTACGGTCACCGTCAATCCGGGTGGACCGCCGAATCCTGCCGCCGTCCGGAAACCACACCTACTCACGTACGGCAGGAGCGGGGGACCCAGGTAAGCCGCCGATCCGGAATTCCGGAACGGCTCGGGGTGAAGTCGCATTCACATGCGGCCGGGCATCTCCAGCCCGAACCCGACAGCTCACCTCGCAGGCGACGGAGAGGAATTCATCATGCCCGCAAAGGGTAAGCACCGTCGTTCCAAGTACGGCTCACTCACTCGGGGCTTCATCGCCGCGGGTACGGGAGGCGCCGCACTCGTCCTCCCGCTCATCGGCGCGACCTCCGCCGGCGCGGCGCCGCAGGCCGTCGCTGCCGAGAAGGCCGACTCCGTCATCTACGCCGTGATGTCGGGCGACTCGCTCTCCAAGATCGCCGGTGACCACTCCGTGGCCGGTGGCTGGAAGAAGCTGTACCAGGACAACCGGGAGGCCGTCGGCGCCAACCCCTCGCTGATCCGTCCCGGCCTCGAGCTGACGATCGCCAGGGGCACCGAGGCCAAGGCCGAGGCCGAGACCGAGACGCCGGCGTCCTCCGACCGGGCCGACCGTTCCGAGCGGAAGACCGCACTGGCCGCCGAAAGCGACGCCCCCGCCGTGGAAACCGCGTCCTATTCCAACGACCTCGACGGCTGGATCAAGGAATCGCTGGCCGTCATGGCCAAGCACGGTATTCCCGGCACGTATGAGGGAATTCACAGGAACATCATGCGTGAGTCCTCGGGCAACCCGAGGGCAATCAACAACTGGGACTCCAACGCCGTCGCCGGCACTCCGTCCAAGGGTCTTCTCCAGGTGATCCAGCCGACGTTCCAGGCCTATCACGTACCCGGCACGTCGACGGACAGTTACGACCCGGTCGCCAATATCACCGCCGCGTGCAACTACGCCGCCGACCGGTACGGCTCGATCGACAATGTGAACGGCCCTTACTAGAAGGCCCGCGTCCTCGGCCCCGCTCCCCCAGCCGTTCAGGCGGCGGAGCGGGGCCGTCGGCGTTGTCCGTCCGGGCCGCGGGCCCGCGGACCGGGGAAGTTCCGTCGAGCAGCCGCAGCGGCCGTGCACGGACCTTCCACGCCGCGTTCCCGGCCTCGCGGTCCCCCCTCCCCCGCAGGGCGGCCCTCCGCCTCGGTGAACGACATCTCCGGCGGCGGGACGCGGAACATGGCGGAACATGCGGGTGAAGTACGTGAGGTACACCACGCCGAGCCCCAGCCAGACGAGACCCGGGGTGAGCGCCTTGCCGTCGAGGCCGTACGGCAGGTAAAGATCCACCACCGCACCGATCGCGGGTGCGCCGACGTACGTGAAGGCGACGGTCCACTCCCAGAACGGCACGCCGGGGAACCGCGCCTGCGAGTACGCCCCACCGATGAGCCAGATGATCATCGGGAGGAAGAAGGAGCCGAGCAGGGGCGTCGTAACAGATCGCGAACCCGGTCCGCCCGGTGCCGGGGACGTCGAAGACCACGAACCGGCCCCCCGGGTCGTAGGGCCCGCTGGGCCGTCGGGGAAAGACCTTGCGGTACGAGGCCGCCGGACGGCCCTCCGGGGGGACCCGAGGCGAAGGCTACGGCGGTGCTGAACGGCTGCCCCGGGCCCTCGCTCGCACACCGTGCCCGGTGGCAGCCAGACGCCCGGCGAGCCCGGCGAGCCCGGCGAGCCCGGCGAGCTGCCGCACGCGGGGGCCGTCCGACCGCTGCCGGGCGTCCGGTCTGACGCGGTGTTCTGTTCCTCGGCGTGCGCGTGCCGGGCAGTGACGTACGGGACAGCGGTCGCGCGAGCGCCCGAGGACTGTCTTCGTTCAGGTTCCCCGGTCGATCTTCGACGAGAGGAAGAACAGACCGCCGGCGGCCAGCAGGAACCCTCCCGCCAACTCGCTGCCGCCCCGCAGGTACAGGACGATGGTCATGACGAAGGAGGCGAAACCCAGCAGAGCGGTGATCGCTCCCGCCAACCGCCGATGTCTGTTGGACGGCGGGTGGGCGTACGCGTCCTTGGGGTTCTGCCAATAGGGGAAGGGCCCCGGCCTGAACCGCCAGCCCTCCTCCCTCAGTTGCAGCACCTCGGGGTGGTGGCGGGCGTAGCGCAGGCAGCGAGGGGCAAGGCGTTCCCAGGGCAACCACGCCTGCCTGACCGCGATCCAGACCAGTGTGGGGAGGCAGGCCACCACCGCCCATATCGCCGCGAGGACCTTGCCGCCCGGTGTGCTCGGCAGGATTCCGAGGAGCTTGTCCAAGTGACCACTGGCGGCGTACGCGATCACCGCGGCGACGGAGAGCGCCATCAAGGCCTGCTCGATCCCGTGGCCGCCGTGGCAACGCGCACAGCGCGGCACCAGGACGGTCTCTCTTCGCCATGTGGTGCGGATGACCACGATCCAGGGGGTCAGAGCGTGATCGACGCCCTGGTGAAATCCGATGACACGGTCGTGCCACGGGTGCGTGGCTTCACTCCCGCAGAACCAGCATTCTCGCGCCACGAGCATCTCCCCGACCGGGCGCCGCCCCCCGCGGGGCCCACCGCCCCGACCTTAACCCTCACGCCGGCCCTCTGGCACTCCCCCGGGGCCGTCCGATGCCTGTGCCTGTGCCTGTGCCTGTGTCTCCGTGAAGGACTCGGCTCTTTCCCGCCCTTCCCCGCCGTGTCACGCGCCTCAGGACTTCCGCTCACGCCCCGGCCACCGTGACCGTAGCGCGGCCGCCGCCCGCTGTCCGGCGGGGGGCGGCCGCTGTGCGCCGGCCGCCCCCCCGACGGCCGGCGGCCGGCGGCCGGTCAGCCGATCCGGCCGGTACCCGCGCCCGCCGTCACCGAGGCGACGACGGAGGAGGCCGGCTCCGCCGTGTAGCTGTACGGCGGGTTCGTGAAGGAGCCCGTACGGGATATCTCGGTCGCGGCGCCTCCGAGGTCGTTGCCGCGCAGCACCGCGTACCCGTCGACGTCACTGCTGCGGCTGGTGGTCACGGCGAGCTTCGTCGTACGGAAGACGTTGTTCTCGACGAGCATCTGCGCGCCCATGCGGGAGTGCACGGCGGTGTCGGCGCCCTGTACGTAGTTGTCGTAGAAGTGGCCGGTGCCGAAGCGCAGACTGGGGATGCGCGAGAAGACGTTGCTGAAGTGGTTGTGGTGGTACGTCACGCGCAGGTGCCCGGTGTCCTCGGCCGCGTTGTTGTCACTGTGGCCGACGAGGCTGCCCTTGAAGTGGTCCTTGAAGGTGTTCCAGGACACGGTGACGGAGTCGGACGCGTGGGTGATGTCCAGAAGTCCGTCGTAGTAGTCCTTGTCGCCCTGGTTGCGGTCGGCGGAGAAGGCGTTGTGGTCGATCCACACCTTCGTGGACTTCTGGACGGTGATGCCGTCGGCGGGGGCGACGGGCTTGCTGATGTTCAGGTTGCGGACGACGACGTTCGTCTTCTCCTTGATCCGCAGCCCGCCGCCGGTGAAGCCGGAGGACGAACCGACGCCCAGGACGGTGGTGTTGGATCCGATGTCGACCTGTCCGGACAGCGGGATCAGCCCGGACACCTTCACGACCTTGGCCGAATCGCTCGCGACGGCGGTCTTGAAGGCGGCGAGCGTGGAGACGGTGGTGGCGGGGGCGTTGCCGCCGCCCGTGGTGCCGGCGCCGAAGCCGATGGGCGCGGCTTCGGCGGCGCCCGCCGAGCCGGGGGCCAGCGTGGTGAGGGTGAAGGCAGCCGCGCAGCCGGCGGCGAGTGCGGCGGACATGCGGGGTGGTGAGGGTACGGAGATCGCTCATGAGGGGGGTCCTTCCCTGGGTGGGGGGATGAGCGGGTGACGTGAGCCGGGCTCGCGGAGGACCGCGCGTCCCGGTCCCGGTGTCCGTGCGTGGTGTTGCCGTCGGTCTGCCGTCAGTACGCGGTGGGCCAGCCGCCGTTCCAGCTCAGCAGGTTGAGACCGAGCTTGGGTGCGCCGGCGTCATTGCCGTCGTAGTAGTGGTAGACGAGCAGGTCGCCGTCGGCGTCGGGCATGATGTCCTGCCCGCCGGGGCCGATCACCGAGCCCTGGGACGCCATGACCACGGTGCCGCCGTTGTTGTTCATGGCGACGCCGTTGCGGTCGTAGTACGGCCCGGTGGGGCTGGTGGCCCGGCCGACCTTGATCTTGTACGTGGAGGCGGTGCCGCTGCAGCAGGTGTCGTACGAGGCGAAGAGGTAGTAGTAACCGTTCCGCTTGACCACGGTCGGGCCCTCCACCGCCTTCGTCCCGCTGGGCCGCGAGGCGAGCGAGTGGCGGGTGGTGTCCCCCGCGTACTGCTTGCCGGTCCCGGGATCGAGGCGGATCATCTTGATCCCGCTCCACCAGGAGCCGAAGGCCAGCCACCACTTGCCGTCGCTGTCGACGAACAGGTCCGGGTCGATGGCGTTGTAGTCGCTGCTGGAGGTGGAGGAGTAGACGATGCCCTGATCGCTCCAGCTGCCCGGCAGGCCGGTCGAGGAGGTGGCGAGGCCGATGGCGGAGGTGTTGGAGCCGAAGCTCGAAACGGAGTAGTACATCAGGTACCGGCCGCCGTGGTACGAGATGTCGGGCGCCCACGGGTCGTTCGCGGACGAGTAGCGCGACCACCAACTGGGCGGCGAGGAAAGGGCGTTGCCGTTGCGGCTGAAGGCGGTGCGGTCGGTGGAGGTACGGGACTCCAGATAGCCGTGGGTGGAGTAGAGCAGGTACCGGCCGTCCGACTTGCGGAGCATGGTCGGGTCGTGGACGACCACGTCCCCCGTGACCCTGCCGGGTCCGGGGTAGGCGGAGGCGCTCGACGGCATCAGGGCCAGCATGACGGCGGCGGGCAGGGCGAGGAACGAGGTTCTGCGCAGAGTGCGGCTCACACGCTTCTCCTTCAACTCGGTGGTTCACATGGCACATTGTTCGAAATGCCGAACATTGATCGCGACTTCGGACGTGATGCTGAACGGAAAACGGGAGGAAGCCGCCCACCGGGCAGCGATGGCGCAAACAGAAGCGGGGCGACCACTCGGCGCCCGGAAGCCGGACGACGGCAACGGCCCCGCGGCGGGGGCACTCCCGGGCCGAGAGTGGCACGCCCCCCACCCCCGGGGCAATACCCTTGCACCCCTTCTGCAGTTCACCTGTTCAGACAAAGTTCATGAATAAAAACAATCTTTCTCTCAGCCCAACCCCCTTCTGACGTACGCCTTCCCCCTTCCGGGCCTGCTCGCACAGCCCGCACACCCGACGGAACCGGAGGGCAAAGGGGGTGACGCGGAGGTATCCCGCCAGAAACGTCGCGTCCACCCGATTGACATGAACCCGTCCGCTCTCTAGTTTCTCGGCAACCGACCGAGTTCATGAACATGAACACGACGGGCTGTGACTCATCAAGGAGGAGCACCATGGCACTACGCGACAAAACTCGGCGAGCCATGCCGACATCCCGCGTTCTCCTGTCGGCCCTGGCTCTCGCCCTGCCGGCCGTACTGATCGGCAGCGGTCCCGCCGCGGCGGCCGCCTGGCCCACACCGGCCGGGCAGAAGGCCGTCCCCACCACGATCAAGGTGAGTGGGGTCGTGGACGGCAAGATGGTCCGTCACTACGGCAGCGGAGACCTCGGTTCCGGCGGTCAGGACGAGGGCCAGGGGCCGCTCTTCGAGCTGGCCGACGGCGCCACGCTCAAGAACGTGATCCTCGGCTCCCCGGCCGCCGACGGCATCCACTGCAAGGGCACCTGCACGCTCCAGAACGTCTGGTGGGAGGACGTCGGCGAGGACGCCGCCACCTTCAAGGGCACCTCCGCGTCCCAGACCATGACCATCGACGGCGGCGGCGCCCGCAAGGCGTCCGACAAGGTCTTCCAGCACAACGGCCCCGGCACGATGGTCATCAAGAACTTCCAGGTCAACGACTTCGGGAAGCTCTACCGTTCGTGCGGCAACTGCAGCAAGCAGTACCAGCGCCACGTGGTGATCCAGAACGTGACCGTCACCGCTCCCGGCAAGTCCCTCGCCGGCATCAACTCCAACTACGGCGACACCGCCCGGCTCTCGGCCGTCACCATCGTCGGCGACAGCAGCCGAAAGATCGTCCCCTGCGA
Organism: Streptomyces altiplanensis; assembly: GCA_003719395.1. Taxonomy (GTDB): domain Bacteria; phylum Actinomycetota; class Actinomycetes; order Streptomycetales; family Streptomycetaceae; genus Streptomyces; species Streptomyces altiplanensis. The sequence goes on from RHMC01000014.1 coordinate 31,410, forward strand.
ACGCTACAAGGGCGTCACCAGCGGCGAACCCACCAAGCTCGGCAGCGGACCGGACTCCACGCACTGCCTGTACAGCGCCTCCAGCATCACCTACAAGTAGCCGGCGCCCCCCACCTCGAACTCTCCGAGCAGAGGAACCCCCCATGGCAGAACCCCCTCTCCGTAAGAGAAAACCCGGACTTCGCGGCGGCGCCGGCCCGGCCGGCAGCAAGGTGGAGCCCCTCGACGTCGGTGGTGCCACCCGGGACCCCCACCGGGGAAACATCGGCTGGAACGCCCACCCCTTCGCGCGGACGGGCAACACGTCCAGCGTGAACCTGGACACGGACGACTTCCTGCGGGCCCTCGGGCAGCACGGCACGGCGAGTCCCTCCACGTACCTGTCCGGCGTGCAGGCGGGTACCGAGGTCTTCACCGGCAGGGGCCGGCCGGACGCGCGTTCGTACGCCGTCACCGTCGGGTAGCGCCTCCACCAGAAGCGGCACGGACACCGGGCCGCTCCGCCCCCACGGGCGGCGCCGGCCTCGGTGCGTGACGGTGTGCGGCCGGTCAGCGGGCGTACACCACCGGCCTCGGCGGAGTCGGCATCCTGTCGCCGATGAAGAAACTCGGGTGGGGCGGCTGGTTGTAGGCCGTGTTCTGCCAGGCGACGGCCTCGCGGTACTGGACGTCGTGCATCAGCGTGGTGATGCGCGTGGTGGTGACCGCGGTCGTGGTGTACACGCGCAGCGCGCTGCTGTCGGTGGTGCGCCAGACGACTTCCTCGCGCCAGTCGCCGAAGAGGTCACCGCTGAGGGCGGGGGTCGCCTTGGTGCCGTTGTTGGAGGCCACCCCGCTGCCGGTCAGCAGACGCGTCTCCCCGCCGGTGCCGTACTTGTCGACGCGGGTGCCGTCGAGCAGTTCCCGTACGGGATCGGCGTCCCACCAGGCCAGGAAGTTCGTCGAGGACGGCTTGCGGCCCACGATCCGCCCGGCCGGGTCGCGTACGCCGTCCCCTCCGGTCGAGGACCAGGACTCGGCGCCCGCGCTGCCCGCCCAGATGTCGGCGGACACTCCTCGGCCGTTGTCGCCGCCCGCCGGGGTCGACCACAGGATCTGACCGGTGCGCGCGTCGGCCATCCAGGAACTCGGCTTGGTGCTGTCCTCGTCGACCTTGAACACCTCCAGGCCGCTCCGGGAGGGATTGAGGTCGCCGACGTGCAGGGCATCCCCGTGGCCGTTGCGGGTGTTCCACAGCCCGCGGCCCGTGTCGTCGACGGCCATGGAGCCGTAGACGATCTCGTCACGGCCGTCGGCGTCCACGTCCGCGACGGAGAGGTTGTGGTTTCCCTGGCCGGCGTACGCGCTGTTGCCGGACGCGCCGGAGTCGAAGGTCCAGCGCTTGGTCAGCCTGCCGTCGCGGAAGTCCCAGGCCGCGATGACACTGCGCGTGTAGTAGCCGCGCGCCATGACGATGCTCGGCCGCTGTCCGTCGAGGTAGGCGGTGGCGGCGAGGAAGCGGTCCACGCGGTTGCCGTACGAGTCGCCCCACGAGGAGACGGTCCCGCGGGGCGGGTCGTAGTCGACGGTGGAGAGCGCCGCACCCGTCCGGCCGCTGAACACCGTGAGGAATTCGGGGCCGGTGAGGATGTAGCCCCCGGAGTTGCGGTGGTCGGCACCGGCGTTGCCGATGACCGTGCCCCGGCCGTCGCGGGTGCCGTCGGCCGTCTTCATGGCGATCTCGGCGGACCCGTCCCCGTCGTAGTCGTACACCTGGAACTGCGTGTAGTGGGCGCCCGCCCTGATGTTGCGTCCCAGGTCGATGCGCCACAGCCGGGTGCCGTCGAGCCGGTAGGCGTCCATCAGGACGTTCCCGGTGTACCCGGACTGGGAGTTGTCCTTCGCGTTGGACGGATCCCACTTCACCACGAACTCGTAGCGCCCGTCACCGTCGAGGTCGCCGACGCTGACGTCATTGGCGCTGTACGTGAAGCCGTCACCGGCCGGCGGGACCTGGAGCGGCACGTCGCGGTAACCGCTGCCGAAGGCCAGCGCCGGGGCGGACGGCGCCTGCTCCACTCCCCCGACGACGGCGCGCACCGTGTACGTGCTGCCTGCGGCGGCTCCGGAGTCGTAGTGGTTCGTCGACCCGGTGATCGGGGAGGCGTTGACCCTGACCGAGCCCCGGTAGAGGTTGAACGCCACGGTGTCGGGGTCGGTGGCGAGCCAGCGCCAGCTGACGAAGTTCCCGGTGCCCGAGCGGACGCTGACCAGGCCGCGGTCCAGGTCCTCCACCTGCCGTGCGGCGGCCGCCGCGGGCTGCGCCGCTCGCGGGGCGGCGGACTCGGGGAGTACCTGCGCGCCGGCCGCCCGGGAGGCCGCGGGGATCGCGGACGCATGGGTCGCCGCGCCGGCGCCGGACAGGAGCGCCAGCGCCGCACCGGCGCACAACAGCCTCCGGGCCCTGGGGATTCTTCGTGAGACGTGCGGTGTCATCTGGGGGGTTCCCTTCTTCGTCGGAGCGGCCCAGTGGTGACGCCGACCGGCTTTAAAACGATTCAAAAGCGGGCCGTGCGGGACGCGCGCCGGAATCGGTGTGGGAGCGCTCCCAAGGTCCCTGCTGGAGGACTGCCCGTCAAGATCTGGCGCAGAACTTTCCGTACTCCGCACCGCCCCGGGCCGGCCGGGCCGCGAGCCCGGCACGACACCCGGCGTGGGAGTCGTGTCAGCCGTCGGGGACGGCGGGGCCGAGCCGGCGGGGACGGTCCGGGTCCGCGATCACGAGACCGGCGGGACGGCCGTGCGCGGCAGGCACCCCGCGGGGCGCGCTCAACGGCTTTCCGTATCCGGCCGCGCTGCTGTCCGGCGAGGGCATCGGGGTGAAACGGTTCCTGGCAGAAGGCCGCGCCGGCTGCGCGTCTACTCCTCGGCCCGGGCGGCTTCCGCCTGTTCCTTGCTGCGCTTGCCGAGGACCACGGCTGCCGCGAGCGCGCTGCCGGCGAAGGCCAGCGCACGGTCCACGGCTGGTCGAACCGGTGCCCCGTGGCGTGGTCCACCGAGTAACGGCCCGCTCCGGTGATGCCGATGGCGGCTGCGGTGAAGCCGAGGAAACCGGGGTACTCGTAGCCGCCCGACTGGGCGAAGAACCCGGCGGGCGCGTGTACGGCGACGGCCCCGGCCATGGCTCCGGCGGCCGCCGCGCCCGCCGCGGGCGTGGCGAGCCCGAGGCCCAGCAGCAGTCCGCCGCCCGCCTCTCCGAGCCCGGCCGCGACGGCGCTCTGCCGGCCGGGCTTGAAGCCCATGTGTTCCATGGCCGTCGCGGTCGCCTCCACCCCTCCGCCACCGAACCAGCCCAGCAGCTTCTGCGCGCCGTGCGCCGCCAGTACCGCGCCGGTGCCCGTACGCAGTACGAGCAGGCCGAGATCGCGTCGGTTGATGGATGCCATGGGGGTCTCTCCCGTTCGATAAGGGGACGCGTCTACTGGTCCACCTTCGTCAGGAAACACTCCGTGCGCACCTCGGAGCCGCCGTCGGGGGCCGACGGCCACGGCCGTCGGCCTGTCAGCGCAGCAGCAGCTGAAGGCCGCCCAGTACGGTCGCTCCGATCACCAGCTGCTCGAAGAGCCGCTGGTTGATCCGGTCCACACACATGCGGCCGAGGCAGGCGCCCGGGACGACGAAGAGCACCAGGGCCGCGTCCAGCAGCAGGGACCGCAGGTCGATCAGGCCGAGGCCGACGCTGAACGGCACCTTCGAGGTGTTGACGATCAGGAAGAACCACGCCGACGTCCCCAGGAAGCCGAGCTTCCGGAAGCCGGCGGAGAGCAGGTAGAGCGACATGACGGGGCCGCCCGCGTTGGCGACCATCGTGGTGAACCCGCCGAGCACACCGTACGAGCGGGCCTTGAGCCGGCCACCGCCCGATGCCGTGTCCGTGTCCGTGTCCGTGTCCGTCGCCGTGTCCGTCGCCGTCGCCGTCGAGGGATCCGCCTCCGGTTCCGGGGATGCGCGGCGGCGCCACAGTGTCACCCCCGCCATCAGCAGCAGGATCACGCCGATCGACATGCGTACGGCGTCGTCGTCGGCCCACAGCATGAACACCGCACCGGCCACCACACCCGCCGCGACCGCCGGGAACAACCGCAGCAGGGTCGGCCAGTGGGCGTGCCGACGGTAGACGAGCACCGCGATCAGGTCTCCGGCGATCAGGACGGGCAGCAGTACCCCGGTCGATTCCCGGGCCGGCAGCACGGCGGCGAAGACCGCGAGGCTGATCGTGTTGGCCCCGCTGACGGCGGTCTTCGAGAAGCCCACCAGGGCCGAAGCGGCGGCCAGTGCCGCGAATTGCCAGAGCGTGATGGTGTCCATGCCAGGACTGACGCTACAGCCCGGCCGGTCCGGACCCTCCCCCGTCCCCGGGCATCTCGGTCTGTGGAACCCGGCGGCGTACGCGTACGGCGACCGGTCCGGCCACCGGCGCGGGCGCAGCCGACGGGAGCCGGGCGGGGCCGGCTACGCGCGGGCGTAGTCGGCGAGGGCCGGTTCGAGCAGTCCGAACGCGCGGGTGGCCTCCTCTGCGAGGACCGCGGCGATCTCGGGGTTGGTACGGCCGGCGAGGGTGAGTTCCTGGATACGGCGGAACAGGACGCGATGCACTCCGCGTGCAGGGCCGCGGCCGTGCGCGGGGTGACGTCGTCGCCAGGGACGCCGGTGGCCCCGGCGAGGGCGTCGGCCAGGGCGTCCTCGCGCTGGTCGTGCAGTCCGCGCAGGCACGCCGAGAGGGTGGGGCTCTCGGCGATCATGCGGGTGAACTCCGGGCCGCGAAGCCGGCGACGGGAGCCTTGCGCGGCGACAGCGGACAGGAAGGCGCGGCGCAGGGCGGCGAGGGCGGATTCGCCGGGTTCCCGGGCGGTGACGGTGCGCGCCAGGCCGGCGACGAACTCGTCCTGGTGGTCCAGCGCCAGATCCTCCTTGTGCGGGAAGTAGTTGGTCACGGTCTTCTTGGCGACGCGGGCGGCGTCGGCGATCTCGGCGATGGTGGTGCGCTCGAAGCCCTGCTCGATGAAGAGTCCGGTCGCCCGGTCGGAGATGAGCTGCCGCGTCTCGCGTTTCTTGGTCTCGCGCAGCCCCATCGGTTCGGCCGGCTCCGTCGTGGTCACCCTGATACCCATGAAAAAACCTTACACCCATTGTATTTTTATGTTGACACCCTGAACGCCCTCGTCATAAATTTACATCTGTAGCAAGTTTCGCTCGAAGGGAAATTTCATCACGCGAGGCCGGTCTCACCGACCCACCCCGAACACCACACCCGACGGAGGAGTGTCCTTGAACGTCACCGTTGTTCCCGCACCGCCCGGACGACCGCGCCGGACGCGACCGCACCGGTGCGACGGCGGTCGCCCCGCTCCCGGCCGACGCCGAGGTGTCCGGTGCGGAGGTGTCCGGGGACTGGGTCCGCGCACCGGGCGCCGGGGACGGCGCGGTCGTCTATGTGCACGGCGGCGGGTTCGCCCGTACCATGCCCGAGGCCGAGCGCGCAGTGGCCTACCGGCTGTCGAGAGCGACCGGGCGGCCGACGCTGCGGGTGGACTGCGGTCGGCCGCGCTCGACGACGTCCTCGGTCCGGCAGCGCTCGACGACGTCCTCGCCGCCTGGCGCAGTGTGCTGGAGCGGGGGATCCCCGCTTCTAAGACCGTCTTCGTCGGCGTGTCGGCCGGAGCCACGCTGGTGTTGTCCGCGCTGCTCGAGATCGAGCGGACCGGCGGAACGCCGCCCGGCGCCGCGGTCGTGATCTCGCCCCGTCACCGATCTCGCCCTCACCGGTGCGTCGCCGTCCGCCGACGACGGCAAGGACGTGGTGAGCCCCGCCGCCCTCGAATCCGTCCGCGCCCAGTACCTCACCGGCGCGAGCGCCGACGGGCTTCGCGGTCGCCCCTGCACGGAGATCCGCGCGGCTGCCGCCGCTGCTGATCGCGGCCGGCTCGGACGAGGTGCCGCTGGACGCGCCCGCCGGTTCGCCGCCGACGCGACGCCGCCGGAGTGAGCGTGTGCCTGGACGTCTACCGAGGGCATGCCGCACGCCTTCCACCTGTCTGGCCACGGCGAGGTCCTGTTCGGCCGGATCGGGCGGTGGCTCGCCGACCCGGTCCGCGAGTTCACCGTCAGCGGTCCGGACGCGGGACCCTACGCGCTCGCCGAAGGACCGGACGGGGCCCTGTGGTTCACCCTCGTCCACCAGGACGGGATCGGCCGCAGGGGTGAGGACGGGCACCTCACCACCCATCCGGTCGGCGCGGGCCCGACGGTGATCGCCCAGGGACCCGACGGCGCCTGTGGTTCACCGACGTACCGGGCGCACCGCATCGGCCGGATCACCGTGGACGGCAGCGTCTCCTCCTTCGCCCCGCACACCGCCGGCGGCGGACCCTTCGGTATAGCCCCGGGCCCGGACGGGGCGATGTGGTTCACCCTGTCCGGGGCGACCGCATCGGCCGCATCACCGGTGGACGCGAAGTGACCGAGTACCCGGCTCCCGGCGCCTTCCCGTCCGCCATCACGGCGGGTCCCGACGGCGCGATGTGGTTCACCCTCAACCAGGACAACGCCATCGGCCGGATCACCCCGGACGGCCTGACGACCCGTTACCCGCTGCCGACCGAGGCCGCCGGGCCGGTGGGCATCACCGCCGGGCCGGACGGCGCGCTGTGGTTCACCGAGATCGGCGCGGGACAGATCGGGCGCAGTCACCGGTCGACGGCGCCATCACGGAGCACCCGCTTCCCGACCGCCGGGCCCGGCCGCACGCCATCACCACCGGCCCCGACGGGGCGCTGTGGTTCACCGAGTGGGGACGCGGCCGGGTCGGCCGCGTCACCGTCGGGGGCCGGATCACCTCGTACGACCTGCCGCGCCCCGACTGCGAACCGCACGGCATCACCCACCACCGCGGCGCTCTGTGGTGCGCCCTGGAAACCGGCTCCCTGGCCAGAATCGAGGTCTCCCCGTGACCCCTCCCGTCCCCGGCGCCGCTCCCGACCCCGGCGTCGTCCACCCGCTGGCGGAGCACCCGCGCGTAGTGCTCCTCAAACCGCTCGTCACCGATCCGCGCATCCAGGTGGGCGAGTTCACCTACTACGACGACCCCGACGACGCCACCGCCTTCGAAACGCGCAACGTCCTCTACGCCTACGGGCCGGAGAAGCTGATCATCGGCAAGTACTGCGCGATCGCCTCGGGCACCCGGTTCCTGATGGCCGGCGCGGAGCACCCTGCCCTGGGCGTGTCCACCTTCCCGTTCACCATGTTCGGCGGCGCCTGGGCCGGGGCCACACTCGACCTCGTCACCCCCATGCCCAGCCGCGGTGACACGGTGGTGGGCAACGACGTGTGGTTCGGCTACGGCGTGACCGTCATGCCCGGGGTGCGCATCGGTGACGGGGCGATCGTCGCCGCGGGCTCCGTGGTCACCGGCGACGTCCCCCCGTACACCGTCGTGGGCGGCAATCCGGCCAGGCCCATCCGCACCCGGTACGAGCCGGACGACATCGCCCGGCTGCAGCGCGCCGCGTGGTGGGACTGGCCGGCCGAGACGGTCACCCGGCACGTACGGACGATCATGTCGGGCACCCCCGCCCTGATCGAGGCCGTCGCGGAGAAGGAGCTGTCGTGACACCCGCCCCCGAGGCACCCGGGGCACGTCCGGAACCGGAGACCACGGAAGGAGCACCCGTGGCCCGGCCGGCGGCCTTCGACGCGGGCGCCGAATTCGACCGTCAGGTCCGTACCTTGACCGAGCTGGGATACCCGGCGACGGCCGGCCTCGACCCGGAGCGGTTCGGCGCCACGGTCGCGCCGCTGCGGGCCGTCGCCGTGGCGTCCGGGGACACCCGGTGCGAGCCCGGGACCGGCCGGGTGCCGTTCGTACTGGTCGTCACCCGGAACCTGGCACCGATCGAGGAGACGATGCCGCGCACCACCCTGCACGGCGGACGCCTCCCCGGTTTCGTCGACCGTACGTACGAGCCCGGCTCGCTCGGACGCTTCGTCGCCACCGAGGAGACCGGACTCGCCGGCCGGGACGCCTACCTGCTGTTCGACGTCGAACGCGGGGAGGAGTTCTGCGGCGCCGTACCCATCGACGCCATGGAGGTGATCGCCGGGAGGGGGCGCACCCTCCTCACCATCGAGGAAGGGATCGCGCTCATCACCCACTTCCCGCAGGTACTGGTCAAGAACAAGTGCTTCTCCCTCGGCGGCTCACGCGCCGGCGACCGCCGGGTCCCGGCCCTCTGGATCAGCCAGAAGGCCCCGAAGCTCGGCTGGTGCTGGGAACGCAACCCGCACACCTGGCTCGGCATGGCCTCCGCGGGCGCCCGCCGCACCGCGTAGGAGGGCCCGGGAACAGCCCTGGTCGCCGCTCCGGCGGGTCAGGTGCCCGCCGTGCGGTTGCCGCGCGGTGTTCCCGGCGCCGGAGCGTCGCCCCGCCCCTCCCCGGTCCCCCTCACGGGGGTGACAAGGGTTTTCCCCGTATCGGGTTCATCTCGGCGTTCCCTACTGTCTGCCGCACCGGCGAATCCCGTTCCCCGACTCGTGCCTGTCAGGTGCATGTAAAGGGTGGGGTACGCCGGGGACGGCCTTGACCCAGGGTCGTAGCGCCGGCGGCGGCGCACGGGCTCACCCGGCCCAGGAACCGCGCACCCGTGGCCCCCACGCACGCGTGGCGCCCGCGCCGCCCGCCGGGCGCTCCGCACGTACGTCATGAAAGGGAACACCTTGAACGGTTCCAGGCGGAGACTCATATCCGTCGTGGCCGCGACCGCCACGATCGCCGGCGTCGTTGCCACCTCCACCGTGGCGTCCGCCGCCGCCGCGGGCCCCTCCCCGAAGCCCGCCCCGGCTTCGCAGGCCGTGACCGAACTGCCGGCCGCCCCGGTCGAGAAGGTCATCGTCACCTACAAGTCGGAGGCAGCCGAGGCCGGCTCCAACGCCGCCGCCAGGAACGACGCGGCCGCCAAGGGCAAGAAGACCGGTGAGAGCCTGTCGTTCGAACGCCGCCTCGCCGGCGGAGCCGCCCTGGTCGACCTGGGCGTGAGGCCTCCAAGAAGGGCCTCACCGAGGTCATGGACGCCTTCCGTGCCGACTCCTCCGTCGCGTCCGTGGAGCCCGACATCCGCGCCTACGCGATGGCGGCCGCCCCCAACGACACCGACTACGCCAAGCAGTGGGACCTGTTCGAGGCCACCGGCGGCATGAACGTACCCGGCGCCTGGGACAAGACCACCGGCAGCGGCGTCACCGTCGCCGTCATCGACACCGGTTACGCCGCCCACACCGACCTGGCCGGCAACGTCGTCTCCGGCTACGACTTCATCTCCTCGTCCGCCGACGCCCGCGACGGCAACGGCCGTGACAACAACGCCAGGGACGAGGGCGACTGGAACGCCACCGACGGCGAGTGCGGCGCCGGCTCCAGGGCGAGCAGTTCCTCCTGGCACGGCACGCACGTGGCCGGCACCATCGGCGCCACGACCAACAACACCAAGGGCATCGCGGGCATCGCGTACGGCGCGAAGATCCAGCCCGTGCGCGTGCTCGGCAAGTGCGGCGGCTCCTCCTCCGACATCGCCGACGCCATCACCTGGGCGTCCGGCGGTACGGTCCCGGGCACCCCGGCCAACCCGACCCCGGCCAAGGTCGTCAACCTGAGCCTCGGCGGCGCCAGTTCCACCTGCCCCAGCGTCTACCAGACCGCCATCAACGGCGCCGTGTCGCGCGGCACCACCGTGGTCGTCGCGGCGGGCAACAGCAACGCCAACGCCTCCGGCTTCACGCCCGCCAACTGCTCCGGTGTCATCAACGTGGCGTCGACCAGCCGCGAGGGCAACCGTTCGTACTACTCGAACTACGGCGCCGGCATCGACGTCTCGGCGCCCGGCGGCGAGACCCGCCGCGCCACCGACACGCCCGGCACCGTCACCACCCCCGAGAACGGCATCCTCTCCACGCTGAACTCGGGCGCCACCACCCAGTCCACCGAGAACTACAAGCCCTACCAGGGCACTTCGATGGCCGCCCCGCACATCGCCGGGCTCGCCGCGCTGCTGAAGTCCGCCAAGAGCACGCTCACCCCGGCCGACATCGAGTCCGCGATCAAGAGCAACGCCCGTCCGCTGCCCGGCACCTGCACCGGCGGCTGCGGCACCGGCATCGCCGACGCGGCGAAGACCGTGAACGCCGTCACCGGCACCACGCCCGGCGCAGCGGTCTTCGCCAACGCGGCGAACGTCACGGTCAACGACAACGCGACGGTCACCTCCTCGATCGCCGTGACCGGCCGCACCGGCAACGCCCCCGCCGCCCTCAAGGTCGACGTGGACATCAAGCACACCTGGCGCGGCGACCTGGTCGTCGACCTCGTCGCTCCGGACGGCACCGTGCGCAACCTGAAGACCTCGTCGTCCTCCGACGGCGCCGACAACGTCGTCGCGACGTACACGGTCGACGCGTCGAGCGAGGTCGCCAACGGGACCTGGAAGCTCCAGGTCCGTGACGTGGCATCGGGTGACACCGGCTACATCGACAGCTGGAGTCTCACCTTCTGAGACATCGGAAGTACAGCATCAACGCTGTTCAGGGGCGTGTCCGCGGCTTGCCACGGACACGCCCCTTCTCAGGTCTGTCCGCATGCCGGACACCGGACGTGGACGGTGGCGGCCGACTCCGTATTCTCTGCTCGCACGGGCAGAGGGCCCGCGCGCACCGGAAGGCGGGGGTGGGTACGTGACGACGTCGGCGGTGTACCGGCCCGCGCCGGTCGGGCGGACCGAGCTCCTCGCGCGGCTCGAACGGGTCCTGGACACCCGCGGACGCGCCCTGCTCACCGGCCCTCCCGGGGTCGGCAAGACGGAGCTCGCCCTGGCCGCCGCCGCGCGCGCCGAGTCCCGGGGCGAGACCGTGCTCTGGCTCGCCACGCTCCCCGCCGACCGGAACATACCGGGCGCGGCCGCCGCCGCCCTCGTGGCGGAAGTTCGGCGTGCGCGTCCTGGCCCGGTCCCGGGGCCGCCCACAGCGCTCCGGGCGGGACCGGCAGACCCCGCGGCTCGGGCGGCCCTGGCGGAGCCGGCCGGCCCGGCGGGCCCGGGACGTACGTCGTCCTCGAAGGGCTGCCCGGCCCGCAGCGGACCGCCGTCGCGGTGCTGTGCCGCGAGGCACCCGTCCCGGCCGACGGCTGGGACCCCATCGCCCTGCGGCTCGCCCTCGCCCAGATCCTGCGGACCCTCACCGACCTGCGCGCGGCCCCGCTCCTCGCTGGTCGTCGACGGCGTCCAGCGCATCGACGACACCAGCGCCGACCTCCTGCGTTTCGCCCTCCACCTGGCCCCGTCCGCCCTGCGGCGCGGTCAGCGTGGAGACCCCTGCGGCGTACACCCCGGACACACTCCGCGGCGGCATGCCGGAGCCGGGCGGGGCCGGCCCGGAGCCCCTGTGGGTACCGTCCGAGGCCGACGTCCTGGCCGTACCGCCGTTGCAGCCGACCAGATCGCCGGAACTCCTCATCCACCACCGGCTGCCGTCCCGGATGGCCGGCCGCATCCACCGGGCCAGCGGCGGCAACCCGCGTCTCGCGCTCGCCGTCGGCCGGTCCCTCGCCGACGCGCGGACCCCCGTGCACCACGCCGAGGCGCTGTCCCTGTCCGGGCGCGCCCGCGACCTCGCCCGCCAGCTCCTGGGCGCCGCCTCGCCCGCCGTACGCTCCACGCTCCTGCTGGCCGCGCTGGCGCTGCGTCCGACGGCGTCGCTGATCCGCCGCGCGGGCCGCCCCACCGCCGAGGCCGACCTCGCCGCCGCCGAACGGGCGAATCTGATCTCCCTCGACGAGGACGGGACGGTCGGCTTCACGGCCGGCGTGCTGCCGTCGACGCTCGTGCACGACTCCTGCTGGACCGAGCGCAGCGCCGGTCACGCGGCGCTCGCGCGGGTCGTGGACGATCCCGTCGAGGCGGTACGCCACCGGGCGCTGGCCACGGACGTCCCCGACGGGAAGCTGGCCGCGGAGGTCGCGCGTCCGCCGACGCCGCGCGGCGCCGGGGGAACAGCGCCCTGGCGCCGAACTGGCCCTGCTGGCCGCCTAGTCCACGCCCGTGCGGCACGGCTCGCAGCGGATCGCCCGGCTGGTGGACGCCGCCGAGGAGGAGGCGCGCGCCGCCCGCGCCGACCTGGCCATGCGCGCGGCCACCGATCTGCTGGCCCGGGACGCCGCACCGGCCGACCGCGTCCGCGCGCGGCTCGCGGTGCTGGACACGGCGGGCCAGGGGCTGAGCGACCTCGACGAGATCTACGTCCACGCCATGGAGGACTCCGAGGGCGACACGGCGCTGCGGGCGGCCGTCCAGCTCCGGCTGGCGGTGAAGTACGTCCTGGCCGACGGCGATCCCGTACGCTCGCGGGCCGCCGCCGTCGAATCCGCCGCGCTCGCCGGCTCGGTGGGCGACCGCAGGACCGCCGCGAAAGCGCTGACCGTACAGGCGCGCATGACCGCGTCCTCGGCCTCGCCGGACGCGGAGCGGGTGCTGGCCGAGGCGCGGGCCCTGGAAGTCTTCGAGCGTCCGCTCGGTGTCCGCAACGCCGCGCAGATACTGACGATCCGCCACGCGTTGTTCGACGACCGGCTCACCGACGCCCGTGACCAGCTCGGCGCCCTGCTGCCGCTGGTCGAGCGCCGTGGCCCGGTGGAGGACGCCATCGAGCTGCTCCGTACGCTCGCCGAGGCCGAGGCCCGGCAGGGCAGTGCGCGGCGGCGCTCGCGCACGCCGGCCGCTCGCTCGCCCTCACGCTGGAGGCCGGCCTCTCCCCCGGCCCCGCCTGGTACGCGCTGGCCCTCGCGGAGACCGCCGGCGGCAGCTTCGCGCGGGCCACGAGCTACGCCCGGCGCAGTGTGCGGGCCTCGGAGGAGGAGGGCGACCACGTCTTCCTCTCCCGCAGCCTGTACGCACTGGGCCGGGTCCAGCTGATCGACGGGGACGTGGCGACGGCCCTGGAGACCCTGCGGCGGGTCCAGGCCGGCGAACGCGCCCAGTCGACCGTCGACCCCTCCATGCTGCGCTGGCACGAGGAACTGGCCGAGGCGCTGCTGGCGAACGACGCCCCCGAGGAGGCCGCGGCCCTGCTCGCCGGCGTGCGCCCGGTCGCGGAGCGTCTCGGCCGCACGACGGTGCTGCTCGGCTGCGACCGGGCGTACGCCCTGTACCTGGCGGCGAGCGGCAGACCGGACGAGGCCGCGGAGCTGCTGTCGCGCACCGCCGGGCGGTTCGCCGCGGCGGGTCTGCCGCTGGAGCACGGCCGGGCGCTGATCGCGCTCGCCCGCGTGGAGCGCCGCCGCCGCAGACGGTCGGCCGCCCAGGGCGCGCTGCAGGCCGCGGCCGCGGTCTTCGAACGGGCCGGGGCCCTGCCGTGGCTCGGGCTGACCAGGGAGACGTCTTCCCGTACGGCCGAACCGGCGCCGGCCCGTGGAAACACCACCCTGTCGTCCCTCACGGACGCGGAGCTGCGGCTCGCGCTGATGGTCGGCCAGGGGGCCAGCAACCAGGAGGCGGCGGCGAAGCTGTACCTGAGCGTGAAGACGGTCGAGGCCCGTCTGACCCGTATTTACCAGAAGCTGGACGTCCGGTCGCGCGCCCAGCTGGCGGCCGCCCTGACCGCCCTGCCGGGCCACCGGCCGACGGCGGCCGCCACGGAAAACCCGGCCGCGGGCTGACCGCGCCACTCGCGGCGCGCGGTCGCGAAGATGCGCGCCACCGCGGCCGGGGAGCATCCTGGCTGTGTGACCTGGTACGGCGCGGCCGGGCACGCCCCGCCGGGCGAAAGCGGGGCGACGACCGGGAGACCGAACAGCAACGGCCGAGTTCCGGACGAACTGGCCCTGGTGCTCGCCCAAGCCGCAGTAAACGCGATCGAGTCTGCCGGCGGATACGCCGGCGGCATCTATTTGCGTTCCCGGACGCCGGGACTGCTGCGGCTGGCCGTGCTCTCCGGGCTGCCGGGACGGCTGTTCCGGCCCTGGTGGAACATGCACGTGAACCGTCCGTTCCCGGTGGCGGAGGCCCACCGCTCGGGCCGGGCCGTCCACCTCGCCGACGCGGAGGAGGCCATGCGGCTGTTCCCGCAGCTCATGGCGGGTCTGCCGTTCCCGTTCGGTTCGATGTACGTGCCCGTCGCCACCGGTCGCGAGAAGTTCGGGGTGCTGGTGGTGCTGCGCGCGGCCACGCCCGGGGTCCCGGTCGACCACACCGACCGCCGCCGGGTGGAGCACGCCGCGGACCGCTCGCCGCCGCACTCGGCGGGCTGTGCGCGAACGGGGAGCCCGTCGAGTGGGAGGGCGAGCCGGTATGCGTCCAGCTGCCCTCGGTCACCGCACCGCCCGTGCGGATCGGGTACTTCGACTGGGACCTCGACGACGGCGCCGTGAACGCCGACGCGGAGCTGTGCGCCATCCTCGGCACCTCCCCCGCGGACTTCCCCGGCACCATCGACGCGCTGGTGGCGGGGCTGGCGCCGGAGGACGTGTACGGCCTGTGGACGGTGGCCCGGCAGACGGCGGCCTCGGGCGGTCCGGCCGCGCGCAGGATGCGCAGCGCGGGCCGGACGGGCGGGCGCACCTGCTCGAACTCTCCGCCCGCGCCCACCCGCCCGGAGGCGGCACGGCGGGCCACCTGACCGGCTTTCTGCTGGACTTCGGATCCGGGCCGTCGCCGCGGAGACCACCGACCGTCTTCCGGACGCCGTCTTCTCGCTCGACCGGCTCGGACGGATCACCTATCTGAACCACAGCGCGGAGAGCCTGCTCGGTCACGCGCGGTCCGAGCTGGTGGGCAATGTCCTGTGGGAGGTCCTGCCGTGGTTCGGGCATCCCGCGCACGAGGAGTACTTCCGGGCCGCGCTGATGTCCGACGAGGCCGTCCACTTCCTGGCCCGGCGCGCGTCCGCACCGGACGAGTGGCTGTCGGTCTCCCTCCACCCGGGCCACGACGGCTGACCGCCACGCTGACCCCGGCACCGCAGCCCGCGTACGCGCCCGGGTCGGTCGCCAGGCCGGGCGCCGGACTCGGCTCCCCGGCCGACCGCGCGTCGGCGCTGTACCGCCCGGTCGCCCTGGCCATCGCGCTGACGGAGGCCGTCACGGCGCGCCAGGTGTCCGCCGTGGTCACGGACGAACTGCTGCCCGCCTTCGGCGGCCGTCAGCTGGCGATCTACCTGATGACGGAGGGCCATCTCTATCTGGCCTGGGAGACCGGCTTCCCGCAGGGCTTCCTCGACCGCTTCGAGGGGATCGGCCTCAGCGCCCGGCTGCCCGGTGTGGAGACGCTGGTCTCCGGCCGCCCCCTCTTCTTCGAGTCCATGGAGCACCTGGCCGCCGCTTACCCCGGCATCCCCCTCGACACCGATGTCGGCGCCCGGGCCTTCCTGCCGCTCATCGCCTCCGGACGGCCCGTCGGCTCCTGCATCCTCGGCTTCGACCAGCCGCGCGGCTTCAGTCCTGAGGAGCGCACGGTCCTCACCGCCCTGGCCGGACTCATCGCGCAGGCGCTCCAGAGGGCGCAGCGTTACGACACCGAGGCCGCCCTCGCACGCGGCCTGCAGAACGCGCTGCTGCCGCACCGGCTGCCCGTGGTCGAGAACGTCGACACCGTCGCGCGGTACCTGCCCGGCACCCAGGGCATGGACGTGGGAGGCGACTGGTACGACGTCGTCGACACCGGGCGGGGACTGGCCCTGGTGGTGGGCGACGTACAGGGCCACGGTGTCGCCGCGGCCGCCACCATGGGCCAGCTGCGCAGCGCCGTACGCGCCTTCGCGCTCGCCGGGCAGAACCCGCAGGAGGTCATGTGCGACACCAACCGGCTGCTCATCGACATCGACCCCGACAGTTCGCCACCTGCTGCTACATCGTTCTGGACCCGGCGTCCGGCTCCGCGCAGGCCGTGCGGGCCGGGCACCCGCTGCCGCTGCTGCGCCACCCGACGGCTCGACGGAAGTCCTGGACCTGGACGGCGGCATCGTGCTGGGCGTCGACAGCGAGGCGACGTACCCCGTCACCGGACTGCGGCTCGCGCCGGGCGCCGTCCTGGCTCTGTTCACCGACGGTCTGGTGGAGCAGCCGGGCGTCGACATCGACCTGGGTGTCGAGCGGCTGCGCGGCACACTGGCGGAAGTCGGCTCGTCCCCCCTCGCCGAGACGGCGGACCGTCTGATCCGCGAGGCCCGGCAGACCGTCGACCGGCCCGACGACATTGCGCTTCTGCTCGCCGCCCGCTGGGCGGAACCGACAAGGCAGGTGCCATGAGCGCGGTAAACGCAGCCGGGGACGCCGACTTCCGCGGCCCCCTCGACGTCTCCAGAGCGGCCACGGCCGTGCTGGACACCGACGGCACGGTCGTCGGCTGGAGCCCCGCGGCGCAGACGCTGCTGGGATACCCGCCGCACGAGGTGCTCGGGCGTCCGGTCGCCACCTTCGTGGTGGGCGGGACGGACGGGGCCCGGGCGGCCGCGCACCTGCCGGACACGGAACGCTTCCAGCGCCAGGTCCTCCGCATGCGTCACCGCGACGGCCGCGTCGTCCGCGTGGTCACGGCCATGCTCGCGCTCTCCCCCGCGGGCACGGGCCCCGCCCGGCTCCTGACGGTGGCCGACGCCGAGGAGACGGAGCAGTGGGAGGCCCTGCAGGCGATGCTCCGGGGACTCGCCACGCAGTCCCCGGTGGGTCTGGCCATCTACGACACGGACCTGCGGGTGGTGTGGACGAACGCCGCCCTCCTCCGGGAGATGGGGACCGTGCAGTACGCCGGTCTCGGCCCGGACGAGATGGTGGCCGACGGCAAGGTGCTGTCCGAGCGGTATCCGCCGACTCTGGAGGAGACGATGCGACAGGTGCTCACCACCGGCGAGCCCGTCATCGAGCTCCAGTACAGCGGCCGCCCGCCCTCGGACCCGGAACGCGACCACATCTGGTCGTGTTCCTACTACTGGCTGCGTGACGCCGCGGGAGTCTCGCTGGGAGTGTGCGAGGAGACGTTCGACGTCACCGACCGCTACCTCGCACAGCAGCGGCTGGATCTCCTGGTGCGGGCCGGCGGACGTGTGGGAACGACCCTGGACATGACCCGCACCGCCCAGGAGCTCTGCACGGTCACCGTCCCGCAATTCGCCGACGAGGTCACCGTCGACCTTCTGGAGGCCGTACTGAAAGGCGAGCAGCCCGTCCCCGGGACCGCGTCCGCCGGCCATGTAGTCCGGGTGTGGGGAGGGGCGGGGGACGGGACGGCGGCCCCGTCGGAGGACCGGCCCGCGGGGCGGCGGATCGACTACCCACCGGATTCGCCCCAGGCACGCAGCCTGGCCTCGGGCCGCTCGGTGCAGGAACACCCGGACCGTACGGGAGCGGACGCCACGGCCGGGCCGCCGCGCGCGCGGCTGGTGGTGCCCCTGCGCGCCGAAGGCGCCACGCTGGGCGTGGTCACGTTCGCGTGGGACCGCCGCCGCGACCCGTTCGACGCCGGTGAGCTGGCGGTGGCGGACGAACTGGTCGCACGGACGGCCGTATCCATCGACAACGCCCGCCGCTACACCCGTGAGCACACCGCGGCCCTCATGCTCCAGCACAGCCTGCTCCCCCGGGGTCTCCCCCGGCCCTGGACGCCGTCGAGCTGGCGTACCGCTACCTGCCGGCGGACAACAAGGCCGGTGTCGGCGGCGACTGGTTCGACGTCATCGCCCTGTCGGGCACGCGGGTGGGCCTGGTCGTGGGTGATGTGGTCGGTCACGGCCTGCGCGCGTCCGCCACCATGGGCCGGCTGCGCACGAGCGTACGCGCGCTCGCCCGGCTGGACTTCGCGCCCGACGAGCTCCTCGCCCGCCTGGACGACCTGGTCACGCAGGCGGCCAACGAGGGAGCGGCCCTCCTCGTCGAAGGCCAGGAGATGCCCTACGACGAAGCGCTGGGCGTGACGTGCCTGTACGCCGTGTACGACCCGGTGTCCCGGCCTGTGCAGAATGGCGCGGGCCGGCCACCCGCCCCCCGCGCTGGTCGACCCCGCGACCGGCTCCGTCACCTTCCCCGAACTCCCGGCGGGCCCACCGCTCGGCCTGGGGGGCCTGCCCTTCGAGACCACGGAGCTGGAACTCCCGGAAGGCACCCTCGTCGCCCTGTTCACCGACGGCCTCGTCCGGGACCGCGACCGGGACCTCGACGACCAGCTCGACGGACTCAGCGGCGTCCTCACCGAGCACCGCCGCCCCCTGGACGAGCTGTGCGACCGGGCGGTCGCGAAGCTGCTGTCCGGCCCCGTGGACGACGACGCCGCACTGCTCCTCGTACGTACGCACAAGCTGGGCGGGCACCAGGTGGCCGTGTGGGACCTGACCGCCGATCCGGAGGCGGTCGGTTTCGCCCGCACCGTGGCTGCCCGGCAGGTCGAGGAGTGGGGACTGGACGAGCTGGTCTTCACCACCGAACTGGTGGTGAGCGAACTCGTCACCAACGCGATCCGCCACGCCGCCACCGGCCCGATCCAGCTGCGGCTCATCCGCGACCGGAACCTGATCTGCGAGGTCTCCGACACCGGACACACCTCGCCCCATCTGCGCCATGCCGGCAGCGACGACGAAGGGGGCCGGGGCCTCTTCCTCATCGCGCAGATGACCCAGCAGTGGGGAACGCGCTACACGTCCACCGGCAAGACGATCTGGGCCGAGCAGGCGCTCGTACGGGACGAGGGGGACGGGGAGGACACCGAGGGGTGAGACGGGCCTCGCACCCGGGGCCGGAGCCCGGGTACGCTCCCCGGTCCCGGCGCGGACGACCGGTCCGGCCTTCGCGGCAAGCGCTTCGCCGTCCGCATGTCCGCCGGCCCCCGCACCGGGTCCGGGCAGCGCTTCCGCATCCCCGGCACGCTCACCGGCCGACCTGGCGTGTGGAACCTCGGCGACGTCCTGACCGGCAAGGAAGACGTCTTCGCCCTCAGCTTCACCGAGAACGCCCTCACCCCCACCCGGCACTCGCTCCCCCGGCGGAGCGCGGACGTTCCGACGTGGAGCTGCTGACGCTGCCGTCGAGACGGCCGTCGACCGCGCTGTGGAACCGCGCCACCTGCTCAGCCGTCCGGCGGGCCGGTACGCGGCCCGCGCGGAAGATGGCCGGGCCGGATGGTGCGGACGAACGCAGAGGTGAGTGGGCCCGTACACACCAAGGCGCGAAGTGTGTACGGGCCCACTCAGGAGCCGGGCCGCAGTGCGGTCAGACGGTGGTCTTCACCGGCTCCTGGCCTTCGTCGGCGTCGCCGCTCTCGCCGGCCTTGCGGGCGCGGACGAACTCCAGGAAGGAGTTCAGTTCGCGCTTGACGACCGGGGCGAGCAGGTACAGGCCGATGATGTTGATGACGGCGAGCATGAAGAGCACGGCGTCGGCCATGTCGATCAGGGTCTGCAGTGTCAGCAGCGAGCCCGCGACGGCGAACAGGGTGTAGATCACCTTGTAGGTGAGTTCGCTGGTCCTGCTGCGGCCGAAGAGGTACGTCCATGCCTTGAGACCGTAGTAGCCCCAGGTGAGCACGGTGGAGATGGCGAAGAGCATCACCGCGACGGTGAGGACGTACGGGAACCAGGGCATGACCGTGCCGAAGGCGTCGGACGTGATCGTGACGCCGACGGGGGATCCGTCCTTACGTGCTTCGGCCCAGCTGGCGGGGTTGGCGATGACGATGGTCAGCGCGGTCATCGTGCAGATGACGACGGTGTCGATGAACGGCTCCAGCAGGGCGACCAGGCCCTCGCTGGCGGGGTGCTTGGTCTTGACCGCGGAGTGGGCGATCGGCGCGGAGCCGAGGCCGGCCTCGTTGGAGAACGCCGCCCGCTTGAAGCCGACGATCAGCGCGCCGAGCACACCTCCGGCGACATCCTCTGGATTGAAGGCGCCTTCGATGATCGAGCCGATCGCGGCCGGGACGGCGGTGACGTTGACCAGGATGACGACCAGGCAGCCGGCGATGTAGAGCCCCGCCATGGCCGGGACGAGCCTGCTGGTGACCGAGGCGATGGAGCGGATACCGCCCAGAAGCACGATGCCGACGAGCGCGGCGACCAGGATGCCGAAGAACAGCGCACCCGTGGAGGAGCCCATGAGGCCCTCTTCGCCGCCGGTGACGGAGACGAGCTGCGCGTAGCTCTGGTTGACCTGGAAGAGGTTGCCGCCGAAGAGGCCGAAGAAGAGGATCATGGCGGAGGCGAGGACCGCGAGGACCTTGCCGAAGGACTTGCCCCGGGCGCCGAAGCGGTCGGCGAGGCCCTTGGGCAGGTAGTGCATGGGGCCGCCGGAAACGGTGCCGTCGGCGTGCACCTCCCGGTACTTCACACCGAGGGTGACCTCGACGAACTTGGTGGCCATGCCGAGCAGGCCGCACAGGATCATCCAGAAGGTGGCGCCCGCGCCGCCGATGGAGACGGCTACGGCGACACCGGCGATGTTGCCGAGGCCGACCGTGCCGGAGACGGCCGCGGTCAGGGCCTGGAAGTGGTTGACCTCTCCGGCCGACCCCTCCTCGTCGTACTTCCCGCGCACCACGTCCACGGCGAGGCGGAACTTGCGCAGCTGGACGAATCCGAACCAGCCGGTGAACACCAGACCGGCGACCACGAGCCAGACGACGATGAGGGGCAGATCGGTGCCGCCGACGGGGAGGGCGTAGAAGACGACTTCCACGAGCCAGCTGGCTATGGGCTCGAAGAAGCCGCTGACGGCTTCGTCGACGGACTTGGTGATGGAGTCGAGTGACACGGTGGCTACCTCGATGGCGCAGGGCCGGGGCACGGGAGGAGTGCGCCGGTGGGGTGCGGGCTTTGAGCGAACGCCGTTGTCCGATCGGCGACCCTGGGTGAGACGTCCGCGGACTTCGGACGGTGATCACCCTGGTCGTGCTGCCGGTGGGTGCCGGCACTCCGCATCGCGGCGAGGGGTGGGGCCACCTGCGAAGTTGCGTAGTTCTACCACGCCTTTACGAAATCTTTAGTGACTTACATCACACAACGGTCAGTGATATTGGAAAGTCCCAGCGAACGAAACAAGACCGTTATCCGAAATTGAGCCTCCGTTGAGCGAACAGGCTGCTTCCGCGCCGACGCGACACGGGTGCGCCGGAAAGCCTGGTCGGCGCCCCAAGGGCCACGCGCCCGGAAGCCGGTGCCCCAAGGACCCCTTCCCCATGGCCGATGCCCCGCGCGACCGTTCCGCCTCCCTCGGCCTGCTCCCCCTGCCGGAACGCACAGCGGTCACCGCCACCCTGCGGACAGAGACAGCCGGCGGGCTCGTACTGCTCGCCGCCGCCCTGATCACCCCGGTCTGGGCGAACACCCCGTGGAGCGACGTCCACGAGCACATACGTCCTCTCCGTTTCGGCACCCCCTCTCCCAGACCGGACCTCCCCCTCCAGCAGTGGACGGCGGACGGACCGCTCACCCTCGCCGTCGTCGGCGGCCTCGGCACCGTCCCGATCATCGCCATCTCCTCCACCGGCGATCTCCACCTCGCGGCACTCGCCGGGGCCTTCGCGGGACTGCCCGCCCTCTCCCTGCTCCAGGGATACCGCGTCACCGGCTGGAGGTGGAACGACCGTCACCGGGGCGTCCGTCCGACGCGTGGGCGGGGAACATTCAAGCCGTCCGATCCGGGGTGGGAGACGTGGAGGGTGAGTCGCCGGAGGGCCTGCCCGAACCCTCCGGAGCCCACCGCCTCCCGCGCCGGGCCCGTCTGCGTGCGGAAGGGGTGCGAGCCGGAGCACCCCACCACTGCAGGAGCACTGGTGCACCGCCTCTGCTCCGCACCGGTGAAAAGACCCGGCAGGCTGCGCGCGGCGCCCGGCCGAATCGGTTCGGGGCTGATTGCCTGAACACTTCTGCACTGCCGGACACCACGCCAGGAGTGCCACCATGCCGTCACAGAATCCGGACATCTCGTACACCGTGCCGGGGATGAGCACACAGGAAAGCGGGCAGATCATCGCGTTGCTGCAGATGCGCCTGCACTCCCTCAACGATCTCGCCCTCACCCTCAAGCACGTTCACTGGAACGTCGTCGGCCCGCACTTCATCGCCGTGCACGAAATGATCGACCCGCAGGTCGAACAGGTCCGCTCCATGACCGACGACCTGGCCGAGCGGATCTCCACCCTCGGTGGCGAACCGAACGGCACACCCGGCGCGTTGGTCGACGCACGCACCTGGAACGACTACTCGATCGGCCGGGCCGAAGCCATCGAGCACCTCGGCGCCCTCGACCTCGTCTACACCTCGATCATCAAGGACCACCGCCAGGCCATGCAGGCCACCGAGGAGAGCGACCCGGTCACGCAGGACATGCTCATCGAGCAGCTGCGCGGTCTGGAGCTCTTCCAGTGGTTCGTCCGCGCCCACCTCGAGTCCAGCGGCGGCAAACTCAGTACCCGGGGCGCCACAACCGAGACCGGTGCCGCCGGCCAGGCCGCCGATCAGGCACGTAACCAGCCCTGACCGACGCGAGCGGAAAGCCTGCCCCCCGGCCGGAACGCCGAATGCCATGGGCAAGCGGCGCCCAGCGTCCGGGGCCCGGGCGTCGGCAGCGGAGCGGTGCGGCGCGTGCTCGAAGCGGACAGCAGTGGCGATCCAACCGTGCACGTCCGTACCGGCTCCGCGGGCGGTCCGGCGCACAGCGGCCGCCCGAACGCGACCGGAGAGCCGGTGCTCGCGGCCGCCCGGACAGGCCGCGGCCCGGAGATCAGGCTCTCGCACCCAGGTCCCCCCGGGACGCGGGCGTCCACCGGGACCGGGAAGGGGATGCTTTCAGCGGACGGTGCCGTTGACGTACTCGTTCAGCGCCTGGCCCGAGCGCAGCGTGGGACGGGAGTCCTCCAGGTGGAAATCGCCGAACCCGATCACGGTGACCGTCTCACCCCGCTTGAGCCCTTCGGCGATCGCGCCGGCGGTCTCCACCGTGCCGAACAGTGCGTCGATCACCCGCTCCACCTCCTCCGGCGCCAGTTGCGTGCCCGTCTCAGCCGTCTTTCGCACGGCCGCTTCCACCAGCGCGGTCTTGTCCATGATGATCCTTTCGGTCTCCGCTGCCCGAGTACGGCGGCCACCTCGCGTCCACCGCGTCGCGGCCCGTAATGACACCTCGCCCGCCCCGCACCTGCGGGGGCGGGCGAGCGAGAGAGGACCGAAGCCGTCGGAACCACCCCGCCACGGCGCGCCCGGCCCGTTGCAGCAGTGTCGCGAGCCCGGCATGAGACGCAGGTGCCCACAGGTATAGCAGGCAAATATCCGCAAAACGGTCACTTTTCCACGTGTCTCAGCACGCGGTCATCCGGAATCAGCGGTGCGAGTCGCCCGCTGCTCACTGCTCGCCGCTCACCGACGGGTGGCCGCGTAGCCGGAAAGCCTTCCCGCCGCCCGGCCGAGGGCTCCCGCGAGCGGCTGGCCGCAGGCGCTCAGCAGGTGTCCGACTGCCGCGGGGACGCGGCGGTCCGCAGCCGGTCGAGCCGGGCCACCACCGGTCCCGCCGTGACACCGTGCAGCACGACCGAGGCCAGCACGGTGAAGGTCACCACCGCCCACAGCTCCCGCGCCGGCACCGGGAAGTCGTGCTGTCCCAGCGCGTAGGCGAGGTAGTACAAGGAGCCGATGCCCCGGATGCCGTAGGCCGCGACCACCCAGCGCTCCCGGCCCCGCAGACGGCTCCCGAGCAGTCCGGCCCATCCGGACAGCGGCCGGACGACCAGCAGCACCACCAGTGCGGTGACGGCGCCCTGCCAGGTCAGAGGGGCGAGGCCACCCAGCGCGATGAAGGCGCCCAGCAGAAACAGCACCGCCGCGGTGAGCAGGCGCTCGATCTGCTCTATGAAGTCGTGCAGGACGTTGTGGAAGCCGTGGGCGTGCTCGGCCGCCCGGATCGTGCACGCGGTGGTGAACACGGCGAGGAAGCCGTAGCCCCCCAGCAGTTCGGTCACCCCGTACGACAGGAAGGTGGCGCCCAGCGCGACGAAGCCCTCCCGGTGTTCGGAGAGCCGCAGCACCGGCGAGCGGGGCCGGAAGAACAACCAGCCCAGCACCCGGCCTGCCAACAGCCCGCTCAGCACACCGACGGTGCACTTGAACACGACGTCCTCCACCGCCCACGCGCCGGCCCAGTCGGCCGACCAGCCACTGCCCGCGGCAACGGCCAGCGCCACAGCCGCGTACGTCAGGGGGAAGGCGAGCCCGTCGTTGAGGCCCGCCTCGCTGGTGAGAGCGAACCGCACCTCGTCCTCGTCTGCTCGTCCTCGGTGGGCTCCCCCACCCGCACCTCCGAGGCGAGCACCGGATCGGTCGGCGCGAGAACGGCGGCCAGCAGCAGAGCGACGGCCGGAGGCCAGTCCAGCAGCCACCACGCCACGAGGGCGGTGACCACGACGGTCAACGGCATCGTGAGGCCCAGCAACCGCCAGGTCGTGGCCCATCGACGTCGGCCGACAGGCCGGTTGAGCGCCAGCCCGGCGCCCATCAGCGCGATGATCACGACGATCTCGGTGATGTGCTCCGTCAGCAGCCGGTCGTTCACCGGATCGACCACCGGCAGCGGCAGGGGCAGCAGGTACACCCCGATGCCGCCCACCAGGAAGACCAGTGGCAGCGAAAGCGGCCGTCCGGCCACCACTCGGGGCAGCACTGCCGCGAGCAGCGCTCCCACTCCCAACCACGCGAACACCGCATCGGCGATCGTCACTGCGCTGTGCCTGTCCTTCCACCCCGCCGCCGAGCGGCTCCGCACGCGTGCCGCACGCAACTGCGGCCGGCTGTCTCCGGAGATCCACATGCCCGCAGGTGACCGACGCGGGCGAGTGCGGCCGGCTCGGTCGGCTGCTCCGTCATGGTTGTAGCGCTCTCAACGTTTCAGGAAGCCTGTGTGCCCCGCGCGAGTGAATTCATGCGGGCCCGGAGGCACGGCGCCCCGTGCCCACGGGGCTCGGCGGAGGGAAAGGTTCCTGCCCCGCGGCCCGCCCGGCCGTCGAAGTACCGGCTGCGAGGCGCTGTTCCTTCTGGTCGCAGCCGGAGGAGATGTCCGGGGTCTCGTGTTGCGGTGCGATGCGGCGGCTGTCAGGGAGTCCGCGTCGGCTGACCCGCTTCCCGGCCCGACCATGCCTTGCCCCAGACGGCCGGGGCCGGCTTCACGCCGCGATCGGCACGCCACTGGGCGGACCGTTCGATCATGATCCTCTGCCGCTCGAGGTGCTGCCCGAGTCTTTCGCGGCTGCTCTCCCCTTCGCCTGTCAGGTCGGTGCGCTCGAACACCCGCAGCGATCGTAGAAGCGGCTGAAGGATCTCAGTGACCAGTACGTTCCGGTCGAGGATGCCGGAGACGGCGATGCTTCGGGCCGCTGACCGCAGGGTGGGAGCGCTGTGCCCCGGCATCCGGAAGGAACAGACCACGTCTCTCATGGCGTGCATGGTCCGGTCCGGATACCGGTCGAAGGCCGCGGCCAGGAGGTCGCGGTAGAACACCATGTGGAGGTTCTCGTCCGCCGCGATCCGTGACAGCAGCCGCTCGCACACCGGGTCGCCGCTGATTCTTCCGGTGTTGCGGTGCGCCACCCGGGTGGCCTGTTCCTGCACCATGACGTAGGCGATGCCGTGGATGACCGACCCCGGGTACTCGCGGGTGTAGCCGGTGCGCATGTGCTGCATCCTGTGGCGCTCCAGGGCCACCGGGTCCACTGCACGTGTGACGTGCAGGTAGTCCCGCAGGACGGTGCTGTGCCGGTCCTCCTCCGCCGTCCATTGACGGGTCCATTCGCCCCAGGCCCCGTCGCGGCCGAGCTCGGTGATCAGTTCCGTGTGGTAGCTCGGCAGGTTGTCTTCCGTGAGCAGGCTGAGAACGAGGGCGGAACGGACGTGAGCAGACAGTGCCGACTGCTCGGGCCCCCAAGACCGGCCCTGCAGTGGTCCGTCGAAGTCCTGGCCGCGGCTCCACGGCACGTATTGGTGGGGAAACCACTCCTGGGCCATCGAAAGGTGCCGGTCCAGGTGGGTGGCGACGACGGACTCGAGCTCCCGGAGTACGGACTCGTCGTCCTGTGAAGGGTCACCGGCGGGACGTTGCATGGATTCTCCTGGTGGGGACGGCGTGTGGCAGAGACCACGGGCCCGAAGTGACGGGGCGTCGACGGGTGGCCCGCGGGAGCGGTGCGGGGCGGGAGCGGGCCGTGGATCTACGCATGCCGGCTCCCGGCCGGCACGAGGGGGGCGGTCCGCCGACGGGCGGCAGCACCTCGCAGGATTTCCGCGGCGGCGCTGTCCCTGACCGTTTCGCAGCTTCCCCCGAAGACGCTCAGGACCCGGACGTCCCGCAGCGCCGGGAGCAGGCTGCTCCCGCCGCCCGCGGCGTCGAAAGCATCGGGACCGATGAGCCGGGCGCATCCATTGACGACCCGCTGGGCGAGCCGTGCGCTCATGGTCTTGGCGAGGTCCGCATCGAGACGGTCGCCCGCGCCGTTGTCGAAGCGCTCTACGGCAGCGTCCAGAAACGCTTCCGCAGCCTCCACCTCCACGAGCCATCCGGCGAGTTCGGCACGTGCTCGTTGGGAGGTGGCCACCGCCAGAAGCCCGGCAGTACGCTCCACACAGCATCGTGCGCACTCCAGCACACCGGCGGAGATCGCAAGCCGTTCCTCCCCGAGAACCTGAGCCAGGTACGCCATGGCCAGACCGGGCCGGCCGAGCACGGCTTCCGCCGGCAGTTCGCAGCCTGTGAACCGGACGCGGCCGGTGCGTGAACTGCGCAGCCCCACGGTTTCCAGCTGCTGCACCTGAACACCGGGGAGATCGGCCGGCACCAGGAAGAACGTCATTCCGAGAGCGCCGGCTCCGGCGTCAGTGCGAGCCAGCACGAACAGGCAGTCGGCGAGCGGCGCGTTGGTGATGAAGGTCTTCTCGCCGTCGAGAAGCCATCCCCGGTCAGTGGGAACCGCCCGGGTGGCTGTGCTGTTGACAAGGTCCGACCCTCCCGTGGGCTCGGTGATCGCCACAGCGGTGATCACGCGGCCGCTCAGGACCGGTTGCAGCCAGGTCCGCTTCTGTTCCTTGCTGCCCTGCCCCAGCAGCAGGGGCACGGTGACGTGCGTCTGCACGCACAAGCTCGTGCAGACCCCGCCGGCGGCGTAGCGGGTGACGGCCCGGATGAAGGCGATGCCGTGCGCGAGCCCAGGCCCAGACCACCGTCGCGGACCGGAACGGGTACGCCGAACACCCCGGCGCGACCGGCGACGTCGAACAGCCGGCGGGTGGCCCCGCCGTCCGTCTCCCAATCCATCAGGTGCGGCGCGAGGTGGTGCCTCACCAGAGTGCGCGCCGAGGCGTGGAACGCGGCCATCGAGTCCGTACGGAGCGAGGGGACGGTCATTCGGCGGCCGTTTCCACAGTGACGGGGAAGGGCAGTCCGGCGGCCCGCTCCAGCTGATCCAGGCCGCCCAGCAGTACGGGAGCGAAAACGGAGTCCTGGTAGGCCCGGGCGATCCACTGCTCTTCGAGGAAGCCGTAACCTCCGTGGAACTGGCAGGAGGTCTCCACGGCTTGAGGGACGGCGAGTGCCACATAGGCTGCCGCGCGCAGTACGGCGTCGCGGGAGGACCATGCGGCCGGCGCCGCCGACTCCCGCTCCGTCCAGGGTTTTCGCTGTGCCGAGGCCGTATGCGAGCGGGTGCCGACCCGTGCCAGGTATGCCTCGCACATCCTCACCCGCGCCGTCGCCTCCACCAGAGCGTGGCGCACCACCTGCTTGTCCACGAGATGAGCGCCGCCGAACGGGCGTCGGACCACGTGGTCGACGAGCGCCTCGACAGCGTCCGCGGCGAGTTCGGTGACCAAGTGCGCCAGCCTCAGCCGGGTCGCGGCGACCGCCTCGTGCAGCATGTGCACATCGGTGGGGCCCAGTCGGACGACGGCCGTGGCCGGGACGGACACCGAGTCCAGCCGCACGGAACCGAACGACGCCCCGGGAAGCGGGGACGGCCGGTGCTCGCCGCGCTCGGTCCCCCGGGCGTCGGCCGGCAGCAGAACGAGTACCGTGTCACCTCTCGCACCGGTGGCCTCCACCAGCGTTCCGTCGGCCTCCGGCAGTCCGAGTACATGGTCGGCACGACCATCGGCGAGCCATCCACCGGGCACTCTCCGGACGTCGATCTCACATCGGGTGCCCAGCAGGCCGTCGCTGGTGGAATGCCGTAGCGCCGTGCACAGGCGGGCGTGGTCCGCAGAGGGGGGCAGCAGACGGGCGAGCACCGACGTCAGTCCTTCGGCCACGGCCCCGGCCACCTGCTCACCCAGGCGGCGCTTCGGTGGTCCGGACCGGTCCGACCGGAAGAGGAGTTCCTTCTGTCCGGTCCGCACGCGCCGTCCGGGACGGCCTGGGGGGTCAGCATCCCGCCCGCCCGCGGCCACCGTCGTCGAACATCGCCGCGAGACCGGCCTCCAGTCGCACCGCAGAGGTGAAACCGAGCTCGCGGGCCGCCTTGTCCGTGGAACAGGTCCACCCCGGGCAACGCCCCTCCACCGCCTTGTCCCGGTTGGCGGCCGGGAACGCCCCGGGGCCGCGCAGACGGGCGGCCGCCTCCAGCAGCCAGGCCACACCGTGTACGGCCGGGGCCGGGACCGGCACCACCAGCGGGGGCCTGCGGCCCATCGCACGGGCCACTGCGGCGCACACACCGGCCCCACGAATGTTCCACCCCGTCGGAGACCGTGTACACGCCGGCCGCCGGATCGTCCCGGGACAGGGTCCCGCCGCGTTCCATCACCGCCTCCAGCGCGGCACACACGTCGTCGACATGTACCAGGGAGTACCGGCAGGTGCCCCTGCCCGGGCGAGGTGCGACGCCCGCCCGGACCATCGCTGCCAGGGCGGGGACGAAGGCCGGGTCGCCCGGCCCGTAGACGATCGGCGGGCGGACGACGACGGTCCGCAGGTCCGGCGCCAGCTCCCGGAGAGCCTGCTCCCCGGCGAGCTTGCTGCGGCCGTACGCGGAGACGGGGGCCGGAGGGTCCTCCTCTCGCCGGGGCCGGCCCGGAGCCGACGGGCCGGCGGCGGCGAGCGAGGAGCACAGGATCATCCGTGGCGGGGAGGAGAGTGCGGCGAGGTGCTCACCGAGCGCCGGGTACCCGTCGCGTTGACCCGGTCGAAACCCTCCGCGCGCGTGCCTTGACCACTCCGGCCAAGTGCAGCACGCACTCCGCGTCCCTGACTGCCTCGGCCAGGCCCTTTCCGTCGGCCAGGTCTCCTTGCACCAGGCGCACCTTCCGCGGAAGGACGCCGAGGCAGGATGTGGAGCGCACGATCGCCGTCACCTCGTGGTCGTGCGCCATGAGACGGCGGGTGAGCCGTCGGCCGATGAATCCCGTGGCGCCGGTGACCAGAACACGCATGGGCCGTCCTCAGTGGTTTCGCAGGGCTTGCTCGTACGATCCGTGCCGCAGCTCGCGCCGGTAGATCCGGTACGTCTTGGTGCGGCGGCAGCCGGCCGCCCGCAGCGATCGGAGCGCCGGCTTGTTGCTGTCCAGGACCCAGGAGATTTCGACAGCCTCGTAGCCCAGGCGGCGGGCGGCCCGCGCTTCTCCGCCAGGAGCACGGGAAGCACTCCTGAGTTCCGGAACTCCTCGACGACGCCCAGCGCCATCAGCCGGCCGCGCCGGACCTGGCGTGACCGCGCGCAGCACCCGGGCCAGCCCCGTGGGCACACCCCACCGGTGCAGACGTCCTCCGGCGGCCCGGAAGGCCGGGGCCAGGTCCGGGAGGGTGAGGGAGAAACCCGCCGGCTCGCCCGCGACCTCGGCGATGAGAGCCAGTTCGGGGCGCAGCGCCGGACGCAACTGGTCCGCCAGGTGCTGGAACTCACGGCCCGTCATGGGGACGAAGCCCCAGTTGTCCTGCCAGGCGCGGTGATAGAGGTCGCGGATCCGCCGCATTTCGGTCGCGTAGTCGAGGACGTCGACGGTCCGGACGGTGATGT
The DNA here is from genome assembly GCA_003719395.1 of Streptomyces altiplanensis. GTDB lineage: Bacteria > Actinomycetota > Actinomycetes > Streptomycetales > Streptomycetaceae > Streptomyces > Streptomyces altiplanensis. The sequence continues at coordinate 61,448 of RHMC01000014.1, forward strand.
CGCCCCTCCGTACCGCAGCCGCCGCGACACGACCGAGGGCCTCGGGCTGTTTCGGCACGCATGCCCACTCCCAGGCGTGAAGGTCCTGGACGGCCGTGAAACCGCAGCTCTCGATCAACACGGGGGTGGACGGCGGGTTCCATGGCATGAGCAGGGCCGCCGGCAGGTCGAACCCGTCGACGAGGGCCCCGCACTCGTAGTTCGTCGAGAAGTTCACCGGGCCGACCATCGAGGTCATGTTCCGCTCGATGAGCCAGGAGCCGGCGGCCTGGAACAGCCGGCGGGCGACGTCGGGGTCGTCGACGCAGGTGAAGAGGCCGAAGAATCCGTCACGGGTTCCGTGGTGCCGGTTGAAGCGGGGGTTGTGCACCGCGGCGATGCGCCCCACCACCTGGCCGCCGCGGCGGGCGAGGTACAGCGCCACCTCGCCGAACGACAGGAACGGGTTCCGGGTGCGGGACAGCAGCCGGTACCGGTCCCGACGCAGCGGCGGGACCCAGCAGGCGTCCGCGCGGTGCAATGCGTACTCGCACTCGACGAAGGCCCTCCGCTGCGCCCGGCTGCGCACCGGAGACACCGTCACAATATCCACGAAACTGGACAATAGCAGACATAAGTCTGGCTAAATGGGCGCTCAGTCCGGACGCTCCCCGTCACGGTCGCCGACGCCGATCCCCTCGCACCCGAGCGTGAAGAGGTCACACCATGCCCGACATCGACAGCGCCCTTCACAGCACCCTGATCGATGCGGTGTACGCCCACGCCCGCGACGGGGTCGCCGGCGAGTTGTGCGCGGCCGGCCATGGCGCGCATGCCGAGGAAGTGATCGACTACCGGACTTTCTGGTACCGGGCGGTGGAATGCGCCCTCGGTCTGCGACAGCACGGGGTGCGCACCGGTGATCACGTCGCACTGGTCATGCACACCACGCTCGAAACCATGATTGCGACCGTGGGTGTCCAGGCCGCAGGAGGTGTACTGGTGCCGCTGCGCGCCGTCGCACGTCCACGGCCCGGCAGTCAGCACGCCCACCGGGCCCGCGACGCCATGGCCCTGGGCAGGGCACGCTGGTGCCTGACTCCGCCCGGTGGTACGGACGCGTACGCCGGCCTGGCCCGCGACGCGGGACTGCCCACCGTCGCCCTGCCCGTGGGCGAGTTCGTCCCGGCCGCCCCGGCGCCCGTCTCCGCACCCGTGCCTCCGCCGCCGGTAGCGCTCGACCCGAACGGCGCAGCGCTGCTCCAGTTCAGCTCCGGGAGCACTTCCGCCCCCAAGGGCATCCTGCTCACGCACCGCAATCTCGCCGTCAACCTCACCGCGTTGAACGGCAGGGTGAGATACCACTGCGGGCGCGGGGTGTTCTGGCTTCCCCTGTCGCACGACATGGGCCTGATCGGCTGCTTCGCCAGCAGTCTGTTCTCAGGATCGTCGGTCCGGGCGCTGCCGCCGGAGTCCTTCGTCCGCGACCCGCTGCGCTGGATCACGGAGCTGTCCGACTTCCGCGCCACGCACACCGCGGGCCCCCCGTTCGGCTACGAACTGGCGGGACGCAGCGCGAGGGAGCGGTTCACCCGCCCCTCCGCCCTCGACCTGTCGGCCCTTGAGGTGGCCCTCATCGGCGCGGAGCGAATCAGCCCCGCCCTGTGCGCGGAATTCGAGCGGGCGCTGGCCCCGCAGGGACTCAAGCCCCATGTGCTGCTCCCCGCCTACGGCCTCGCCGAGAACTGCGTCGCGGTGGCCGCCCGCAGGCCACTCACTCCCACCACCGTACGGGTCTTCGACCGCCGAGCCCTGGGGGAAGGCCGGCTGGTCGCCACTGCGGCCCCGCACGGCGCCGCAGGTTCCCCTCCGGCCGGCACCCAGTCGTTGGTGGGCCACGGCACTGCCGTCATGGGGACACGGGTACGTGTCACGGCCCTCGACGGACGGCGGCGCGATGCGCTTCCGGACGGCTGTGTGGGCGAGATCCATGTCGGTGGAGAGGCCGCCACGGCCCGGATGGTGACCGACGGCCGATGGGAGCCCGTCCATCCCGACGGCTTCGTCCCCACCGGCGACCTCGGGGCGTATGTCGACGGCGAGCTCTTCGTCGTCGGCAGACTGAAGGAGACGTTCAAGCACGCCGGCATGGTGTACGCGCCCGGTGACCTGGAGGCGGTCGCCCTGGCGGCGTGCCCTCCTTCGGTAACGGCTGCGGTGGTCGTCCCGGTCACGCCGGAGGACGAAGCCGCCGAGAGCGTCGTCCTGTTCCTTGAGATCAGCGGCTCCCCGGTCTCCGCCGCGGGGGACGCCGGGCCCGGCGAGGACACGCCGGGCATCGCCGACACGGTACGCCTTGCCGTGCTGAGGGAATTCGGCATGCCGGTCCGTGATGTCTTCGTCGTCGCCCGAGGCATGCTGCCACGGACCGCAAGCGGCAAGGTACAGCGCACACGACTCGCCGCCGCGTACGTTTCGCACGGGGCCGACGGAGTGCCCGGCAGGCGGCAACCGGATTCCTGCGATGTGGCCCCGTAGCCACATCACCACTTTCGATGGTCGCTGTGCGTAATATGACGGTCACTCGGAATGAGCCGACGGCGGATCGGCGCACCGTGACCGAGAAACGCACAGGGAGACCAGCCGTGACGGATGTGCAGCCACTCTCGTCCGCCCTACAGCCCTCACCCGCCGCACACCTCAGCCCGGAGGACCTGGGCGAAGCGATCAAGAACGTCCTCGCGACCAGAATCCGCGTGGCCCCCGACCGGCTGCCGGACTCCCTCACCCTCGAAGACCTGGGGCTGGACTCGTTGCTCCTGGCCGAGTCGCTGGTCGCTCTCGAGACCCGGTTCGGGGTCGTCATCGATCCGCTTCGCTTCGCGGAGCGGCTGACGCCCGGCCTGCCCCTCGGCGAGTTGGTCGCCGAACTGGCCGGACACATTGGAGCAGCTCGTTGACCAGCACCGACATGGACTTCGGCCCCGCCCTCAACAGTGTGCTCGACACCGTGGACCGCTGGCAGGAACAGGGACACTACCCGCTCTTCCCCGTCATTTCCGAGCCCCGCGGCACCCGTGCCCGACTGGCCGACGGCCGCATGGTCACGGTGTTCGGCTCATGCGACTACCTGGGGCTCGGCGGCCATCCCGCCGTCGTCGGTGCCGCCGTGGACGCCGTCCACCGGTTCGGTACGCACTGCTACGGCACGCAGCCCGTCGGCGGATACACCGAACTTCACCGCAGCCTGGAGCACGCCCTTGCGGAGTTCTTCGGCAAACCCTCTGCGGCACTGTTTCCGACCGGCATGCAGGCCAACATCGGAGTGCTGACGACATTCGCGGGTCCCGGTGACGCGGTTCTCTCGGACCAGCTCAACCACGGATCGATCACCATGGGCGGCCGTCTGTCCGGGGCTCAGTTGTTGACTTTCCGTCACAACGACCTGGACGACCTGGCGGCAAAGCTCGTCGAGGCCGCCGGCGCACGCCGCCGGATCATCGTCGTCGACGGGCTCTTCAGCGCCGACGGCGACTTCGCCCCGCTGGCCGGCATCGCGGATCTCGCGGACCGCCACGAAGCCCTGCTGATCGTCGACGAGGCGCACGCCGGTGGAGCGGTGGGACCACGCGGCCGCGGCGCCGCCGAACTCCTCGGGGTGCTGGACCGTGTCGACGTCATCACCGGAACCATGAGCAAGGCGTTCGCGAGTACAGGGGGATTCGCCTGTGGCAGCGACCGGGCTATGCGCCTTGTACGCCACACGGCCGGGGCATACCTGCTCTCACTCGGCCTGGCCCCGGCCACGGTCGGCGCCTCCCTCGCGGCGGTGCGAGTGGCCGCGGCGGAAGGCCTCGCCCTGCGTACCCGGAACGCCGCCAACGCGAAGGCGCTTCGCGAACGCCTCCAAGAGGCCGGTGTGAACATCGGGGCCTCCAGTGCGCATGTGGTGCTCGTCCACATCGGGCGCATCGACGACACTGCACGCATCGCCACCCGTCTGCTCGAACAAGGCCTCCTGGTGAACCCCTTGTTCCCCCCTGCCGTACCGATCGGGGGAGCGCGTCTGAGGATCGGCGTGACCAGCGCCCACAGCGAGGACGAGATCGCGAAAGCGGCGGACGCCATCGCCGGCGCGCTGGCCTGCTGACAGATTCACACCGTGTCGGCCCGGCGCGTTTCCGTCGCGGGAGAGGTCAGCAACGAGGCGGCGGCATCGAGCGGCGTCGTCACGGCGCCGTCAGGAGAAGCACGGCGTTCTGGCCGCCGAAGCCGAATGCGTTGACGACAGCTGTCCCCACTGGCAAGCGGCGAGGCCGCCCCGTCGGAATATCGAGTTCACGACCCGCCTCCTGCTGCACCAGGTTGGCCGTGGGAGGGACGGCCTGGTGTTCCATGGCCAGCAGGGTGAACGCGGTAGCGAGGGCGCCGGCGGCACCCATGGCATGCCCGACCACGCTCTTGGCCGCCGTGACCACCGGTGGTGTGCCGAAGACACGGAGAAGGGCGTCGGCCTCCACGGCGTCGCCTCTCCGTGTACCGGTGCCATGAGCACTGACGTGATCCACGTCGGCGGGCGCGCAACCGGCATCCGCCAGTGCGCTCCGCAGCGCCTGTTCCGCGCCGCGCCCACCCGGATGAGGCGCGATCGGATGGCACGCATCAGCCGAGGCGCCGTATCCGCGCACGAACGCGCGTACCCGTGCCCCGCGTGCCCGGGCGTGGGCGGCCGACTCCAGGACGAGGACGGCTGACCCCTCGCCCAGCACCAGGCCGCCCCGGTCGACGTCGAAGGGCCGCGAGGCCGAGTCGGGGCCCGCGGGACACTCCTGCGAGAGCGCCTTCATCTGCGTGAGGCACGCCACGTTCATCGGTGCCCGCGGGGACTCACTGCCACCGGTGAGAACGATGTCGCAGGTGCCCGCCCGGATCAGGTCACGAGCCACGCCGATGGCCGTCATGCTGGAGGCACAGGCGCTGGTGGTCACGAAATTGGGACCTCGCGCACCCAGGTCGATGGCCACCTCACCGGCCAGCTGACTGGGGATGCTGCGGGCCAGCGCGAGGGGTGACACGGCGCTCGGGCGGCCTTTGCCGAGTTGCGAGAATTCCTGGGCGTACGTCTGCAGACTGTTGCTGCTCACACCGAGCACCACGCCGACGCGTTCCGCGGCCCACTCGTGCGGGGCGAGCCCGGCGTCGCTCACCGCCCGTCGGGCAGCTGCCAGCCCCAGATGCGCGAATCTGTCCAGGCGCCGGCTCATCCGGACGCCCAGTTCCGCGACGGCGTCGAATCCGCTCACCTGGCAGGAGAAGTCGACGGACAGGCCGGCAAGGGCAGGGTCACGGGCTGCCAGCGAACGGCCGACGCACATGGTTTCCCAGACTGCCTGCGGGCTGTTGCCTGCGGGGGTCACGAGTCCGAGCCCGGTCACGGCCACTCGCTGATCACTCAACCCGGGCTCCCCCGAGCTGGATCGTCGCATCGGCGCGGGGCACGGCCCGGTCCTCGCGCAGAACCCGTCCATCGGGAGGCACGGCGCCCTCGCCGATCCGCTTGACCGCGTCGGCGATTTCACTGATCGTCGCGTCGGGGCCGATTTCCGCCAGGTCGTCGGGGATTCGGATTCCGGTCTCGCTTTCGATGACGACCACGAGTTCCATCAAGGCGAGGGAGTCCATCTCCAGTTCCTCGAAGGTGGTGTCCGGACGCAGCCTGTCGACGTCGATGTCGAAGTGGTACGACACCAATTCGACGAGGGACCGGCAGGAGAGATCATGCATGGTGGGGTTCCCTTTCGCCCATGGACAGCGCGCTGTTCTCAAGCGTTGGTGCCGGGACGAGTCTTCTCGTCATGTGCTGGCATCGCAGGAATATCAGATCTGTCCTCCCGCATCCCGAAGGATGCTGCGCGCCATTCGGATGGCGCTCACCGCGGTGGTCTTTCCGACGCCGCGTCGAGCGCTGGAACCGCTGTTCTCCAAGACCGCGTGGATGCTTACCGAAGCGGGCATTCAGGTGCCCCGGGTTCCATGTCCGTTGTACGGCCCGGTGAAGCGGCGGCCTTTCGCCATCGGCGCCGCGCCGCAGCCATACTCCGCCGAGCGGCGTAGCCCAGGAGCACCAGCGCCACGGCCAGCACGCAGTCCGCCCAGAAGTGATTGGCTGTCACCACGACCACCGCGAGGGTGACCGCGGCATGGGCCACTCCCAGCCACCGCCAGCGACTTCTGCTGATCCGGACTGCGGCAGCCGCGACCAGTACACACCAGGCGACGTGCATCGAAGGCATCGCGGCAAACTCGTTCACGACGGCCCCGGCGACGGGTCGTCCGAAGATCGACTGGCCGTACTGCGCCGCAACGTCCACGAAACCGTTCTGCGGCAGTATCCGCGGCGGTGCCACGGGAACGAACTGCACGAGCAGGCAGACCGCGGTCACCAGAGCCACCGTGTTCCGCACCCGGCCGTAGTGCTGCCGATGCCGGAGGAATACCCAGAGGAGCATGCCGGCCATCGCGGCAACGTGCATCACGGCGTAGTAATAGTTGGCTGTTGCCAACAGCCGTGGGTGCGGCAGCACCGTGCGCTGCACCATCGCCTCGTCGGGCAGCCCGAAGCCGGTTTCGGTGCGGTGAATCCAAAGCGCGCGGTCCAGGGCGCGGTGGTCGCTCGTCATCGACTGGTGACCCGCCAGCTGCCACAACCCGAACAGGGTCAGCAGCACCGCCGCTTCGATCAGGGCCGCGACGACCGGCCGCCGGCGGTCCCAGCGCCTTGCCGTCATGTCCGCACCTCGGAGGGTCGGGGCCCGATGAGAGCCAGACCATAGAGTGCTGGAACGGTCCCGGTGGCGCGGCACAGCCGCCGCCAGGGCTGTTCGGGTGGGGGCCGGGGCTCGGTCCCGGGTGACGCCACCTGCTGGGACGAGGTCGTCACCCAGCTCGGGTACGAGCACCTGGACCCCGACGTGCACAAGATCACCGTCGTCGGCGCCGTCCTCTCCGTACACCTCGGCGTGGTGCGTGCCCCGCGCTCCCCGCCGAGCTCGATCGCGGCCGCCCGCCGACACGGTCGGGCCAGTTGGTCCCCGACCGGCCCCCAGGAACGACCGAGGGGCCGTTTCAGATTTCTCTGAAACGGCCCCTTGATCTGCGACTCCTTCGAGTCGGGACGACAGGATTTGAACCTGCGACCCCTTGACCCCCAGTCAAGTGCGCTACCAAGCTGCGCCACGTCCCGTTGCCCGCCTGACCTGGGGTTTCCCCTGGCTGAGCGCGCAACAGAACAATACCTCACTCCGTGAGTGGTCCCGAATCCGCTGCCCGTCGCGGTGGCCTCGGACCTCCAGCGTCTCTCCAACGCCTCTGCGGAGCGTTCGAGTTCGTGGCGGTCCCGCAGCCGTCTGCGCACGGCGCTCCGGAACCGGAGCGGGTGACAATGGGCGGATGGACGACACGGAGCAGAGCAGGAGGGACCGCGACCCCGAGGGACGGGCGCGCAACGCGCGGCCGCGCGACGGACTCGGACGGCCGCTGCCGTACGGGGCGCAGGGCGTGGCCAGACAGCCCGAGGGAGTGGTGCGCACCGGGGACGAGACGGTGCGCGAGGCGCAGCGGCTGCTCGGTCGCCGGAATGCCGTTCCACGCCCACGAGGTCTTCGAGGACGCCTGGAAGTCGGGTCCCGAAGCGGAACGCGCGCTGTGGCGCGGCCTCGCCCAGCTCGCCGTCGTTCTCACCCACGCCGCCCGGGGCAACAGGAACGGCGGTGCGACGCTGCTGCGGCGCGGGGCCGCCGGAATCGCCGCGTACGGCGACGCACGCCCCTACGGGCTCGGCATCCGCGAGCTCAGCGCCTGGGCCGAGGCGCTGGCGGGCCGTATCGAGCGGGAAGCGGAACCCGTAGGGGCCGCCGAGACCGCTCCGCGCCTGCGCGGGCGACCGGACGGACCCGATGCGGCAGACTCCGTGCGGTGAGAAAGATCTATGTCATAGGAATCGGCGCGGGCGACCCGGACCATCTGACGATCCAGGCCGTCAAAGCGCTCAACGCGGTGGATGTCTTCTTCCTCCTCGACAAGGGCGAGGAGAAGTCGGACCTGATCCGGCTGCGGCACGACATCCTCGACGCGCACATCGCGGCGGTCCGGGAGTACCGGCTGGTCGAGGGGCGTGACCCGGACCGCGACCGCCGGGCCGGCGGCGCCGACTACTCCCCCGCGGTCGGCGACTGGCGCAGCCGCCGGGCCGACATATTCGAGCGGATGATCACCGAAGAGCTGGCGGACGACCAGACCGGCGCGTTCCTGGTGTGGGGCGACCCGGCGCTGTACGACAGCACGCTCGGCATCCTGGAGGAGATCCTGGAGCGCGGGACGGTGACTTTCGACCACGAGGTCGTGCCCGGCGTCAGCAGCGTGTCAGCGCTGGTCGCCCGCCATCGCACCGGGCTGAACCGGGTGGCGAAGCCAGTGCAGATCACGACGGGCCGGCGGCTCGCGGAGGGCTGGCCCGAGGGCGCGGACGACGTGGTGGTGATGCTCGACGCGCACCAGGTGTTCCAGCGCTACGCCGAGGACGATCCGTACATCTACTGGGGCGCCTACGTCGGGACCGCGGACGAGATCCTCGTCTCCGGCCGGCTCTCGGAGGTCTCGGACCGGATCCTCACGCTGCGCGCCGAGGCCCGCGCCCGCAAGGGCTGGATCATGGACACCTATCTGCTGCGCCGCGACTGAGACACCCCAGCCGCTCCAGCTCCGCCACCGCCCCGGCCGCGTCGGGGACGGTGCGCACCCCCGGCGACGGGAGCGGTACGGCGTACGACGACGACCGGCAGCCCAGCTCGCGGGCCGCGGTGAGCTTCGCGGCGGTGGCGGGGCCGCCGCTGTCCTTGGTGACGAGGACGTCGGCGGCGTACGTCCGGAGCAGTTCCCGCTCGCCCTCGACGGTGTACGGGCCGCGGTCGAGCAGGAGCCGCGTGTGGCGCGGCAGCGGCGGCTGAGGGGGCTCTACGGACCGTACGAGGAAGTGGAGCGCGTCCAGGCCGGCGAAGGCGGCCAGACCGAGCCTGCCGGTGGTGAGGAACACCCGGCGGCCGAGCGCCGGCAGCCGCGCCGCCGCGTCCTGGAGGCTGTCGGCGAAATGCCAGCGGTCACCGGGCCCCGGCTGCCAGCCCGGACGGCGCAGTGCGACCAGCGGGACGCCCGCGGCCGTCGTCGCCTCGGCCGCGTTCGCGCTGATCACGGCGGCGAAGGGGTGTGTGGCGTCGATCACTGCGGCGACCCGGTGCTCGCTCAGCCAGGCCGCCATCGGCCCCGGGCCGCCGAAGCCTCCGACGCGAATCTCGCCATCAGGCATCCTTGGTTGTGTCACCCGTCCTGCAAGCGAGGTCGTCACCCGCAGGAAGGGGCGCGGGGCCAGCGTCCGCGCGAGCTGCCTGGCTTCCGTCGTACCGCCGAGTATCAGTACGTGGCCGGTGCCGGTGATCATGGCATCACGCTACCGGAGCAGTCCCGACGGGGGTGTTTCAGGAAAGTGGTTCAGGTCACTCGATTCAAGGCGTAACGAAATGGCGAGAGCGTGCGATGAACCCACAGGTGTCGTCGCGCCGTCCATTACGTCATGCGACCTCGCCTCGTCATCATTTTTGCTACGAGAGGCTCCTCGTGTCGGTCAGTCCGTCCCGCCCGTTCCCACAGGAGATTGCGGAATCCCCTTCCCTCGTCGCGCTCATCGAGCGCGGCAAGGAGCAGGGTCACATCAACGGCGACGACGTACGCCACGCCTTCGAGGCGGACAGCATCCCCGCGGACCAGCTGAAGCGGGTACTGCGCAGCCTCAACCAGGTCCTCGACGAAGAGGGCGTGACGCTGATGGTGACCGCGCCCAAGGCTCCGGCCAAGGCGCCCGCCAAGCGTGCGCGCAAGACCGCCGCGAGGGACGAGGAGAAGCGTCCGGTCAAGAGGACCGCCGTCAAGAAAACCGTCAAGAAGACCGCTTCGGCGGCCTCGCCGGCGGCTCCCGCGTCAATATCGGTAATGGGCTCCGCCGTCGACGAAGAGGCCCCCGCGGCCCCGGCGAAGCGTGCCGCCAAGAAGACGGCCGCGAAGAAGACCGCGGCCAAGAAGACCGCGGCCTCCCCCGACGAGCCGCAGGCCGACGCCTGGTCCGAGGACGCGGGTGCCGGTGACGACGCGGACGAGAAGCCCACGAAGCAGCCGCAGCAGGGTGACGGTTACGTCCTGTCCGACGAGGACGAGGACGACGCGCCCGCGCAGCAGGTCATGGTCGCCGGCGCCACCGCCGACCCGGTCAAGGACTACCTGAAGCTGATCGGCAAGGTGCCGCTGCTCAACGCCGAGCAGGAGGTGGAGCTCGCCAAGCGCATCGAGGCGGGTCTCTTCTCCGAGCACAAGCTGGAGGAGGAGGACGAGCAGGACCCGGTCTTCCGGCGTGAGCTGGAGATCCTCGTCGAGGACGGCCGCCGCGCCAAGAACCACCTGCTGGAGGCCAACCTCCGCCTCGTG
>RHMC01000150.1 GCA_003719395.1 Streptomyces altiplanensis
GACGGCTCAGAACAGGCGCACATCCCCGCCAAGATCCGCTACACCACTCCACGGGACACCATCTTCGGTCGCGCAGTGGAAGGCCGATCTCGTGGCCCAGCGCCCGAAGACAGCGAAGCTGGCCGCGAACGACCGGCTGCGGGACTACGTGCAGGAAAGGCTTTCCGGCCAGGTCAGCCGCCCGGACGGGACGGTACTGGGACCGCAGGGCCCGCGGTGGAAGGGGAGGAACAAGCCCCACCGCGGCGACCGCCGATGGGTCATGGCGTGGAGTCCGGAGCAGATCGCGAACCGGCTGAAGGTCGACTTCCCCGATGATGAGTCCATGCGGATCAGCCATGAAGCGATCTACCAGGCCCTGTTCATCGAAGGCCGTGGAGCGCTCAAGCGTGAGCTCGTTGCCTGCCTGCGCACCGGCAGAGCCCTGCGGGTGCCCCGGTCCCGGTCCAAACGGACGGCGTGGGCCCACGTCACGCCCGAGGTACTGATCAGCGAACGGCCGGCGGAAGCCGACGACCGCGCCGTACCGGGACACTGGGAGGGCGACCTCCTGATCGGACTCGAGCGGTCGGCGATCGGCACGCTGGTCGAGCGCACGACCCGATTCACAGTGCTCGTCCACCTGCCCCGCCAGGACGGCTACGGCATCGTCCCTCGTACCAAGAACGGACCGCCACTGGCCGGCTATGGCGCGGTGACGATGAAAGATGCACTTGCGGCCACAGTCGGCACCCTGCCCGGGCAACTATGGCGGTCGCTGACCTGGGACCGGGGCAAGGAGCTGTCGGCACACGCCCAGTTCACGGTCGAGACCGGCGTCCCGGTCTACTTCGCCGACCCGCACAGTCCCTGGCAGCGCGGCACCAACGAGAACACGAACGGTCTGCTGCGCCAATACTTCCCGAAGGGTACGGACCTTTCCCGATGGGCGGCGGAGGACATCGAGGCGGTCGCTGCCACCCTCAACAGTCGCCCTCGCAAGAGCCTCGGTTGGAAGACACCCGCCGAAGCCCTCAACGACCATCTACTATCGATCACATAAGCCGGTGTTGCATCCACTGGTTGAACCTGGTCAATATACGTCCTTCACGCCGGCCGAGCACCTGGAGAAGGCCGGCATCGCCGCCTCGATCGGACCGGCCGGCGACGCGTACGGCAACGCACTGATGGAGTCCACGATCGGCCTCTTCGAAACCGAGGTGATCAAACCGCAGCGGCCCTGGCGATCCCTCGCCCGGGTCGAGCCGGCCACCGCTGAATGGACCGACTGGTACAACCACACCCGGCTCCACGGTGGAATAGGGCACATCCCGCCCGCCGAATACGAAGCCAACCACTACCTGAGCACCACGAAACCCCAGGTCACAACCAACATCTGAGATCTCTACCGAACCCGGAACGGTTCAGGTTTTGTTTTTGGAGGTCTTCGTCCGCAGGTCCGCTTTGCGGTAGATCTTCAGTCCCGGGGTGGTGGTGGCGCCGTGCACCAGGGTGCTGACGGCGATGACCAGCGTCCCGGCAGCCAGTACCTGCGGATCGGCGCCGAGCCGGTGGGCCTCCATCGTCAGGTAGAACAGGGCCGAGACGCCGATGGGCCCGAATGGGGCCCCTCGCCTTCCCTGTCCGGCAGACGCGAGGTCACGCGCCGCACGGCCGAGCGCCACAGCCCACATCGGCCCGGCTGCCACTGCGGGCCCGAGGGTCATCCACCCGGTGGCGGAAAACCGGCCTCGTGTGCCGCCACTGAGGAGGCATGTCCTGTGGCCGGAACGAGGGGGTAGCTGTCCTGCGGGGATGCCGCTGACCTCCGCGTCCGGCTCTCCAGGACTCCTGGCTCTGCCCCTGATCGGCGGACGGCGAACCCTTCCCGGCTCCCCTTGCCGAGCCGTATGCGCGCGAGGGCATTTGGCTGAAAATCGCCGTTATGATGGCGGTGGTGTGCCTGCCTCATGGAGGGCGCGTGGGGACGCTGCGCCGGGCCGCGTTTCTGACGCCTTATCACGGGCCAACCCCCGTGGACACCTGACAAGTTGTCGAAATCTCCGACGCCGGGCATCGAAAATTGGATCTTGTTCAGGTGTTCCAGTGCCCATAACCTCGCCGTAATCAGCTGTTCACCAGGGCGAGGGGGGATCCCCTGTGCCCGAACACCGGAGGACTTCATGGGGTTGAACGCGCAAGGCTTCACGATCATCAATACGCCGCCGCTCGACGAACACACCCTGTCGCAGTTCGAGAGTCTGCCGCTCGACCCGTACACCGGGTCCAACCAGCGCTACCGCCGATTCTCCCAGTTCCGCCTCGTCCACGACGGGCAGTGGAAGCTGGAGCTGCTGCCGCACCGTCACTTCGCTCAGCCCCGCCAGTACAACGACCTGGTCGGCGGGCAACTGCGCACCCTGGAGCCGCTGACCGTGGATCCCACGCCGCTCATCGCCGCCGGGGCGGAGGCTCTGGACCTGGACAAGGGCACCGTGTGGCAGCTCAACATCCACCAGTGCCGGGTCGTTTCCACGCCGGACGTCGAGGGCGTGGCCGCGCCCGAAGGCCCGCACCGTGACGGCCACCGCTTCGGCATCGTCGCCGTCACCCGCCGCCACAACATATCCGGTGGCGAGACCCAGTTGATGCCGCTCGGCGGCGGTGAGCCGTTCTTCCGCACCACCCTCCAGGACGGCCAGGCCATCGCCTTCGACGATCAGGCGATGTTCCACCACGTGACCGACATCAGGCACCTCACGGACGAGGGTGGACACCGGGACGTGTGGCTGGTGGCGGTCAACCCCTGGGAACACCGCCGGTACGGCGAGGAGTACGAGGCAGAGGTTCTCGCGAGCAACGCGTCGTGACCGCCATGACCCAGACCACTCCCACAGGCCCCGCCTTGTCCGCTCCCGGCACTGGGCCGGTCTACGACCGGATCGGCGTCGGTTACTCCGCCGTGCGCCGCCCCGACCGCCGCTGGGCACAGATCATCCGGGCCTCCTTGGGTGACGCCCGCACCGTCTTGAACGTCGGAGCCGGCTCGGGTGCGTACGAGCCGGCCGACGTACGGGTCGTCGCGGTCGAGCCCTCACTCGAAATGCGCGCCCAGCGCGACCGGGACGCCGCTCCGTGCGTCATCGGACGAGCGGAGAGCCTGCCCTTCGACGACCAGGCGTTCGACGCCGTCCAGGCCGTCCTGACCGTCCACCACTGGTCGGACCTGGAAGGCGGAGTCTCGGAACTTCTCCGCGTCGCTTCCCGCTTCGCCGTCGTCACCTACGACATGGACGTCCAGGCGGGCTTCTGGTTCACCCGGGACTACGTCCCGGAGATCGCCGAGGCCGAACGCTCCCGGGTCCCCTCGCTGGACCGGCTCACCGCGCTGCTCGGGCCCTGCGAGGTCACCGAGCTGCCCGTCTGGCACGACTTCACCGACGGTTTCATGACCGCGTTCTGGCGAAGGCCGGAGGCGTATCTCGACCCCATGATGCGACGTGCCTGTTCGGCCTTCGCGCTGACCGACACGGAGGCGATCGAGCGCGGTGTCGAGCGGTTGCGCGACGACCTGGCCTCGGGCACCTGGCACCGCCGGTACGCCGACATGGTCATGCGCGACCGCATCGACGCCGGATTCCGGCTGCTCACCGGCACTTCGCCGCAAGCAGCCGGACACCGGCGGACCACGACGGGGGAAAGGGCGGCCGTATGAGCGGCGCACTGCCGGACCCGGCCCCCGCGCCGGGTTGGGACTACGACCGGTTGGTCGCTCTCGCCGACCGTCATACCACCCCCTTCCACGTCCTGGACACCGCCCGGCTGGACCGGGCGGCGCAGGATCTGCTCGGGGCGCTGGGCGAACTGGCGAGGCCCACCAAGGCCTACTACTCGGTGAAGACCAACTACCTGCCCCATCTGACCCGTCGGCTCGCGCGCCACGGCATGGGAGCCGACGTCGTGTCGGGGTACGAGCTGGAGGCAGCGCTCGCGGCCGGTTTCGCGCCGGCGGAGACGGTGTTCAACGGCCCGGTGAAGACCGAGGAAGAGCTGGCCCTCGCACTCCGGCACGGAGTACGGGTCAACATCGACGGCGAGCACGAGATCGAGGTGCTGGAACGCCTCGCGGCCGCAGCCGGGCGGGACACGGTGGAGGTGGGGATCCGGGTCTCTCCCGGAGTGCCGGTCTCGACCTCCTCCGACCCCTCGTACCGGCTCCAGGCCGAACGCGCCGCCCTCCGCAACCGGTTCGGCTGGCCGGCCGGTTCGCCGCAGCTCGCCCGGCTCGTGCAGCGCATCGCCGAGTCCTCGCACCTGAGGCTCACCGCCGTGCACGCCCACCTCAGCAGCCAGATAGTGCACCAGGAGCTGATGCTCCGCGCGCTGGAGAAGGTGCTCGGCGAGGCGGCGGAGCTGCACCGGCGGTTCGGGCTGCGCGAGGTCAACATCGGCGGCGGGTTCGGTGTCCCGGGCATCCGGCGTCCCCGCTCGGGGCCACTGTCCGCGCTGTGGGGCCTGCACGGCGGTGACCCGGTGACCGATGAGGAACCGTTCCTGGACACGGCGCTGCTGCTGTCGGACGTGGACAAGCACATGCGGGACCTGGGCCTGGACGGGGTGACCCTCGCCTGTGAGCCGGGCCGCTGGCTGGTCTCCGACGCGATGGCCATGGTGACCCGGGTGATGTCGCGGAAAGAACTGCCGGAGGCCCGCTGGCTGATCGTGGACGGGGGCAACAACGTGGCCCCGTGGACCGGCAGTGGTGAGGTGCACCGGCTGGTTCCGATCGGCCGCGCGTTCTCGTCGGACCAGTCCAGCTGGTCGGTGGCCGGGCCGCTGTGCTATGAGAACGACGTCCACTCCCAGGCCGTCGGCCTGCCGGACGACGTGCGGACCGGCGACCTGCTGTGCCTGCACGACACCGGCGCCTACTCCCTGGGCCGGAGCAACAACTTCATTCGGACCAGGGCCGCCGTCGTCGCCATTGACGGGGACCAGGAGCAGCTGGTCTGGCGGGCCGAGACCGGTGAAGACGTGTTCCGCCTGGCAGACCCAGGCCTCCTGTCGGCCGACGAAAACGCGGAACCTCCACAGTGATCAGGAGCTACGCGGAGCTGCTGAGGCTTCCGGGCGCGAGCGGCGGCGGCGGTGCCCGCCGCGCTCGCGCGCCTGGCCGGGACCATGGTGCCCGCTCGCGCTACTACTGACCCTGGTGCAGTCGGGGCATTCCATCGCCGCGGGCGGCGGCGCGGGCGCGGCCTACGCGCTGGGCGGCGCGGTCGCGGGCCCGGCCATCGGCCGCTGATGGACCGCTCGGCCCGGCCCCGGTGCTGCGGGTCACCGGCCCGGCGGCCGGACTCGTCCTGGCCGCCGCCGCGTTCGGCGCGGACGGCGCGTCAGCGGGAGTTCTCCTGGTCGCGGCGGGCGCCGCCGGGCTGGCCACCGCGCCGGTCGGTGCCTCCGTACGTGCCATGTGGAGCGGCCTCACCGAGGACGCGGCGCTGCGGCAGCGGGCGTACTCCTTCGAGGCGACGCTCAGCGAGCTGCTGTTCATCCTCGGGCCGACGGCCGTTACGGTGCTGGGCTCGCTCGTCGGAGCCCGTAACGCCCTGCTGGTCACCGCGGTCCTGCTGGGTACCGGTGCGGTCGGGTACGGCCAGGCCGCGGTCGTACGCCGACGACGGCCGCAGCCGCGGCCACAAAATCCCGGAGGCTCCAGCAGTCCGGCGGACACCAGTGCGCGCCGGTCCAGGCCGAGCGCCGCCACCCTGTCCGTCCTTGTCGCCATCGCTCTGACGGCCGCCCTGTCCAGCGCGCTGGCGGTCGCGGGTCACCGCCGCGCTGCGCGACCAGGGCTCGGCGGCGGAACTGGCCGGGACCCTGGTGGCGCTGCAGTCCGCGGGCAGCGTAGTCGGCGGGCTGCTGTACGGTGCCCGCAGCCCCAAGGGGAGCACCTTCCGGCGGTACGTCCGGCTGCTGGTCGTACTGGCTGTCGCGCTGGTCGCCCTGCCGGCGGTTCATCTGGCGCACCGGGCCGGCCTGCCCGCTTCGTGGACGCTGGTTTTGCTGGGCACTCTGCTGGTGTTCACTGGCCTGCCGATCGCCCCCGCCGGGGCCGAGGAATTCCAGCTCGTCGGAGAGATGACGGCCCAGCAGAAGATGACCCAGGCATTCGCCGGGGTCGGCAGCTTCATCGCGGTCGGTGCAGCGGCCGGCTCGGCGGTGGCCGGTCTGGTTGCCGACAGCCTCGGCCCAGCCGCCGCACTGTCCCTGCCGGCCGCGTTCACCGCTCTGGCGCTCCTGGTGTCCCTGTCGGCCCGGGGACCGATCACGGCGGCCCTCGCCCCGGCAAAGCAGAATGCACCGCACACACCGCACCCCACCCCCGACATCGGAGACTCGCACCCATGAGCACTTCACCCGGCGTACTGGCCGTCGTCGAGAGCCAGTTGTCGAATTTCGGCCTGACCCCCCTGCGGGCCGCCCACGAACTCGGCTTCCATACCGTGCTGATGAGCAACGATCCCGACCGCTACCGGGTCGTCAGCCTCGCAGAGGAGGTCTACGCCAAGCACATCAACGAGATCATCCAGACGGACACCAACTCCGCCGACGCGGTAGCCGCCGCGCTGGAACCCTTCCACGCGGTGGGTCGGCTCAGCGGTGTGATGACCGTGACCGACTACAACATCCCCGTCGTCGCGGAAGTCGCCGCCCGCTTCGGTCTGCCGGGGCTGTCCCCCATGGCAGCGCGGAACTGCCGCGACAAGTTGCTGATGCGGCAGGCCTGCCAGGAGGCCGGAGTCGCGGTTCCCTGCTTCCACCAGGCAACGAGCGAGGACGACGCACTCGCCGCGGCGGACCGCTTCGGCTACCCCTGTGTGGTCAAGCCGATGACCGAGTCCGCGAGCATCGGCGTCACCCTGTGCCGTACCCCCGGCGAAGTCCTTGCGGCCTATCGGGACATCAGCTCCTCCTCCACTGACTTCCGGGGCCAGCCCCGCCGCCCCGGCGCGCTCGTCGAGGAATACCTGCTGGGCTTCGAAGTGAGCGTCGAGTCGGTACTGGTAGACGGTGAGCGGCGGTTTCTGGGTGTCACGGACAAGGCGCTCGGCCCCCACCCGTACTTCGTGGAGATGGGCGACACATTCCCGTCGATGCTGTCAGCACCGGTCCGCGACGAGTGCACCGAGCTGGCCCGGCGGGCCCTGGAAGCGGTGGGGCACGACTTCGGCGCTGCCCACGTCGAGGTGAAGATGACCGCGGACGGGCCCCGGATCGTCGAGGTCAACGGCCGGATGCCCGGCGCGGAGATCACCCAGCTGATCCGCGAGGCGACCGGGGTGTACCTGCAGCGCGAGGTGGTCAAGCTGCACGCGGGCCGGCCGGCCGACCTCACGCCCACCCGCGACTGCGCTGCCGCCTCCCGCTATCTGGCGGCCTGTCAGTCCGGCATCCTGTCCGGCATCGACGGAGCCGATCTGGCCCGCCGGGTTCCCGGCGTCGTCGAGGTGGACCTGGAGGCCCACCCGGGTGATCCGGTCCGGTCGGCCGAGAGCAACCTGGATCTGTTGGGGTACGTCGTCGCCGTCGGCGACACCACCGGTGACGCGGTGCGCCGGGCCGAAGCGGCCCTGGGCCAGCTCACCCCGCGGATCGAAACCGCCGCCAGCACGGAGCAGCGGTGAGCGCGACGCACGGGGCCAGCGGACCGGTGGCGCTGGAGGTCACCGCGCACCGGGACCTCTCTCACCTCGACGACCTCGGTGCAGAGCGCTGGGACGCGCTGTTCGGAGAGCGCGGCTTCTACTCCGCGAGCCCGTGGCTCAGGCACGCGCAGGCGACCGCCGCCACCGCGCCGTACTACTTCACGGCTGCCAACGGAGCCGACTGGGTCTGTGCCCTGCCGGCCTACCCGCTGGAGCAGGAAACGCCCTACGTCTTCTGCAGCCCCGGCAGGGTGGTCGACACCCTGCACCGGCAGGCCACCGGGGAGGACGCCCCTTGGTCGGCGGGACTGATGCCGGCCCTGGCCTGCGGCGGCCGCAACCCGTCCCACACCAAGGCGGGCGTGGCTCCCGCGCTCGACCCGCGGCGCAGCGCGAGCACTGGAGGCGGTCGTCGAGGCGGCGGAACGACAGGCGTGGGCAACAGGGATGGAATCGGTGTCGTTCCTCTACGTCGACGAGGACGACGAGCTGCTGCGCGGCGTCCTGGAGGACGCGCGGTACGTGTCGGTGCCCGGGCAGACCGCGTACTCGCTGGTCGTTCCGGAGGGCGGCTCCTTCGACAGTTATCTGGCACGGTTCGAACAGCCGCGCCGCGTGAAGATCAAGCGGGAGCTTCGGGCCCTGGCCGAGGCCGGGGTCTCATACCGCACCCGGCCGCTGACCGAGAAGTTGATCGAGCAGGTCGCCCCGCTGGAGATGGCCCTCTACGCCAAACACGGCACCACGGCGAACCCGGCCGCCTTCCGGGCGGTATTCGACAGCATCGCGGCGAACGCCGGGGACGCGGCCCGGGTGACCACCGCCCACCTCGACGGGGCGCTGATCGGTTTCGTCCTCACGTTTACGCACGGCGGCGAGATGTACGCCCGCCAGGCGGGCTTCGACTACGAGCGGAAAGGGAAACTCCCGGTCTACTTCGGGCTGGTCTACTACGAACTCCTGCGCATCGCGCTCGCCGAGGGGATCTCCCACCTGCACTACTCCACGGGCTCTGACCGCGTGAAACTCTCCCGCGGCTGCGCCCCCCGGCTCCAGTACGCCTACCTCAAAGCCCGCCGCCCCGAACAGGCGGAGCATCTTGCCCGCCTGGCCCGGCTCGGCGGCCCCGGCCAGAGCTGAAGCCCTGGAGCGTCGCCCAGGCGGTCGAGGACACAGCCCGCGGATCCGGCGCCGACGATGACGTAGTCGTACATGTTCATCCCGTCCCTTGAATGAAGAATGCGTGGTGACGAACGACGTGGTGAGGAAGAGCGAGCGGACCGCGTCACGCAACGGGCGCGGTCCGCTCCGGGCGGTCAGTCCCGGGGAGCCCGGTGCCGACCCCTGTGCTGGGGCGACCGAGCCGGATCCAGGGGGCGTGAGAGGAAGGCGAGCTGGTCGGAGAGGGCCAGCTTCTGCCACGCCCCGTCGTACGCGTCGAAGTGGTCGACGGGGTACTCGCGCAGCTGCGCCCACGTGCCGGCCTTGCGGGCGGTGCGGCGTGCCGCGGCCGGTGGTGCCACGTGGTCGTCGGTGCCGACCTGCACGAGGAGCGGGCACGTCAGGCGGCCGGCGTGGGTGACGGGCCGGTTGAGCCCGACCTCAAGTGCCGTGCGGCGTGCACCTCGTTGCGGAAGGTGGGGCCGACGATCGTCGTGGAGATCGTCTCGGCGTCAGGGGTGTTCATCATCGCCAGGGTTCCGGGCGGTCCGATGATCGGCAGGAGGTGCGGCGCCCCGCCACTCAGGGCACGGGCCGCGTCGCGCAGCCCGTGCCCGGCCATGCGCAACAGCCGGCCGACCCCGGCGTGGCGCACGATCTGGGTGAGTGTGGCGAGGCCGTCCGTCGCGGGCGTGAGCGCGTCGACCGCCGCGACGAGCCGGTCCTCGGCCGCGACCACCACGCAGTGGCCCCCGGAGTACGAGGTCCCCCACAACACGATGCGGTCCGGGTCGATGCCGGGCAGGCGCCGGGCGGCCGTGAGGGCCGCGCGGTAGTCCTGCCGCTGGCGGCGGACCGAGACGTCCTGGCGGTGTCTGCCGCCGGAGTCCCCGAAGCCGCGGTAGTCGAAGACGACGCGTCGATCCCGGTGTCGGCGAAGGCCTCGGCGTACCCGAGCAGGCCGCTGTCGCGGGTGCAGCCGAAGCCGTGGGCCATGACCACGCACGGCCGGCCGGCGGCCGTGGTCAGGGTGCCGGTCCTGGCCGGGATGTGCCAGGCGGCGCAGGTGACGCCGTGGCTGGTGAAGGTGACGTCCTTCTTCATCGTGCTCCCTCCGCGGGCGCCGACGAAGCCGTCGGGGCCGTCGGCCGAACCGCGGTGAACCTCAGTGCGCCGTCGGCCAGCCAGTACACCGTGCCGCCGTCGAGCGGCACGCCAGCGGGATGCCGTGGCGCTGGAGCTCGCGCCACACGTGCGGCTGGGTCCAGTGCACATAGGTGCCGCCGAATTCCACGCGACGACCGAAGGCCTCGCCGGTGTAGGTCCGGCCGCCGACCCGGTCGCGGGCTTCGAGCAGGACCACCGAGCGGCCCGCGAGGCTGAGATCCCGTGCGGCGGTGACGCCGGCGAAGCCGGCGCCGATCACCACGACGTCACGAGGAATGCTGGTCATGACCCCCTCCGTTCTGTTCCTCCGGGCGTGGCACGAGGGCGGCGCATCGGGCCGCGGTCGTACGATGGAGGGTGCAAGATTCGATATCGAATCTGGTTCGAGTTTAGAAGGTGTTCGGATGGTGTCAACCGCCGCGGACGCGGCGGTGTGCGAGCGTGGTTGATACGATCTCGAATTGTGTTCGAGAAAAAGTTGACAACCCAGGCGACGGCTCGACCGGCTGTCCAGCGCCGTGGTGTGGAGCGGAGGCGCGCCATCCTGGACGCCGCCGAGGCGCTGCTCGCCGAGCAGGGCTACGAGGCGGCCACCCTGAAGGCGGTCGGAGAGCGGGCGGGCATCCCGATCGCCTCCATGTACCACTACTTCTCCGACCGGCACCAGGTCGACGCCGAACTCCTGCAGCATCATCTGCGCGAGATCGAGCCGCTCATCAGCGCCGCGCTGGAGGACTCCGAGCTGCCTTCGCTGCGCGCCGCCGCCGACGCCGTCATCGACCCCCTGCGCAACTACTTCCGCGGGCATCCCAGCTGTGTCGAGCTGTGGTTCTCCGGGCGCAGCGAGACGGTGACCGATCTCGTGCGGGAATTCGACGCCGCGCAGGCCGAGCGGTTCTGGCACCTCCTCGTCGAGCGTGGACTGGTGTCCGCCGGCACTCCCCGGCTCGTCCTGCAGCTCGCCTTCGAGGTGGGCAACCGGCTCTTCGACATCGCGTTCCGGCAGTCGCCGGCCGGTGACGACACCACGATCGACGAAGCGCGACGCATGGTGACCGCGTACCTCGAGACCTACTCCGCTTGAACCGATGAGACTCCGGGGCAGCCGGTCGCCAGGGCCCGTTGGCGCAGCGGAGCGCCCCACCGCACCTGGCGGCGCAGCTGGTTCTTCAGGAGCTTGCCGCCGGCGTTGCGCGGCAACGCCTCCGTGACGACCGCGGCGTACTGGGGCACTTTGAAGTCTGCGAGCTGCTCCCGGCAGTGCGCCAGCACGGCGGCGACATCGACCTCGCCGCGGTCCGTGAAGAGGACGGCTCCGACCTTCTCGCCCATGACCTCGTCGGGCACGGCGAGGACCGCCGCGTCCACGACACCGGGGGCGGCGAGCAGTACCGCCTCGACCTCGACGCTGGAGATGTTCTCACCACCGCGGTTGATGATGTCCTTGACGCGGTCGACGATGTGGACGCGTCCGGCGTCGTCTATCCGGACGATGTCCCCGGTGTGCAGCCAGCCGTCCACCAGCGTCTGCGCGGTGGCCTCCGGCCTGCGCCAGTACCCGGGGGTCACCGTGGCGGCGCGGACCACCAGCTCGCCCGTGCGCGGGTCGCGCCGATCGGTACGACGCCGAGGTCCACGGACGGCACCGCGTACCCGACGGAATCCGCGTGGTCGGCGGCGTCCTCGTCAGGCAGAACGGTGATCAGCGACGCGGTCTCGGTCATGCCGTAGCCGTTGATCACCGTGGCCCTGGGGAACGCCGCCTTCAGCGACCGCACGAGCGACGGCGCGATCGGTGCGCCGCCGTACGCGAGCCAGCGCACCCCGGACACCTCGGCGTCGGCGAAGCTCGGATGCCGTAGCAGCAGGGAGTACACGGCGGGCACGGTCACGACGAAGGAGATCTTCTCGGCCGCCAACGCCGCTGTCAGCCCCGGAAGATCGAGTGCGGGCATGATCACCGAGGTCCCGCCGAGGTAGGCGGCGACGAGGAACTGCGAGTTGCAGGCCGTGACATGGAACAACGGCACCGAGATCAGGGTACGTAGGTCCGGCCCGATGTCCCGCGGTATACCGAGACAGCGGACCAGGTTCTCGGCGTTGGTCAAGAACGCCTCGTGCGTGGTCGGTACTCCCTTGGGGCGCCCAGTGGTGCCGGAGGTGTAGAACAGCGCGGCCACGTCGGCGGGGTCGAGGTCCACCGCCATGTACGCGTCGCCGTCGGGCAGGGGAGTGCCGACCGACAGGTCGACCTTCACGCCGGCGTCGCCGAGGACGAACTCCACCTCCGGCCGCGCCGACCGGGTGTTGACGGCCACCGCGATGCCGCCGGCCATCACCGTGCCCCAGAACGCGAGGACCCAGTCCGTGCCGGCCGGATACCGGACGGCCACCCGGTCCCCATGCGCCACGCCGCGAGCCCGCAGCCCGCCGGCCACCCGCGCGGCACGCTGCCACAGCTGGGCGTAGGTCAGCCGGTCGCCACCCAGTTCGACGACCGCTTCGGCGTCGGGCCGTACGTCGACGTGCGCACGCAGCGCGTCGAGAAGGGTCGCGGGTGCGTCCGCGTAGCGCAGGACGCCGTTCATGTCCCTGGTCAGGTCCTCCTCCTGCGGGAAGGGATTGCGCGAGCGCGTGACGGGGATGACGGGACGGGGCATTTCGGCGGCTCCAGAAATGGTCGGGCGCGGTCGACAGGCGCAGGATGTGTGAAGGCGACCAGGGCATCGACGGGACCCGACCTCCCCGGTACGCGGTCGCGGCGATGCCCTGGGCAGGGTCGAGTCGGGAGCGTCCCTAGTGCAGCGACTCGACGATCTCGTAGCGTGGCGTGCCCACGCACTCCAGGGCGGTGCAGAACGCCTCCGGTTCGGCCCAGTCCTCGGGGGCGAACGAACCGGTGCGCTTGCCGGCCTCATCGAGCGCGAGGACCATGAACGCGGCGCAGGCGGTCCCCGTCAGGGCGGCCATGCTGGACACGAGGTACGACTCCGGGCCGCTGATCGGCGTACGGCGTACGGCCACCGCCGGCCGCCCGTTGCGGGTGCCGGTGACGCGCGCCAGGAGACCGCCCTGCCAGGTATGCCTGCGCCGGAGGGCCGACGCCCCGAGGAGCTTGAGCAGCTCGCCCGCCCCGCTCTCCCCACGGCGGACCTGGCCGATCATGCCGCTGAAAGCGTGCCGCAGGCCCGCGGGCGTACCGACGCGCATGTTGCACAGCTCCACCATGAAGTCGACCGCCTCGTCGGACGTCATGCTGCCCGACTCGATGGCCTGGCCGAGCCCCTTGACGACGCCGTTGATCGGTGACGGGTCCATTCCGCCGAGGCAGCGGATGCGCCGGGCCTCGGGGTAGCGGCGGGGCAGGGTGACGGGCTCGGGGTGCGCGGTCTCGTACAGGAGGGTCTCGCCCAGGCCGCCGCCCATGGGGGCCGTGCCGGTCTCGACGTGCGACTCGTGCACGACCGGCCCGCCGTGCTCCCACGTCAGGCAGTCGCCTGCGGCGATGTGCATCAGATGCTGGAGCACCGCCCGGCCGACGTGCGGCCGCTCGTCGCCCACCGTCCAGAACATCTCGATGTCCTCGACGGTGTCGAGCTCGTTCGCGGCGTCGACCACCATCACGTTGCTCATCCCCGGTGAGGCGCCGCAGCCGACATAGAGCGGATGCCGGCTTCCTGGGCCTTGTCGGCGAGGCTCAGCGCGTGCTCGGTGCTCTCGACGTCGTCGTCGAAGTCGAGGTACGGCACCTTGGCCTTGAGGCAGGCCGTGATGACCGGCTCGGAGGTGCGGGTGTAGGGCCCCGCGCCCAGGACGACGAGAGCGGCGCCGTCGACCACCTGAAGGAGGTCGTCCCGGTCGTAGAGGTCAAGCCGCCGGACCTTGGCCCGGCCTGCGGGCAGCCGCTTGAGCAGCGGCTGGAGGAGTTCGGGCCGGATGTCGCAGAGGGTGAGCTCCCAGTCCCCGTCCGCCCGGGCGAAGCGCTCGATGGCCACCTTGCACATCTCGCCGGCGGCCCGATGAAGGCGACCCGTCGCGCCGTCATGCGACCACTCCGGCCGTTCCGGCACCGAACACGTCATAACATGCGGTCATGACCCTCTCCGTTCTGTTGCCGCCGCCGCGCGCGGCGGCGTCCTTGTCGCGGTCGGCTCGGCAGGCCGTAACGCAAGATACGATCTCGAATCGAGTTTGAGTTTAGCTTTCGGTCAGGTGCCGTCAAGGTCTCGTCGCCCATGAGTCCAACTTGAGACGCGGTGGCGCCTGTAACCTTGCGAGGCGGGTGGTGGTGGTCATCCCGAGGATTGACGGCATCTCGACAGGCTTCGTAAACTCGAATTGGGTTCGAGTTCTACTCTTCTGCCGACCGGAGACACAGCCATGAACGTCCGTACACACATCGAGGCCGTCTACGAAGAGGTCCGCCGGCGCAACCCCGGGGAGGCGGAGTTCCACCAGGCGGCGGCTGAGGTGCTGGACTCCCTCGCCCCCGCGCTCGACCGGCACCCCGACTACGCCGAGAACGGGATACTGGACAGGCTGTGTGAGCCGGAACGGCAGCTGATCTTCCGGGTTCCCTGGGTCGACGACCAGGGCGCCGTACGCGTCAACCGTGGCTTCCGGGTGGAGTTCAGCAGCGCCCTTGGCCCGTACAAGGGAGGGCTGCGGTTTCACCCCAGCGTCAACCTCGGCATCGTGAAGTTCCTCGGCTTCGAGCAGATCTTCAAGAACGCGCTGACCGGGATGGCTATCGGCGGCGGCAAGGGTGGGGCGGACTTCGACCCCAAGGGCCGCTCGGACGGCGAGATCATGCGTTTCTGTCAGTCCTTCATGACCGAGCTCTACCGCCACCTGGGCGAGCACACCGATGTGCCCGCCGGAGACATCGGCGTGGGCGGTCGTGAGATCGGCTACCTCTTCGGGCAGTACAAGCGGATCACCAATCGTTACGAGTCCGGTGTCCTCACCGGCAAGCCGGTGGCCTGGGGCGGCTCCCACGCCCGCACGGAGGCCACGGGTTACGGCGCGGTGTACTTCGCCCAGGAGATGCTCGCTACCCGGGGTGACGGCTTCGACAGCCGTCGGGTCGTGGTCTCCGGATCAGGGAACGTGGCCGTGTACGCCGTGGAGAAGGTCCACGCCCTCGGTGGCCGCGTGGTGGCCTGCAGCGATTCGTCCGGCTACCTCGTCGACCAGGACGGTATCGACCTGGAGTTGCTCAAGGACGTCAAGGAGGTGCGCCGGGCCCGTATCTCGGCGTACGCGGAGGCGAAGCCGACCGCGCGCTTCACGGCCCGCGGCACGGTGTACGACGTTCCGTGCGACATCGCCCTGCCCTGCGCGACCCAGAACGAACTGGGCCGCGAGGACGCCGTGGCCCTGGTCAAGAACGGGGTCCGCGCCGTGGCTGAGGGCGCGAACATGCCGTGCACACCCGAGGCCGTGGCGGTGTTCCGGGAGGCCGGTGTCCTCTTCGGTCCCGGGAAGGCCGCCAACGCGGGCGGCGTGGCCACCTCCGCGCTGGAGATGCAGCAGAACGCCGCACGTGACACCTGGTCCTTCGAACAGACCGAATCCCGGCTCGCCACGGTCATGCGCGATGTCCACACCCAGTGCCGCGCCACCGCCGAGGCGTACGGCGACAACCCGGACGACTACGTGCTCGGTGCCAATGTGGCGGGGTTCCTGAGGGTGGCGGAGGCCATGACGGCGCAAGGCGTCATCTGACGTCGGCCACCAGGAGGTCTGCCGTTGGCAAGGCCTGTTCTGCCCAGATGACCTTGCCTTCGCGGTTGTGCCGAGTACCCCGGCGTTCGGCGAGCTGGGCGACGAGCAGCAGTCCGCGCCCGCCCTCGTCGAAGGTCCGGGCGCGGCGCAGGTGAGGCGCGGTGCTGCTGGCGTCGAAGACCTCGCAGGTCAGCGTTGACTGAAGGATCATGCGCAGCTGGATCGGACTCCTGCCGTAGCGGATCGCGTTCGTCACCAGTTCGCTGACGATGAGCTCCGTGGTGAAGGAGAGCCCGTCGAGGCCCCAGGTGGTCAGCGTGTCGGAGGCGAAGGCACGCGACCCGGCGACGGCCGCCGGGTCGGAGGGGAGGTCGAGGGTGGCCACGTGGCCCGGGTCGAGTGCCAGGGTCCGGGCCACCAGGAGGGCGTCGTCGTCGTCGGGACGGCCGGGCAACAGTGCGGCGAGCAGCCGGTCGCAGACCTCGTCCGGTGAGGCGGGTGTCCGGGCGAGAACGTCGCGCAGCACGACGCGTGCGGTGTCCACGTCCCGCGTACGGCTTTGGATGAGGCCATCGGTGAACAGTGCCAGCAGGCTCCCCTCGGGCAGTTCGAACTGCACGGTTTCGAAGGGAAGTCCGCCCAGACCCAGGGGAGGGCCGATCGGCATCTCCGGGAACTCCACCGACCAGGAGGCCTGGGTGTCTCCTGCGCCGTCCGGGGGAGTGGCGACGGCGGGGACGACATGCCCGGCGCTGGCGAGGGAGCAGACGCGGGAGACGGGGTCGTAGATCGCGTGCAGAGCCTTTTCCAACCTCAGGTTGAGGCGTGGTGAAGGGCGACGACGGCCTTCACGATGTCGGTGATCCGGTTGGTGCTGCAGCGAAGTTTCCGCAGGAGGCGCCAGCCCTTCAGGGTGGCCATGGCCTGCTCGCCGAGAC
>RHMC01000151.1 GCA_003719395.1 Streptomyces altiplanensis
CCCGGCCCCTGCCGGGGCTGGGCTCAGAGGTGTCCACCACTCGGGGACAGGTCCCAAGGTCGCGCCGCGCATCAGCCAGTGATGCTTCTTGTAGAGGCCGTGGAGGATCTGCGTGTCCGCCAGGACCTTGTTCAGACGTTGGCAGGAGTACATCCGTGCTTCGTAGGACAGGCCGATGGGGAACTGCTTGACGGTCCCGAACTCCTGGATCACTTCGCTCTTCTGGTGCAGCCATGGCTGGCTGCGCTCGCGGACGGGGAGCTGGTGGTCATGATGCGTCTCCTGCGGTGCCGTGTTGTGCGTACTCGCACGACGCTAGGCGCGAGGACGAGGAGCGTTTTGCCCCACAGCGCATGCTGTGGTGCTCACGAGCGCACGGTCGGGGCCCTCGTCGGTGCCGAGCTTCTGCTGCACACCGGACTCGTGCTCACCCTCGGCCTTGTCCTGCTGCTGCTCGCGGTGATCTCCGTGACGGCTCACCGGCTCTCGGCCGGCGATCCCTCCTGGTCCCGGCCATCGCCCTGAAGCAGGGGAGCGCCCGCCACCGGGCGGCCTGCGGAACCTCCCGGGCGAGAGCGGGGTCCCGTCCCGCGGTTCACGCCGGCACCCCCGCCGCGGCCCTGCTCCGAGCACGGCGGAGGCCCTGTGTCCCGCACCGGGAAACTGCCGCCACGGGCCTTGCCCGCGGAGCCCGGGTCACTGCTGAGGGGTCCTGCGGACGGGATGCTTGCTCATGATGGAGAGCCGGTTGAAGGCGTTGATGGTGATCGCCACCCAGATCACCGCGGACACCTCGTCGTCGGTCAGCACCTGGCGGGCGGTGTCGTAGGCGGCCTCCTGTGCGACGGCGTTCGCGGGAGTGGTGGTCGCCTCTGCCAGAGCGAGCGCCGCGCGCTCTCGCGGCGTGAACAGCTCGGTGTCCCGCCAGGCCGCCAGCACCCCCAGCCGCTGCGTGCTCTCGCCTGCGCGCAGCGCCGCCACGGTGTGTACGTTGAGACAGTAGGCGCAGCCGTTGACCTGTGACACGCGCACGTTGATCAGTTCCACGACAGCGCGGTCGAGCCCGGCTCCGGCGGCGACCGCGCGGACCGCTTCGGAGGTCTGCACCAGTGCGTGATAGGCCTTCGGGCTCTGCTTGTCTATGAAGACGCGCCGGGCGGTGAGGTCCGTGGTGTCACTGTTCAATGGGGACTCCTTCCGAGGCCGCTTCCGGCCTTGTGCGTTCCGCTGTACGGGCCGCTGTACGGGCCGAGCTCGTCAGCCTATGATCAGAACAATAATGTTGAACTTGCAACCATCCTTTCATCGGGAGGCGGTACGCGGTGAGCAACGTCGAAGTGAAGCCCACTGAGTTGCGCTGCGGAGCGCCGGAGAGCGATGGCCGGGCGCCGGGGATCGAAGTCCTCTCCCCACGTGACGTCCCGCTGGGCGGCCCGCGGGCGATGACCGTACGCCGTACGCTGCCACAGCGCGCCCGGACGCTGATCGGAGCCTGGTGCTTCGCCGACCACTACGGCCCCGACAATGTGGCCGAGACGGGCGGCATGGACGTCCCCCCGCATCCGCACACCGGCCTGCAGACGGTGAGCTGGCTGTTCAGCGGGGAGATCGAGCACCGCGACAGCCTGGGCAGCCACGCGTTCGTACGGCCGGGCGAGCTGAACCTCATGACGGGCGGGTACGGGATCAGCCACTCGGAGGTCTCGACCGAGCGGACCACCGCCTTGCACGGTGTGCAGTTGTGGGTGGCGCTGCCCGAAGAGCACCGGCACGCGGAACCGGACTTCCAGCACTACGTTCCCACCCCTGTACGGACCGGCGGGGCCGGGATCAGGGTCTTCCTGGGCGCGCTCGCGGGAGCGGTCTCCCCGGTACGGACGTTCACCCCGCTGCTCGGTGCCGAAATCGTCCTTGATCCGGGTGCGACGGCCACGCTCGCCCTGGACCCCGCTTTCGAGCACGGCCTTCTCGTCGACCACGGGAGGGTCCGCATGGCCGACACCGTGCTGAGCCCGGCTGAACTGGGCTACCTCCCGACCGGATCCGACCGGCTGACGCTGACGAACGAGTCGGACGACACCGCCCGGACGGTCCTGCTCGGCGGAACTCCGTTCGAGGAGGAAATCATCATGTGGTGGAACTTCATCGGCCGTTCCCACGAGGACATCGAGCAGGCCCGGAAGGACTGGATGGAGGGCACCCGCTTCGGCGAGGTGCACGGCTACGCCGGCGACCGCCTGCCCGCGCCCGAACTCCCGACAGTGGCGCTGAAACCGCGGAGGCGGGTGCGCTGACCTGCGCTGATGTGCCCTCCAATACTTCCCGTTGCGTGCGCTTGCTGCGTCCCCTCGCCGGTACGGCGGGAGGACGCAGTTGTGCCTGCCGTGGGCCGGTTCCTCGGGCGGTCGGCAGTTGCAGGTGTTGGCACCTGCGACCAGGTCCGATCAGACACGTGCCGCCCCTTTGCTGACCTTGCTGATGCGTAATCAGATGGGTGGGGTCACCGGACCGTCGGTGATCCCCGACAGAGTCAAGCTGAGGAGCCGGTCCAAGTCGGAAGCAGTTGTGTTTCCGAGAGTCCACGGTCTCGGCAACCCCGAGTTGAACCAGAGGCCCTGTCCTCATGCCAGGTAATCGACAAGATCACCCGACCGAGTTGCTCCAGCCGAACCCACGTCCGGAGGTGGTGGTGGGGAGGGGACAGGTCCGGTCGGGTCTAGCCGGATTGCTGCGGCCGGCCTTTATTCGGCGCAGAACGCCCACGCGGTCGCGCGCTTCCCTGTGACGTGGATGCGCAAGGTGCTCCGCGAGACTCTCGGTACATGGCCGACAGGGGTGCCGCCGCTGCCGGCCGATACCAGTGCCGAGCAGTTCAAGGCTGTTGCCTCTGTGATCCTTGCCCAGTTTGTCGACACCCTGGAACAGCACGCTGCGGCTGAGCTGCTGCTGGGTTTCCCTGCGGCCCCGTTCATCCTGCCGCTGGTCGCCGAGGATCAGGAGCAGTTCCTCTCCTACGCCGAACAGTGCCCTGACCATGCTGTGCGGTTGCCTCGGTCGGGGCAAGCCGCAACTGCTGAGTGGACGCTTTCCCCACGAGAAGACGAGGGCGCATATCGTCTTGCCTTCAAGCTGCCGGAACACGTGGAGGCGTGGATCAGCGGGATTGAGGAGAAGGAGCGGCAACGCACCCTGGACATCAAGCAGCGGTTCCTGTCGAGCATCACGACCTACCGCATGATCGGCAGCGGTGTCCGCGCCTATCAGCTCAGCTATGAGCCCAGCGAGTTGCGACCGTCTCCAAGCGGAGGCCAATAACGGATCAGCGAGGGGGAGGAGAACTGCACCGGCAGCAAAATCCCGTGTGCCGGTTTGTTCAGGTGCCCCGTTCCATCCGTACGGGCTTGCGGGCCATGGCGAGGGCGCCGTCGAAACGCGTACAGCACACGGGCGGCCCCGGTGGACGGCAGCACATGCCCCCCCGTGGGCGCGAGCCCGTGGCGGCACCGCGACTTCCGCCTCTGCTGGACAGGACAGGCCAGTGACGTCCTGGGCCCCTCACCCAGCTCGGTCGCCATTCCCCTGGTCGCGGTCGTGAGCCTCCACGCCACCACGTGGCAGGCCGCAGTCAGCCGGTCGCCGCGGCCCCGGCTTTGGTGATGAGCATGTCCAGAAGCGAGAGCAGCGCACCGCGCGCGTCGTCACGGGAGCGGGCATCGAGCAAGTGGATGGGTGTGTTCGGGTCACGCAGGTGCAGCGCCGCCCTGATCTCCTCGGCGGTGTAGGGCTGTTCTCCGTGGAAGCAGTTCGCGGCGACCACGAACGGAAGCCCTCGGTTCTCGAAGAAGTCGACGGCCGGGAAACTGCGGTCGAGGCGTCGTGTGTCGACAAGGACGATCGCCCCGAGTGCCCCGTTCAGCAGGTCGTCCCACATGAACCAGAAGCGCTCCTGGCCAGGTGTGCCGAACAGGTAGAGCACGACCTGTGCGTCGGTGAGGGTGATGCGGCCGAAGTCCATCGCGACGGTGGTAACCGCCTTGGACTCGATGCCGTCGAGGTCATCGACGCCGACGCCCGCGCTCGTCAGCCGCTCCTCGGTGCGCAACGGCTCGATCTCGGAGACCGTCTCGACCAGGGTCGTCTTGCCGACGCCGAATCCCCCAGCGATGAGGATCTTGACGGGGTCCGCTTCCTGGGCAGGGGTGTCATATCCGGGCAAGGTTGTCCCTGATTCTCATGAGCAGGTGGACATTGGTGGTCTCGGTCCCTTCCAGGGGTGGCCGGTGCTCGATCAGCCCCCGATCCGCGAGTTCGCCGAGAAGAAGCGTCATGGGAGTGAGGCGGATGTGCATGCGCGCCGCGATCTCGGCGACCGCCAGGCCGCCCGGAGACGAGCACATCGCGAGGATGGCCTGCCACTCGCTGGGCAGGCGCCGTGGCCGTCCGCGACGGCCACGGCCGTGATCGTGGTGTCCATGGTGAGGGCGGTGTGTGCAGCCGTCGTACGTCCATCAGTCAGCGCGTACAGCCGCGTCCGGCGGCGGCCTCCCTCTCGCGGCCCGGGCTCGTCCGCCATTACGACCGCTGCGCCTGGCCGCGTTCAGGCGTGCTCAGCCACTCACCGAGCGCCTGAGCGGTGCGCACGGCTTCACCGCCCAGCTCCCCCAGCCGCGCCTTGCGGGAGGTCACCACGATGAGCGTGCTGCCCTCCCCGCACCCGACGATGCAGAGATACCTGTCGTCCATCTCGACCAGCTGGCGGATCACCCGGCCGCCGTCGACCTCCCTGGATATCGCCTTCATCGTGGAAGCGATGCCGGAGGACGCGGCGGCTATGCGCTCCGCCTGGTCCCGTTCCAGCTCGTACGAGCTGAGCTTGATCCCGTCGTTGGACAGGAGTACGGCTCCCTGGATGCCGGCGATCCTGCTCAGGTTGTTGTCCAGGACGCTGTAGATCATGTCGTTCGTTGTCGTCGTCATGGCTGATCCTGTCGGAGTTCTTCTTCCACTGTCTGAGTCCCGTGTTCGTAGTCTGCCCAGGCGTCGGCCACTTCTTCGGGTGTCGCCGCGTCCTGATCGACGGCAGTCTCCAGTGCGTGTGGCGCGCGGAGCTGCTCGGCTATGTGAGTCTGCGGGACCCGCTCGGGGAGGGCCGGCTTCGCGTCACCGTCCCGTGTCACGGAAGGGACCGGCGGCTTACTCTTCACCGGCCGCTCGGGCGAGCGCTCCGGCGTCCTACGGCCGGCCGCCCCGGTCTTGGCGTGCAGGACCAGCTCGGGCTTGCGTTCGTCGAGCGGGCCCGGTGCCGGGGCGGGCGTCGCCGCCGCGCGCGGCGCTTCCTTTCCCGCCCGGACCGGTTCGGTCGGCACAAGGAGTTCCTCGGGAAGGATCACCACGGCCGACGTCCCCCCGTATACCGAGCGGCGCAGCGTCACTGTGGCCCCGAGCTGTTCGGCGATGTGGCCGACCACGAAGAGTCCGAGCCGGTGCGCGTTCTCCGCCAGGACGGAATACGGCGGGGCCGAGTGCAGACGCCCGTTCATCTCCTCGTAGGTTGCGGCGGTCACCCGAGGCCCGCGGTCCTCGATGTCGACCAACAGCCCGTCTGTCACCAGTTCGGCACGGACGACCACCTTCGACTGCGGCGGGGAGAACCGGGTGGCGTTGTCGAGGAGTTCTGCCAGGAGGTGGCTGATCTCGCTGATCACCCGCGGTACCACGCTGATCTCGTCCAGGGCCTGGCGCTCGATCCGCCGGAAGTCCTCGACTTCCGCGGCGGCTTCGCGCAGCAGGTCGGCGACGCGCATGGGCTCGGTGTGCGGATCGGGGATCTCCCCACCTGCCAGGATGAGCAGGTTCTCGATCTGCCGCCGCATACCCACCGTCAACTGGTCGGATCGCATCAACCGGGCGAGAAGCTCCTCGTCGTGCCCGAAGGCGTCCTGCAGTTCGTCGGTGAGGGTCAACTGGCGGCTGACCAGGTTTCCGGTGCGCGAGGCGATGCCCGCGGCGAACATACCGAAACCCTGACGCTCGGCCGCGAGCCGCGCATGCCCGTCGACGGATACGGAGACGACCTGGGCGAACGCGTCGCTGATACGTCCGACCTCGTCCTGGTCTCCGCTCACCGCGGGCAGGCGGCATCGTCGTCGACGGGCTGCGCGCGCTGGAGCCGGGCAATGACATCCGGCAGCGTGTCCTCAGCAATGGCCACCGTACGTTGGTGCAGACCGCGCAGGCGGCGGAGCACGGAACGCGTGGTGAGCACGATGACGGCCGCGACGGCAAAGACGGCTGCGCCGTTTCCGACGATCAGCCAGATGACCTCGTTCTCCAGCTGCGTGGCCTTGGCGTCGGCGTGCACGAGCAGTGCTCGCCCCTGTTTCGCGTCGAGCGCGGCAACGCGCGCCGCGAACTCGTCATACGCGGCCCGCCAGGCGTCGGCCTCCTTGGGCAGCTTGATGCCGGACGCGGTGTTCTGGTGGTCGGAGATGACCGCGTCCTCGATGCGGACCTTCGCCTTCCAGCCGTCCGAGGCGAAGACCTGGTCGTAGGCCGCTCTGTCCTCGGCCGTCAGGTACGGCGCGACCCACTCGTCGTACTGGTACCGCTGGGATCCGACGGAGTTGACGAATTCGGCGAACCCGGAAGGGCTCAGACGCCTGGACGGCCCGGCCATGGCGAGGATGGTGGTCTCGCGTGCGATCATCTCGGACACCGTGAACACCGTGACGACCAGGCCGCTCTCCTGGATGAGCTCGGCGTCTTCCGCATGGCTGAACTCGTTCTGGTACACCCGGATGATGCGGTCGACGAGGTCGGAGTAGTAGCCGATCGTCCGATCCGCGTCCCCGCTGCGGGCGTCCGCGCGCTCGCGGAACGCGGCCAGATCCGCGAGGCTGTGCTTCAGCTCCGCGACGTAATGTTCGTCCTCGCGCCCGGTCGCCGCCAGAGCTCCGTCCGCCGCCCGGCGGAACTCGTCCGCGGCCCGGTCCGTGGCCGCGCGCCGCTCGCGCAGCTCTTTCTCGGACACGGAGCCACCCGCCCACCGTGTGGCGGTCATCCTCCGCTCAGCCTGCACTTTGACCATCAGCCTGGTCAGGGGTACGTCGATCCGCTCACCAACTGCCACATCAGCGCGCAGTTGCTCCGACTGGTGCATCAGCCGCTGTGCGGTCATGACCACTTGGATACTCATCGCCAGAATAGGGACGATTGCCAGCCAAATGAGCAGCGTACGCAGGCGCAGGGTACGCCGCCGACGAGTCGGCGACTGCCCTCCTGTGCCTTCGGGTTCTATGGGAGACATCAGTCCTCGGGGAGCGGGGAAACAGTGGGGACGGCCCAACAGTCGAGACCGGACGCAGTCCTGGGTTCAGGACTGGGGGAAGTCCGGTTCGGCTTTGATGCGACGTGGGGTACCGATCATAACCAGCCGAACCGGAGAAACGGAGAGATGACTTCCGTTAGTCATATGTGGTAAGTGCGATGGAGGCGTTGCGCACCGGACGTTGGCGTTCACCTGACGCCTGGGCACAGGCGTGCTCGTGCGGACAGGGCAACCCGCTCCCCCGGTCGCACGTCTGGGACCGGCCGGCAAATGGGTCACTTGAGGCGTCGGGTGGTGGGCCGGCCATCCCAGCGGTAGCGGCTCGTCGATCGTCGGATGAGCATGCGGAGCGTGACGAGAGCGGCGGCGAAGTAGAAGTCCACGGCCTCGCCGCTCTTCTCGGTGCACGGCTTCGGGGAACATCGGTACAGCGGTTGTCGGTGAGAATGATCATGGCCCGATCGGCGCGAGGGCGCTGACCCGGTTCTCGTACTCGCGACGGGCCTTGCGCTGGGCCGGGACCGTCGGGGCGCCCTGGTTGCCGTCGAGCGGCTGGCAGCGGGCGAGGAGTCCGCAGTGCACGGTGGGGATGGCGCTCACGCGCAGGGTGTAGCCCTGGCCGCGTCGTACGGCCCCGACGATCCCACGCCCGAACAGGTCGGAGCCTGGGTGAAACTCGCCGAACTCTGCCAGACCGCAGACTTCCGTACCGCCGTACGGCGCACAGCCAAGGAGTAGGCGGAAGAACCTGCCCAGCAGGACGTCAACGGCCTGCACGACGGCCTCAACCAAGCGATACGTGATCGAATCGACGAAGCTGTGTCCGCCGGCATCCTCCCCGCCTCCGCCGAAGCCGCACCCCTCACCGACTCACTGAGCGGTCTCTACGGCCACGCATTCGAGCGTGCCGGCGACGGCGATCTGCGCCGCTGGCTCCTCGCCCGCCTGCAGATGACCGCTGACCCACACGCCAAGCGTTACTGGCAGCTCCTGGCGACGATCAATGGATGGCCCGCATCACCGACACTCGCTCCCGTTTACACCTGGTTCACCACCATTCTCTGCGGCGCTTCTGCCGCGGCAGCGACGACTTGAGCTTCGGAGGACATCTCATGAGGTACGACGCTTTGCAGGTTCTCGGTGTGGCTCTCCTCGTCCTTGGGGGGCAGGGAGCGGTCCGTCAGCTCGCCGACCACGGCAACGCCGGCCTGCTCGGCTGGTTGCCAGGCGGATTCGCGGCCAGCATCACCGTCTACTTTGTTGCCGTCGCCATCGGCGCGGTTGTTGCGAGCTGGGCGCGCAGCCAAGCCAAGGCAATCGGGCGCAGGAGCTGACGGGGGAGGGGAAAGGGGGCTCTTCGCAGTTGAGGGTGTAGAGCTGTTGGACGGTTGGATGTGAGTCGTCAGGAGGTGCGAGAGTCGTAGTTCTCTCTTCCCGGCGGCACCTGGACTCCGGGTGACCTGACCGTCACCCGGTTCGGCTACGGCGCCATGCAACTGGCCGGTCCGTGGGTCATGGGGCCGCCTGCCGACCGCGAGGGTGCCCTGGCCGTTCTGCGTGAAGCGGTCGACGTCGGTATCACCATCACCCACATCGACACCGGCGACGCCTACGGGCCGTGCGTCACCAACGAGTTGATCCGCGAGGCACTGCACTCCTGTCCCGAGTCGCTGCATCGACGTACTCGACCTGGTCCGCTGTGCACAACCGCTTCCGGCAGTGGTGTGGCGCGGGCGTCTTCGAGGCCCTGGTGGAGGGGCTGATCGCGGAAGCAGCGAGGCGGGGTGAGGCGGGATGAGGCGGACCTGTCCCTGGTCAGCATCGACTCCACCACTGCGCGTGCTCACCACGACGCTGCCGGGACGCACCTGGACCAGGACGTCCTCACCGTCCTGGAGAAGGCAGCGGCCGAGGAGGAGAAGGACAGGCCGAAAGGGGCGGGCCCGAAGAACGAAACAGGCAGGAAGCCGAAGCAGATCCCGATCGGGAGGAGCGCCGACGCATCCGGCGCCGACGCGGACTCCGCCTGAAGGCCGCCCTCCTGGGGCGTTCCGGAGGCGGGCAGACCAGCAAGGTCCACCTCGCCGCCGGCCGCAAGTGCCGCCCGTCGGCGTTCGTCCTGACCGCGGGCCAGGCCGAGAGCAGCCCGCACTTCATCCCCGTATCCCCGTGCTCAACGAGGTACGGATCCGCGGGCCCGTCGACCGCCCCCGCCCCCCGGACGCCGTCGCCGGAGACAAGGCCTACTCGTTCCGCGACAATCGGGACCACCTGCGTAAACGCCACGTCAAAGCAGTCAGCCCCGACACCGGCCTCTATGAGGAGAAGAACACCGTCGAGCGCCTGATCACGAACTCAAGGCCCGGCGAGGCATCGCCACCCGATACGACGAGATCCCGGACAGCTACCTCGCGGGCCTCCACCCGCGCGCCTCCATGACCTGGATCAAGGACCTCACGCGGAGCGCGTGATCACGACTCGCCGGAGTGCGCCCAGCCTGCGCGCTGGATGGTCTCGCGTGCTGTGCGGACGAGAGCGGCGTTGCTCTGGGCGGCGGTGCCGTCGGGAAGGTGGAGCACGTCTTCCAGGCCGATTCGGGTGTCCAGGCGGCGAGTGGCCGCGAGCCGGAGGACGGGCCAGGCGGCGGCCTCTTCGCCGTGCAGGAGGATCGGCGCGGTAGCCGATTCGAGTTCGTCCAGCAGGCCGGCTGCGGCACGGAGCGCAGTCTGCGGGGTGGTCTCGGTTATCTCGGCCAGGACGCGCAGGACTCGGTGGGATTCGGGCCAGTCCAGGAACCGCTGTGCCGCGGTGGTTCCGGAGTAGACGCCGGCTTCGATCCCGATTCCCCGGTCCAGCAGGGCAGCGGCGACACGGGCGGCGCCGTCCTCGTGCCAGTTGACGGAAGCGTGGTCGGGCAGCACGGTCCAGGCTCGGACCTGCGCGGCACGGGCCCGGGGGTCCGCCGTGGCCCAGGCGCCAGTAGTGACCCCCACGGGGACACCCGGCACTCCGGCCCGTACCGCGCTGACAGCGGCGGCGACGGCGGCGGCTTCCAGCGTGTCCCGGCCGTCGCGGTCCTTGGGGTGCAGATGAATGTCCTCGGCGCCGGCGGTGACAGCCTCACGGGCAGCCGCCGCCAGCTCGTCGCCGGTCAACGGGAGTTGAGAACACTCGGCGCGGCTACGAGCGCCGTTGAGACAGACCTGCAGCATGGCGTCAGCTTCGCAGGTCGCACGGAGAGGCTTCCAGGCAGGCGACCGGACCCGGGACGAGAGCGACTCCCGCGGATTGATCACGACTCGATACGCGTCCTGGTGCAGGACCTCGGCCTGGTCCTCGGCAGAAGACCCGTGATCGCCGCCAGCCGCAGGGGCGGAAGCAGGCTTTCAGGCTGCGGTTGTGAGGGGGCGTCCGCCCCAGCGGATGTCTTTCTCGCTTCGGGTGCGGGCGCGTTCGCTTGCGTTCGGCGGCCAGGACGTCGCGGTTGGCGGGCGTTGGCGTTGCGCCGGCGCAGACAGGCGTGCAGGGTCCTGGTCCGCACGGTGGGGTGGGGATGGTCGGAGTTGGCGATGCTGACTGGTGGCTTCTTCACTCACCAGCAGGGGCGGAGCGTGCCACCGCGCGGGCGAGGACGAGCGCCGCGAGGGTCAGTGCGCCCAGTGCCGCGGCGGTGCCCGGATACCCGCCGACAGCGAGACCGACGCCACCGAGGCCGGCGCCGAGGAAGACCCCGAAGCTCATTCCGGCTGCGTTGAGGCTCAGCGCCGTGCCCCGCAGGGAGCCGCAGCGGCGCACCAGCAGCGTGGTGACGCAGGCGGCCACCGTCGCGTGACCGGCGCCGATGAGCGCGATCAACGGAAGCGTCAGGAACAGGGAGTGGGTGAAGAAGACTCCCACGAGAGCCGACAGCGCCACCAGCAGGGCGAGCATCATCAGGCGCTCGCTGGAGACCGTCGGCCGCTCGGCGCTCAGCAGCCTTCCGGCGAGGAGGTTGCCCAGGAAGAATGAACTGCCGCTCAACGTCCAGACGAGGGCGAAGGGGCCGGGGCCCAGGCCGAAGCGCTCGTCGTAGAAAGCGGCGAGGTATGCGAGGTAACCCATGAACGCCGCCGTTCTCAGCATGGCCACGCACAGGAGCGGGACCACCCCGGGCAGGGCGCCGAGCGACTTGAACGATGCGAGGTACCCCGGCCGCGCCGCCTTCTCCGTGTCCCGGCCGGCTGTGTGTCCGGTGCGCTGGGAGCGGCGGCCTCGCAGGACGAAGTACAGAGCCAGTACGGCGGCGATGGCGGCGATGGCCCACAAGTCGCCCTGCCAGCCCCACAGCACGGCAGGCAACGCCACCAGGGGCGCGGCCAGGAGCGCCGTGAGCGACTGGGTGGCGGTGATGAGGGTCGCCGCGCGGCCTGCGGCCGCGTCGTTGTCGAAGCGGTCGGCCGCGGCTGCCGTCAGCGCCGGATTGAGCACGGCCGTACCGGCGCGACCAGCAGGCAGAAGGCAGTCAACAGGAGGAACTCGCCGGTGGCGCCGAAGGCGGCTGACAGCGCCAGTACGGCGAGTCCGCCCGCGGCCGCCCATTCCTTGCGGACGCGGTCGACCAGCGGAGCCAGCGCTGTGCCCACGGCCAGGGCGGCGAGTCCGCCCAGGCCGCGCAGCTGACCCAAGGCGGCGACGCTGCCGTCCGCCGTGTCTGCGATGGGGACGAGGAAGGTGCTGTAGATGGTGAAAGGCACCAGGCCCACGGCCGAGGCGAGCATGAACGGCCACAGGACGCGGGTCATCCGCCAGTCGCCCGGCACGGCGTTGGCGCTCTCCGCCGCGTTCGTCGCGGCTTCGGCGGGCTGCTGCGCCGAACCGGCGGTGCCGTCTGCCGCCGGGTGCTTCGTCTCGCTGCTCATGCCTGCTCCGCCCGGTACCGGTACAGCGCGGTGGCGTCGGCGCTGAACTGGGAGAAGGGGAACGGTTCGGCGGACAGCGCGGTCACGCCGGCGCCCAGGAAGGCGCGCGCGACCGCGCTGCCGGTCTGGGCGTACACCACCAGGGGGAGGTCCTGCTTGCGGCAGTGTTCGATGATCCGGTCGAAGCTGCCGTTGACGAGGGTCATGCCGGTGGCGACGACCGCGTGGCCTCGGCCACACCTGGTCCATGTCGTCGGTGACGGGGTCGCCCCAGTTGGTGGTGCGCAGGTTGAAGTCGCAGGGCAGGGGGGTGCCGCCCTGCTCGCGTATCGCGGCGACGAGCGGGTTGACGACGCCGATGAGGGCGACCTTCGCCCCGGGCGCGATGTCGAGGAGCCCGGCGACGGCCGCGTCCCTGGCCTGCGCGCGCTCCTCCGGCGTTCCGGTGGGCAGGATGACGGTCTCGGCGTTCGCGGCGCTGCGGTGCGGCTGGACGCGCCCCAGGTAGGCGTCGAGGGCGGCGATGCGCACCGGCGCCGACTCGTGCCGGACGAGGGTGTCGAGGGTGTGCCCGGAGGCGTCGGCGCAGAAGTCCGGGGCGACCTCGCCGGCTTCGAAGGAGCAGGCGCCGAAGGCGTCGCCGGACCTGAGCAGCAGGTACTGGTTGCGGTAGGTGACCTGGCTGCCGGCGAGCCGGGTGGTGTGGTGGAGCCAGAAGGCACTGGTGACGGCCAGTTCCTGGGGGAGGGGCCCGTAGGCGCCATCGAGGACGGCCTGCTGGAGCTCGGGTACGGAGTACGGCTGTGAGGGAGGCATGTCGGTTCTTTCTCGGGGTGTGTACGGAGGGAGGGGAGGTCAGGGAAGGTCGGCGAGCCGCTCCGCCCGGTAGGGGAGGCCCGGCAGCTCGGGCCTCCCGGCGGGCTGGAAGCACAGCAGCAGAGAACGCCGGTCCCGGGCCGTCCGGTTGGGGCCGGAGCGGTGCACGACGAGCCCCGGGAACATCAGTACCGAGCCGGCCGGGGCCTCGACGGTCACCGCGCCACTCACATCGGTGCGTGCGGCGTCGACCAGCAGGCCGGTGGGTTCCGACCGGTCCCGGGGCGCGGGCCCGGCCAGGTGGCTGCCCGGCACGATCTCCAGGGCGCCGTTGTCGGCCGTGACATCGTCGAGGAAGATCATCGCAGTGGCGACGTCCCGGGCGTCGGGTCCGGCGCAGCAGTACCAGTAAGGGTGGTCCTGGTGCCAGCGGAACTCCGAACCCACGTCGGCCCGCTTGAAGTTGAGCTTGGAGGTGAACGGACCGAGCCGCTCGCTGTTCACGATCCGGCGCATGGGAGCGGTGATCCGCTCGTCGGCCCACAGGGACTTCAGCGCCGGGTGCAGGTGCGTCACCGGTGCGAGGCTGCGGACCGTGGGCGGACGGGCGTCCGGCTCCCAGTGGACGGTGGTGCCGTCCACTGTCTCCAGTCGGTGCCCGTCCGGCCACACGGTGACGTCGGCCGCCCCTTCCTGTGCCTTCTTCGTCACGCGCGCGAGCACGGATTCCGACGCCTCGCCCAGGGCCGTCGTTTCGGCGGCGTCGAAGAGGCGTAGCAGGAGAACGAAGCCTCGTGAGAGCTGCTCGTCGAAGGACATGGAGGGCACCTTTCGGTCACAGGCACAGGTGGTAGGGCAGGGGCGCCGGCCGGCCCCGGCAGGTGGCTAGGCCCTCTCGGGCACCAGTACAGGAGCGCCACGCAGCAGGGCGCTGTCGGTCGGCGGCCAGTCCATCGCCGACCACGGGTGCCGCAGTTCGTCCTGCGCCGTGACCTCGTGGGGCCGCATGGATCCGAGGCCGACGGCGTCGGCGTGGTGGGAGTATGCGCTGTCCACGTAGCGGTGTCCGGTGTCGGCGGCGAGGAAGACGTACGTCCTGTCGGTGTCGCGCTCCCGCTCCCACAGCGTGGCGAGGTAGGCGGCGCCGGCCGACAGGCCGGCGAAGATGCCGCTGGCTCGCAGGAGTTCGACGGCGCCGGACATGGCGTAGTCGAAGTTGACCCAGTGGATGCGGTCGTACAGGTCGTGCCGCACGTTCTGGAACGGGATGGAGCTGCCGATACCCGCGATGATCATGTCCGGGTCCAAGACGTGCTCGGCGCCGAAGGTGACGCTGCCGAACGGCTGCACCCCGACGAGCGTCACGTCCCGTCCCGCCTCGCGCAGGTAGGTGGCGATGGCGCCGGTGGACGCCCCGGTGCCGACGCCCCCGACGAGCGACAGCGGGCCCTCCGGGACCTCCTTGCGGATCAGGTCCGCGATGTCGCGGTAGCCGAGGTAGTGGATGTCGTCGTGGTACTGCCGCATCCAGTGGTAGTGGGGGTTCTCGCGGAGGAGTTCGCCGATGCGCTCGACGCGCAGGTTCTGGTCGAGGCGCAGGTTCTTGGACGGGCGGACCTGCTCCAGGGTGGCGCCCAGGATCTCCAGCTGGACGCGGAGCGTGCGGTCCACCGTGGTGGAGCCGACGATGTGGCAGTTCAGGCCGTAGCGGTGGCAGGCCAGGGCGAGCGCGTGGGCGTAGATGCCGCTGGAGCTGTCGACGAGGGTGTCACCCGGCTTGATCTGTCCGGTATCCAGCAGGTGGCGTACGGCGCCGAGGGCCGAGTACAGCTTCATCGTCTCGAAGCGCAGACAGATCGCGCCCGGCGGGACGGTCACGACGTCCGGTTCCTTGACGGCCTCGGCTATGTGCTCGTGCATGTCTTGTCCTCCCGGTCAGGCGGCGTCGCGGCGGATGAGCTTGAACAGGTACGCCTGGCAGTCGTCGCCCTCCCACGTCTGGCGGTGCAGGATGTGGGGCCGGAATCCGGCGTCCATCCCGTAGGCGACGATCCGCTTGAGTTCGGCGGTGTTGGACACGATCAGGTAGATCTCGCCCTCGGGTGCGAGCAGGTCGCGCGTGACGATCTGGTCGAAGAAGCGCGTGACGATCTCGGCGCCCACACAGACGTTGCGGACCACGGTCGGGTCGTCGCTGGTCCGTGCGCTGACGGCGGGCGGGTTGAAGGTGATGACGTCCAGCCGGGCGGAGTCCGGGAACTCCTCGAAGAGGTTGGACACCAGGGGCCGGAAGACGGT
The DNA here is from genome assembly GCA_003719395.1 of Streptomyces altiplanensis. Classification (GTDB taxonomy): domain Bacteria; phylum Actinomycetota; class Actinomycetes; order Streptomycetales; family Streptomycetaceae; genus Streptomyces; species Streptomyces altiplanensis. Next base: position 15,340 of record RHMC01000151.1, read on the forward strand.
GTCCGGCCGGTCTCCGACGATGCGCCGGTAGTGGTCGGCGGCCGTTGCCACGCTGTCCGGGTGGACGTCGGCCGCGTAGATCTCCCGCGCCCCGAGCGTGCCGGCGATGACGGCCTCGACCCCGAGGCCGACGCCCATGGCCGCGTACGACCTGCCCTTGACGGGGATGGTGCCGTCCAGCAGCCGGTCGTGGACGATGCGGCTGGTGTCGCCCGGCTTGAAGACACCCGGCGGCAGCGTGAACGCCCAGTCGTTGTAGTCGTACGTCCGTGTGGTGTGGATGTCGGACTTGGCGCTGTTGATCGCGAGGATTTCGTCCTTGGGCAGCGTCTCGGGCAGGGACTCCAGCAGGGCACGGGCGTCGTCCCGTGACGCCGCGGCGCCGGCTGTGGACCGGTCGGTCATGTGTCCTCCGTGGTCGGGTTGTTGGCGGAAGTTCGTGGTGTCAGGAACTGGACGCGGTCGGCGCGGTCAGGTCCGTGGCCGTCAGGGCCGTACCGAGATCCATGGCGCGTACGAGGCGCCGGGTGAGGGCGGCCCGTGGCGCTCGCAGCACCTGCTCGCGCGCCGGTCTCGACGATGCGGCCGCGGTCGACGACGACGACGTGGTGCGCGAGCGGCGGCGAGGAGTTCGAGGTCGTGGCTCACCCAGAGGAGCGCCGTGCCGTGCCTCTCGCGGAGCCGGGCGAGTTCGGCGAGGACCGCTCCGGTGGCGGCCGGGTCCAGGGCCGTGGTGATCCTCGTCGCAGACCAGCACGTCGGGGGCGGCGATGACGGCCCGTGCCAGCGCCGCGCGCTGCAACTCGCCGCCGGACAGCCCGGCGGCACGCCGTTCGACGGTCTTCTCGTCCAGTCCCAGCCGGCCCAGCAGCCGGTGCGCCTCGGCCCGTGCTTCGGCGGGCGTGTTGCCGCGGAGCCGTACGGCGGTACGGGCCACCTGCTCGACCACCGCGTGCCGCTCGTCGAAGGAGGCGCGGACCTCCTGCCAGACGTACTGCACGCGCCGCTTCTGTCCGGTGGTGCGTCGCCGCAGGACGGGAAGCGCCTCACCGTCCAGCAGCACCTGGCCGCGCCGGCGTTCGTGGAGCCCGGCGACGCAGCGGGCCAGGGTCGTCTTGCCGCTTCCGGACAGGCCGGCCACACCGACGCATGCCCCGGCGGACAGTCGCAGGTCCACGTCGTGCAGTACCGGGCCGCGGCCACGGCTGTGCAGTGCGCGAGAGACCGCGCACCTCCAGGACCGGGGCCGGCCGGAGTCGTGGGGCGTGTGGCGGACGGTGGTCACCTCGGGGGCGGGCGGGGGA
>RHMC01000152.1 GCA_003719395.1 Streptomyces altiplanensis
ACGAGCAGGCCGTCACCGTGTGGAAGGAGGCGACCTGGGCGGAGGTAAAAGAGCGAGGGCGGCATGCGGGGGCTACGTCTGCTTCGAGGACGAAGCCGGGTTCACCCGCAGGCCGCCCCGTGGACGGACCTGGGGCCGACGAGGCCGCACCCCGGTCGTGACGGTGAGCGGACGACGCTCGGGACGGCTGTCGGTGGCCGGCCTGATCGCGATGCGACCGGGGTCCCGGACCCGCTTGTGCCACCGCCTGCGCACCCACCCCGCCGGCAAAGGCGCACGTCGCAGCATGGGCGAGCGGGACTTCATCGCGCTGGTCGACGGAGTCCACCAGCTCGTCAGGGCGCCGATCGTGCTGGTCTGGGACCGACTGAACACTCACGTCTCGCGCAGGATGCGGGAACTCGTGGCCGAGCGTGAGTGGCTGACCGTGTTCCTGCTGCCCGCCTACTCACCCGACCTGAACCCCGTCGAAGGCGTGTGGGCCCACGTCAAACGCAGCCTGGCGAACCTCGCCGTCATGGCCCTTGACCGGCTCGAAGTCCTCGTCCGCAACCGCCTCAAGCGCCTGCAATACCGGCCCCACACCCTCGACGGCTTCATAGCCAGCACCGGCCTGACGCTCGCCACACCAGCCTCACCCTGACAAGCCGAAGTCAGTATGTGACCTGCGGACCCGTCTCAGCCGACCGGTGTCTCACGCAGCGAGGTGCGGGCAGGAGGTTTCCGCTCACCCGTACATGCGGCCCCGACCGGGTCGCCCGTACCCTGGCCGCCCGGTCGATCAGCAGCAACGTTGCCCTCGCGGCCCCGACCGCCGTGCGGGGTCTGCTGGCCGCTGTCACCATCCCCGCACCGCGATCGCGGTCGCCGGCGTCCTCCTCCTGGCCACCCCGTTGCTGCTCCCGCGCTGCGAGAACGCACCCCAGAACACGAGGGAACGGGCCGCAAGCCTCGCCCGGCACGCCGCGGTGCGCAGGCCGCCGCTCTCGTGGCCGATCTCCGACGCGGCATCGCGGAAGAACCACCGCTGAGCAGGCCGACCGGTCACTGAGCGCGGGGCGCGCATTGCCGTACCGCCTCCGGCCGCCTCGGCCATGCGCGCCGCCGGCCCGTGGCCGGACGGCACGAGAGCGGCCCCGTGCCGCGCTGCACGGGGCAGCGGTGAGGCGTTGCCACTCCTTTGAGGTCAATCGGCGCGCGATGACGTCGAAGCAGTCGGGCGGAGCTGTCGGTGATCATGTCCCCGGTGGTCGTGCCGACGAGGACGGAGCCGGCTGGGGACTGATGAGGAGCAGGGCGATGTCGTCGGCGGGAGTGGGGGCGTGCCGGATGAGGGTGTCGGCCATGGCGTCGAGGTCGTCCGGGTCCGCGTGTTCGAGGAGCCCGGCGAGGGCTGTGGTGGCGTCGTCGAGGTCGACTCCGGGTGCTTCGATGAGCCCGTCGGTGTAGAGGGCGAGGACGCAGCCGGGCGGCAGGGGAAAGTCCAGTGTGGGGTAGTCGGCATCCGGGTCGATGCCGAGGAGGAGGCCGGGTGGGACGCGGAGGAGCTCGGTGTGCCCGTCCGTGTGGCGCAGCAGGGGTGGTGGGTGGCCGGCGGTGGCGAGACGGGCGCGGTGCTGGGCGAGGTCGAGGTGGGCGTAGAGGCAGCTGGTGAACAGGCCGGGGTCGAGGTCGGTGAGCAGGCGGTTGGTGGCGGCCAGGACGTGGTCCGGAGACGCGCCCCCGGTGGCATGGGCGTGGACGGCGGTACGGACCTGTCCCATGAGGGCGGCGGCGTCGACGTTGTGGCCTTGTACGTCGCCGATGGTGGCGGCTGCGGTCTGTTCGTTGAGGCGGATGAGGTCGTAGAAGTCGCCGCCGACGCCCAGGCCCCGGGCGGCCGGCAGGTAGCGGGCGGCGACCTTCAGGCTGGGGATGTCGGGGAGGCTGTGGGGCAGGAGGCTGGCCTGCAGTCGGTGGGCGAAGTGTTGCTTTGTGTCGTAGAGGCGGGCGCGGTCCAGGGCCTGGCCGACGAGACCGGCCAGTGAGGTGAGTACGGCGCGTTCGCTCGGCGGGAAGACGTGGGGCCGGTCGTAGGCGAGGACGAGAGAGCCGATGGGGCGGCCGGAGGCGATCAGGGGCAGGAACGCCCATGCGGCCATCTGGTCCTGGTGCACGGCGGCAGGGTAGGCGTCCTGGAGGTCGGCGAAGGTGGCGAAGAAGCTCGGGTCGCCCGTGGACAGGACCCTGGCGTCGGGGGTGTCCGAGTTCAGGGGGACGGCGTCGAAGCGGCGCATGCGTGCGGCGCTGTAACCGCGGTGTCCGAGGATCTTCAGCCGGCCGTCCTCGGCGGCCATCAGTGCCATGGCCTTGGCACCGAGGGCCGGCAGGAGCTGGTCGGCGGTCTGCTCGACCACGTCCTTGACTCCGACGGCCTCGGTGAGCGTGGACGCCAGATGCATCAGGTGATAGAGCACGGTGGCGCGGCCGGGGCCGACGGCGGTCACCGGCTTCGGGACATGAGCGCCCCCGGACGGGGTGCTGGGAGTGATGCGGACGCTGATGCCGGAGGAGTCGGGGTAGAGGTCGAAGGACAGCCACGTGTCCGGCGGGCGCAGGACCGTGAAGGCCTGGGGCCGGCGGCTGATCAGTGCGGCCCGGTAGCGGTCCTCGACGTGGGGGACGTCCATCCACGGCAATGCCTCCCAGGGCAGGGCGCCGAGCAGGCCGCCTGCTCGGCGCCGACGACCCCGGCCGCCAGACGGGGTGATGAAGGTGATGCGACCGTGCAGGTCCAGGCCGCAGGACCCTTCCGGCAGGCGGTCGAGGAACGCCGCTATCGCTGTCGCCTCGGCAGGCGAGGGCGTGCGCCCGGCCGGTGGGGGCAGGGCCCGCGGCCGGTCGGCGGGCAGCAGCGGATCACCGCGGTCGGCGGCCTGTTGCAGGAGCCTGCCCAGGCGGCGGCAGCCTGCTTCGACGACAGCGTGCTCTTCAGGGCTGAGCTGCGGTGGGTGGGTACCCGGCCACAGGAGCACCAGCCCGCCCCTGACCGTTGTGCCGCTGGTGACCGGGGCGGCCGCCAGCGCGAAGTCGTAGGGCAGCGCAAGCGCCGGACGCGGGTAGCGGCGTGCCATCTCCTCCTGCCCGCTGATCCATACCGGGCGCCGCTCGCGGACGGCGTCCGCCACCGGCATCGGGTCGGTCAGCGCCACCCGCCGCCACAGAGCGGTGATCTCATGCGGGACCCCGGTCATCAGGGCCAGCCACAGAGCGTTTCCGTCCGGCGGCAGCACGTACAGCAGCCCCCCGAAGGCGTGGCTCTCGCGCACCACATCGGCCATTGCGGCGTCCATCAGCTGCTCGCCCCGACCCGTGTCAGCAGGGAGGCCGTACCGGTCGGCACCATCTGCTGCCGTGCGGCGGCCGCAGCCGGCGGGCGGCGCCGCGCCCGCCGGGCCGCCCGCCGGTGAGCCTGACGGCGGTATCGGCGGCTACGGTCCGCCGACTCCGGCAGGGCCGCACCACACCAGCTACACCCAACACCGCGCATAAATGGACAATACGACCATTCTGTCGCGGCGGCGTCCTGTCGGCGCCCAGGGGACGGGACCGCACCGAAAGGACCGGGCGACTCGTCGAGCGGCACTCGGCGGCTTCCACCGGGCCGGCGAACCACCGGAAGGCAGGTACGGCACGCAATCAGCCGCGGTCGCGGTTGCCCCGGCCAGGGCGGGCCGCGACGCTTCGCCGCGGACCAGATCTTCCCCACCCCAGATCGAGCAGGGCCCGGCAGCCGGGACCCTCTCCCCCGCAGGGGATCGGCGGCAGGAGGCCGGCTGCGGCCCCGGAAGCGGCGCCGGCGTACAGGGTGACCTTCCAGCCAGAAGGCACCCGTACCGAGTTGATGGCGTCGTCGCCCCGCGTGAGTGCGGGCAACGAGGAGGCGGGGGCCTCGTTTCGTGACGTGGCAGCTCAGGCGGTACGGGTCAGTCGCCACACGTTGTCCGCCCGCGTGCCGGGCTTGCCGTCGGGCGACGGCGAGGGCCGTTCCACGACCTCCAGAGTCTCCACCCGCCAGGTGCGCGGCAGAGCGAGCATCGCGAGCAGGCCCTGGAGCGTGGGGAAGACGGCATCGAACGGGTACTCGTGTTCTTCCATCCAGGACGGCCATCCAGCGTGCATGACGACCAGGAGGGTGCCACCCGGCGCGACCGCTTCGGCGGCCCGTTTGAGCACGCCGTCCTGGTCCAGCGCGACAGGCGACTGAAGGAACTGAGCGCTGACCAGATCGAAGCTTCCCTCGGGGAAGGTCACTCCGAGTTCGTGTTGTTCGAACGCCACCTGCTCGGCGAGACCAGCCTCCGCAGCACGGGTCGCCGCCCGCTCCAGCGCTGTGGCGGAGATGTCCACGCCGGTCACCCGCCATCCGCGCGAGGCCAGCCACAGGGCGTCACCACCTTCGCCACAGCCCAGATCCAGAGCACCGCCCGGCTCCAGGGTGCTGGTCTCACGCACGAGCAGTGGGTTCGGGTCACCGCTCCAGACTCGTTCGCTGGTGCGGTAGCGCTCTTCCCAGAACTGCGCCGGGGCATTGGGCTGCGGTGTCGACATCGGAGCTCCTTCGGGACGACTGCGCGGCGCCGGCGGGCACCTGGGCTCAGGGTGGCCGAGTGGAAAGAAGCACGTCAAACATAGTTGCCGGTTCGGCAAAAAAGAGGCGCAGGGCAGGACCAGATCGTCGGCATCCCGAGCGAATCAATAGAAAAAGACCTCTGAGCCGGCCAACCCCGGGGAAGTTCAACGGGGAGGTGAGAAACGACGGGCGGCGCCGGTTCCCCGATTCTCCGGCCAGAAGCCGCCGGCCGGAAGCCGCCGTCCGGGCCGGGGCGATACCGTCCGGGCGCCTGAACTCCCGGACGGCGAAGTGGGAAACAGCGCCTCGGCTTCCCGACGGGCAGCTCCGGCCACGTGTCCGACAGAGCAGGTGTCCGATGGGGTGAAATTTAACATTTATGTACCTATTCAAGTCTTTTGGGTGGAGCATGGTCTCGGATCGAGACGGCGACGAAGCGCGGCCTCCTAAGCGCCGGCAGCGTGACCAGCACGAGCAGCGTGAGCAGGACGGGCGTCCGCAGCGGCTTTCGGCGCCCCGAGCCATGCGTTCGGCGACGCAGCAGCTGAGGGACTTGCTGGGAAAGACGCCGGAGTCCGTCTCTGCGGTACGGCCCACCGATGACGGGTGGGAGGCCGAGGTGGAAGTGCTGGAACTGGAGCGCATCCCCGAGACGACGAGTGTCATGGCCAGTTACCGGGTGACGCTCGACGCCGACGGCGAGCTCATGGCGTACGAGCGGATCCGTCGGTACACACGCGGCCAGATCGACCGGCGCGCCTGAGGGCGTGCCCCGGCGCGGCCGGGATCTGCGCCGCCACTGACAACTGAACACCGTGGAAACAGCAGCCGGACCGGGGCGACGCACCTGCGGTGTCGCCCACGAAGGGAGGCACCATGACCGTGGTGCCACAAAGTGGCGGAGGCGGCGTAGCCCAGGGCGGTGGCGGCTCGGGCTCGCTGTACGACGTCCTGGAACTGATCCTGGACCGCGGACTGGTCATCGACGTATTCGTCCGCGTCTCGCTGGTCGGTATCGAGATCCTGAAGATCGACGCCCGTGTCGTGGTGGCCAGTGTCGACACCTACCTGCGGTTCGCCGAAGCCTGCAACCGGCTCGACCTCGAGACGGGGCGCAAGGCACCGAGCCAGTTGACCGATGTCGTCGGCGAGGTCGCACAAGGCGGAGCCAAGGGCAAGAGCAAGGGCGCTCTCACGGGCGCGGTGGAGGCGTTCACGGACTCGCTCCACCAGGGCCGCGAGGAAGAGCCCGAGCCGGCAGAGGAGCGGGAGAGGTCCCGGCCGTCACGCCGCCCTTCCCGGCACCGGGAAGAGTGAGCCATGGCGGTCTATGTCTACGCGATCACGGCTGCGGCCCACCCCCGGCGCCTGGACGGCGTCAACGGTGTGGGAGACCCGCCGGAGCAGCTGCGCACGGTCGACGGCCAGTCACTGGTCGGCGTGGTCAGCGACGCGCCCGAAGGACTCAAGGCCAAGCGGCGCGACGTACTGGCGCACCAGTCGGTGCTGGAGAGGCTGATGGCCGACGGCAGCGTGCTGCCGCTGCGTTTCGGGGCACTGGCGCCCGACGACGAGGCGGTGCGGCAGGTACTGGACGAGAGAGCCGATGAGTACCGCGAGCGGCAGGCGGCGCTCGACGGCTGCATGGAGTTCCACCTGAAGGCGTCGTGCGCGGAGGAAGCGCTGCTGCGCGACGCCGGCTCCAGTCCGAAGAGGCACGCAGGCTCAACGAGGAGATCCGCAGCGGCCGCGGTGGCCAGGACCTGCGGATCGCGCTCGGAGAGCTGGTCGCCGCGGAGGTCCAGCGGCGGCACGGGGCCCTCGCGGCGGAGACCGTGGAAGCGCTGCGGCCGCAGGCCCGCGACGTACGCACCTCGGACCCGACGGGCGACGACTTCGTCAGCGTCTCGTTCCTGGTGGAGCAGGCCCGGCAGAACGAGTTCATGACCGCGGAGAAGGACCTCGCCGACCGGCGCGGTGAGGACTTCGCCTTCCGCCTCCACGGACCGCTTCCGCCGTACAGCTTCGTCTAGACACCTCAATCGCTCCGGAGGTGCGGTCATGGGCTTGTTCACCCAGCTCCTCACTCTTCCGCTCGCCCCTGTGCGGGGCGCCGGGTGGGTGGTGCAGCAGGTGGTACGGGCCGCCGAGGACCAGTACTACGACCCCGGCCCCGTACTGAGAGAACTCGCGGAGCTGGAAAAGGCGTTGGAGGCCGGCCAGATCGACGAGGAGACGTTCGACCGGCGTGAGGACGAGCTGTTGGACCGGCTGGAGGAGATCCGCAGCTTCCGGGAAAACCCACGGTGACCCAAGAGGCAGGGACACGTCAGGAGGAACCCCCGCGATGAGGAAAGCAGCAACAGGCGCAGCGTTGCTCGGCGGTTACGCACTGGGGCGGACGAAGAGCGCCAAGTTGGCCATGGCTGTCGCAGCCTGGGTGATCAAGAAGAACGTGGACACGAAGAAGATCACCTCGGCGATAGCCGGAGCCGGTTCGCCGGCCATGGACGCCGTCAGCGAGCAGGTACGCAAGGAACTGGTCACCGCGGGCAAGGAAGCCTCCGCCGCGGCCGTCGGCGCCTGGGCGGACAGGCTGGCTGATTCGCTGCACGAACGCACCGCACGCCTTCAGGAAGAGGCCCCCGGGGACAAGGACGCCAAGGGCACCGAGGACACCAAGAAGGCGGACACGGAGACGGAGGAGGAACCGGATACGGACAAGGGCGCGGATACGGACACGGATACGGACACGGACAAGCCGAGCCGCGCTCGCGCCCGTAAGGCCGAAAAGCCTGCGGGCAGGAAGAAGGCGGCGGGCGCGCCCGCCGCGCCGCGCGGTGACCGGCGTGGCGGTGGCACGAAGAGGAGGTCCGGGGAATGACCGACAGCGGGAAGACGGGGCCGGTCGGCAACGCGGGCAACCGGCTGATGGAAGAGCTCCAGCAGTACCTCCAGGCCCGGGCCGAGCGGACGGTCACCACCATGGGGCAGCGGCTCGGCGAAGCCACCAGGGAACTGGCCGAACCCGGCAGCTCCGTCGGTGACACCCTCACCACGCTGGTCAAGGGCGGCAAGCAGCTCAGTGAGGGCAAATCCCCGGCCCGGGTGGCGGGCGGCATGGGGCTGTCCCACTTGGCCGGCGGTCTGAAGGACAAGGTCACCGGTCTGTTCGGGGGTGGCAAGGGCGGCAAGGGCGAGACCCGGGCGAAGAGCGTCGTCATCATCGAGGACATCGACGTCGGGGTGCCCGTCAAGCAGGCATACGACCAGTGGACCGAGTTCCAGAAGTTCAGCCGCTTCGCCAAGGGCGTCGTCAACGTCGAACGGTCCGACGACACCACCTCCAACTGGCAGGTCAAGGTCGCCAAGGCCAACCGCAGCTGGAAGGCGAAGGTCACCGAGCAAATACCGGACAAGCGCATCGTCTGGACCTCCGAGGGCGCCAAGGGCACGACAAAGGGGGCAGTGACCTTCCGCGAGCTCGGCGACAACCTGACGAAGGTCCTCGTGGTGGTGGAGTACTTCCCCAAGGGGCTGGTGGAGAAGACCGGCAACATCGTCCGCGCCCAGGGCCGCCGCCTCCGGCTGGACCTGAAGCTGTTCCGCAAGTTCGTCACCTTCCAGGGCGAGCCCGCCGAGGGCTGGCGCGGTGAGATCCGCGACGGCGAGGTGGTCGACGAGGGCGACGAGGGCGACGACAACGAGGAGGAAGGCCAGGACGGGCAGAGGGACGAAGGCGAGGAGCGGAGTGACGAGGAGGAGGAACGCGACGAGGAGGACGAGGGCTGGGAGGACGAGGAGGAGCCCGAGGACGAACCCGAGGACGAGCCCGCACGGGCACGCAGAGCACCCGACGAGGAAGCCGGCGAACCCTACGAAGAGGACGAAGAGGACGGAGAAGACGAAGAACCGTACGAAGACGAAAGCCCGCGCCGCCGTGCTGCCAGTCGGCGCTGATCAACGCCGGATCGAGGTGGAACGGCTGTGAGCGAACCAGTCCCCGGCAACCTCGGCTCCTTCCCGTCGCGGGCGTCCCCCTCGCCCTACGGCCAGGGCTCGTCGGCCAACCTCGCCGACATCCTGGAACGCGTTCTGGACAAGGGAATCGTCATCGCCGGTGACATCCAGATCAACCTCCTCGACATCGAACTGCTCACCGTGAAGCTGCGGCTCCTCGTGGTCTCCGTCGACAAGGCCAAGGAGATGGGCATCGACTGGTGGGAGCACGACCCGTCGCTGTCCTCCCGGGCCGAGGACAACCGGGACCTGGTCGAGGAGAACCGGCTGCTGCGCGAGGAAGTAGCCACCCTGCGTGACGCCCGGGCGCTGCCGGCGCCCGAGCAGCGCTCCGCGTCCCGGACACCGGAGCGTCCACGGCGCGCGACCGGATCGTGCGGCTCGGCCAGGTCCGGCCGCACCGCCGCACGGCGGCCTCCGAGGACCGACGATGACTGAGACCACTGCGACCGTGAGTTACCTGTACGGCGTGGCGGCCCTGCGAGACGGGCTGTACGAAACGGCGGCTCCCCTGCGCGGCGTCGCCGGAGCCCCGGTGCGTCTGGTGCCGGACGAAGACACCGGTCTGGTGGCGGTCGTCAGCAGTGTCCCGGCCACCGACTTCGAGGCAGCGCCGCTCTCCGCCCACCTGGAGGACCTCACCTGGCTCGAAGCCGTCGCCCGGGCCCACCACCACGTCATCGACGCCATGGCGTCCACCGGCACGATCCTGCCGCTGCGGCTGGCGACCATCTACCGCAACGACGACCGCGTCCGCGCCTGATCACCGCGGACCATGCCGCGTTCGCACGCCGCCTTTCCCACGTGGACGGCCGCGTGGGAATGGGGTGTCAAGATCTACTTCGGGCCCCCCTCGGCCCCCGCCGCCTCCGCGGAGGCGCCCCCGCGGCCGAGATCAGCCCCGGCCGCGCCTACTTGCGCAGCAGACACCAGGAGCGGAACGCCCGGCAGGACGCCTTCCGGGAAGCCGCGATCGCCGCGCAAAACGTCGAGGCCGCCGCCCGCGCCCACGCGGTCGCACACGCCCGCCACCGCCTGCAACAAGGCCCTCTCGCCGACGACTCCGGCGAGAACATCGTCAACGACGCCTATCTGGTGCCTCACGACCGGGCCGACGACTTCCGGCACGCCGTCCGGAGCGCCGCCGGGGAATCCGACACGATCCGCGTCGAGATCACCGGGCCGTGGGCGCCGTACTCCTTCGCCGCGTCAGGGCTGGACGAACACGATGAGAAGGATCAGGAGGTGATCACCTGATGACAGCCGACTACTCCGTGTCCGGTCCCACGGCGTCCGGACCGCCGGACCGCGGGCCACTGCCGGACCGGCAGATAGCACTCATCGACCTGCTGGACCGTTTGCTCACCGGGGGTGCCGTCATCACCGGTGACATCACCTTGTCGATCGCCGACATCGATCTCGTCCGGATCTCGCTGCGCTCGCTCATCACCTCGATCAGCGCCGAGGTTCCGAGTCCCTGGCCCCGTGGCGGGCCCGTCTCCGTCCTGCCGCCCGGCGACCGTCCCCCCACGCCATGACGCCGAACGCGCCGGATGTACCCGATGAACCGGCACCGGGCACACCGGGCACATCCGATGGGCAGGATGGACCGGGCGGACCGGACGCACAGTTCCCCCAGCGCCGCTACGACGAACTGGCCGACGCGCCGGCCGCGCCTTCCGGCTGTTCCCCGCCGCCCCGCAGGATCTGCCTCGCCCGGACCGGCACCGGAGCACCCGCCCGGGGGCGCGCATCAACACGGACCCCGACACCGTGGAACGCGACCTGATGAAGCTGGTCCTCACGCTCGTCGAACTCCTCCGCCAGCTGATGGAACGCCAGGCCATGCATCGCGTGGACGCCGGCGACCTCACCGAGGACGAGGAGGAGCGCCTGGGGCTGACTCTGATGCTCCTCCACGACCGCATGAACGACCTCTGCGCCCGCTACGGCCTGACCATGCAGGACCTCAACCTGGACCTGGCCCCCTCGGCCCACTGCTGCCGCCCGCCGACCCGCCCGCCTGACACCGGACGGACGCGGAGGCTCCCGCACTGACCGCTCCTGCCTGCGTCGACGCAAGGTCCGGTGCACCATCCCGGAGAAGGAGGGCCACATCCACAACGCAGGAACATCGGCCCGCGCGGCAAACGCCCCCTGAGGTTCGGCAGGGCCGACCACCGCGAACGCCACGCGGGGCGGAGTGCGGGATCAATCACCCGAAGCGGCATCGCGCCATGGCGCCCCGGCACGCCGAGCCCGCCGTCCGCCACGAAACACGGTGCTGGTCGCGGCCATCGACGAGTAGCTGCGACCAGTACCTTCTACGCGTCTGCCGGGCGGCGCGGTTCGCGCCGCATCGCCCACAGCACCGGTCCGTTCCCCGGCAACCGCAGCTCCTCTTGCACGGTGAAGCCGAAGTGCTCGTAGAAGGGCAGGTTGGACGGCTTGGAGGACTCCAGGCAGACGGGCAGACCCGCCGCGTCGGCCTTGGCCAGCCCCGAGCGCAGCAGAGCGGCCCCGTGTCCCCGGCCCTGCCCGGCCGGGTCGGCCCCGATCACCGCCAGGTACCAGTGCGGTTCCTGGGGTGCGTGCCCGGCGGCCATCTCTGCAGCGTCCCTCAACAACGGGGCTCGGTCGCCGAGGATGCTCTGGAGCTCCTGGATGGTCTCCGGGCCGGGAACGGCCTTGGCCTGGGCCTCCGGCGGTACCCAGAAGGCGGCCGCCGCCTCGGTGTACTCACACACCCCGTGGTGGACGTACTGCCGGGTGAAAATCGTGGTGAAGTAACGGCCCAGTCCTGCCTCACGAGAGGCATCACCGGGGAAGAACCAGCGCATCATCGGGTCGTCGTCGAAGGCACGGGCCAAGGTGCGACTGATCAACGGGGTGTCGTCGATCGTTGCTGTCTTCGGCGTGTTCGTTATCGGCATATAGATCATTCTGCACTCCTGTGATCCCCGGCGTCGTGGTGGGTCCTGGTCCGCTCTCGGAGCCAACGGAGCATCCCCCTGACGGGAATTGGCGCATGGGATGGCGAATGGACGAGCCGGGAGGAGAAACCGGGTGCGCATGTCATCGACTCCCAGAGCGTCAAGACCTCCACCACCGTCCCCGCCATGGAGCAGGGCATCGACGCGGGCCAGAAGATCGTCCGCCGCGACCCCACCACCAAGGGGTTCGCGGCCCTGCCACGCCGCTGGACCGTCGGGCGGACCCTGGGCCGCCCACGACGCCCCGGAGTGCCGTTCGATCACCGGAGCCGGGGTCCAGGCCGTGCCGTGGGTCACGGTGAAGGACTGCCCGGCGAAGGCGCCGATGAGGACAGCGCCCCGGCTGTGCCGGCCGAGCAGCAGCGCATCGCAGGCACCCTCCCTGGCCCGCCCGCTGCTCCACACGAAACTGCCCAGTTGACATGCCGGCAGGTCAGTGGGCCAAGACGGTCCGCTGACCGGCTCACCCAGAGGTGCTGCGACAGCGTCGTCCGGGACCGGGCAAGCAGGTCCCGGACGGATTCACTGACGGCCGCCTCTCAACTGGCTGCCCGCCCCGGGTTCGGAACCGGTTCGAGGTGACTCAGCCGGACCGGGAACGCCTCCGCCATACGGCTCCAGCCGTGGCCGCCGAAGTGGACCGAGCACCACGAACCGTCGACGAAGCCGATCTCGTGGTTGCCGCCCGCCACGTCGCTTCGGTCGCGGATCCAGGTCACGTTGCGAAGATCCGTGACCCACCCCACCTCGGCCGGACCGAGCCCGCCGGTGATGGGGCGCGCGGGACACGTACGCAAGCTGCAGGCGACGGTCGGTGATTTGCAGTATCGCGGCCGTGCTGTTCCTGGTCCGAGGCAGTACGGCGCGGGCCAGGTGGCCTGCCATGCTGTTCCATCCGCCGTGGAACGGCTTGCCCGGCTTGAACGTCCATCAAGGCGGCGAGGTCGTGCAGACCATCGTCGGCGCCAAACCGAAAGCCGCCCTCGAGCGGGAACCGGCCACCTTCCTCAGCGACCGCTGACACCCGGCCGGAGGCACACGCCCGCTGGAGCAGCCCATCGCGGAGCGGCACCGTGCTCATGGGACCGGGCGGCTGACCGGGCAAGCATGCGGAACAGCTGGGCACGGCCTGGGACGCGGTCGACGCCTCGTTCGAGAAGTACCTTGCTGCGACCCGGGTGTACTACGAGTGGAACTCCGCATGCGCGGCGGCCCCCGGGACGCCATGGCGGATCCCAGGGGTCTCAGCAGTGCTGTGTCCCGGCCGCAGGTCTTTCTTTCCCCGGCCCCCGTTTCACCATCGCTCTCCCCGGCAACCCATGAACAGCGATCAGCCGGGCGAGACCCGGAAACCACTGAGGAAAGGCACGCCATGGGACACGACGGCGCCGGCACCCCCGACAGCGGCAGTGACATGAGGGCGATGACGTACTCGGCCTTCGGCGGCCCGGAAGTCCTCGCGGAGACACGGCAACCGCGCCCCAAGGTCGCGCCCGGCGAGATCCTCGTGCGCGTGCGGTGCGCGGCGGTCAACCCGGTCGACTGGAAGATCATGGCCGGGGGCCTGAAGGACCTGATGGACACGGTCTTCCCCGTGGTCCCCGGCTGGGACGTCGCCGGAGTAGTCGAGCAAGTGGGTATCGACGCGCCCGAGTTCGCGGTGGGCGACGAGGTTGTCGCCTACGCGCGCAAGGACTACGTGCACGGTGGCACCTTCGCCGAGTTCGTCACCGTCCCCGTGCGGGCCCTCGCCCGCCGGCCCGCGTCACTGACCTGGGACCAGGCCGCGGGTCTGCCGCTGGCCGGTCTCACGGCGTACCAGGTGCTGACGCGCCTGGGCACCGGTCCGGGTGACACCGTGCTCATCCATGGCGCCGCCGGCGGAGTGGGGTCCCTCGGGGTGCAGATCGCACGTGCCCTCGGCGCCCGGGTCATCGGTACCGCCTCCTCCGCCAATCACGACCGGCTCCGTGAGCTCGGCGCGGAGCCCGCGGCGTACGGCGAGGGAGTCGTCGAGCGCGTCCGGGCTCTCGCGCCGGACGGAGTCGACGTCGTCACGGACTTCGTCGGCGGGGTCCTGGACACGACGCTGGCCGTCCTGCGCGAAGGCGGCCGGCACGCGTCGATCGCGGACAACTCCGTCATCGGCGCCGGCGGCAGTGGATGTGGGTACGGCCGAACGGCGCCGACCTGGCCGAGCTGGGGTCTCTCGCCGACGCGGGGAAGCTGACCGTGCCGGTGGCACGGACCTTCCCCCTGGAGGAGCTGGCGGACGCCTTCACGTTGAGCCAGTCCGGGCATGTGCACGGAAAGATCGTCGTGACCGTCTGACCCCGCGCCGATAAGGGCTCACGGCTGCCCCAGGAAGCGGTGAACCGTACACCGGTCCACGAATGGCCGTACTTACATTCGAACCAGGGCGGTTCCGAGACGACCTCCGCCCCCGCCATAAACGGCGGAGCACCGGCCAAGGCCACAGGAGAACCGATCCTGAGCGGAGGGCTCCGGCAAGCGCCGGAGCCCCTCCGCTGCGGGTTCAGGAAGCAGACCGGGCGGACCAGAGGGAAGTGAATCCCCTCCGGCACGGGGCGCGAGGAGACCCGGCCGGTCCCCGGCAGGTGCTCCGCCGGCGTCAGGCTGCGGCGGGAGGGTGCGACGAGTCGGCAGCCCGGCGGTATTCGGCGTTGATGCGCTGGGCTTCCTCGAGTTGGTCCTCGAGGATGACGATGCGGCAGGCGGCGTCGATGGGGGTGCCCCGGTCAACGAGTTCACGGGCCCGGGCGGCGACACGGAGCTGGTAGCGGGAGTAGCGGCGGTGGCCGCCCTCGGAGCGCAGGGGTGTGATCAGACGGGCTTCGCCGACGGCCCGGAGGAAGCCTGGAGTGGTGCCGATCATTTCGGCGGCGCGGCCCATGGTGTAGGCGGGGTAGTCGTCGTCATCGAGACGGTCGAAGGAGTTGTCTGCTGTCATTTCACCTCACTGGTGAGTGCTTGGAGCAGGAACGCGTGGAGGGGCCCTGGTGCCGTACGGCACCAAGGCCCCGAAGGAACTTCAACACCACCTGCCGGCCCTAGTGCTGCGCCGGCCTTCTGTGTCCGCATGCCCGCCCGAGAAGCTGGTGGGCGGGGGTGCGGGGATCGCGGTGCGTGACCGGAGACCACCTGCCCGTCCGGGGTCTTGCGGAACCCGGGTCGTGCTGTCGCCCGGGCGATCCTGATGGCGCCCGACTCCTCCGTTCTTCCCTCTGGGAATCAACTGCTTTTCAAGCCGGTACTGCTTACTGCGTTACCGCTCATGGCGGCCCCTGATCACTGCGGGCCACCCGGTCCGGTCGTCAGTCCCGTCGCCGTTCTGCGAAAACCCTGGCTTCGGAACTCCACCACCGAACCGTCCTGCGAACTGCGTACCACTGCCCGGCAGTTCATCTCTGCCGGGCCCTGCTCGATCTCGACTACGAGAGAAACCATAACCACATCACCACCGAATGTCTACTGTCACCACCACAGGTTTCCGCGCACAGGAAACAGAGGAAGCCTGCGCTCACCGACATCGGCCGCGGCCTCGTATGCCCCGCTGGGGATCGCGGTCCTGCACTCACCACCGAGCCGGCCGCCGGCACCTGACGGCGCTGCCGGAGCAGCGCCCCGTACCGTCAATCTCCGCTCTGTCCCGCGTCGCGCCGCCGTCCGTTTCCTGTCACAGAGGCGATCACGGCGGAAACGGCGGCGGTCACGACAAAGCCCCCACCATGACCATGAACCTCACCACGCCGACCATAAAAAGGCCGCTGGCGTCGTCCGACCAGTCGTCATAGGCGGCAACGGGCAGGCCGGCCGTGGTGCCGAGCACACGTGGCCGGCAGAGCTTCTGCGGGCGCCTGCGCGCAGGGCCGTGCACGGGGCCGGTCAACGGAGCGCATGTGGCAGAGCCGGGTCCGGTTGTGGTGAGGTCGCCGGCCTGCGACGCGGACCGCGTTCCGGGCAGCGGCTCAGGGGGTGTCGCCGGACCAGTCGAAGCGGCGCGGGTCGCCGGGGCGCGGGTCGTACATCGCCCGGCCGCCGGCGCCGAACCGGCCGAGCTCTGTCCGGAGGGCGACGCCGGTGTCTGTCTCGTCAGCCGCCCAGCCCGTGACGTCCAGCAGCAGGCCGTCCAGCGGCCCGCCGACCAGTTCGACGTATTCCTGTCCCGGCCGCGGGCCCGGGTGGGGGTTGTCGTGGTCCTGGCCGTAGACCCGGCCGCGCAGCAGTTCCTCGTCCCTGTCCATGCGTCCCAGCCTCCCAGCCACCACTGACAACGCGGGCTTGCCCGGGGTTGATGGCGGTATCCGACGCTGGGCGGCGCCATCAGCCCACCGGAAGAGTGGAGCGGATCGTACTGGGACACAGGAGTGCTCCGCGCATGCCCGCAATCCGCTGCTCGCCGCGGTCGCCCTTCCGCTGGGGCGCGAGACCCATGAAGGGTTCGCCACGGTGCCACCTCCCTCAAGTCCGGCGTCGTCCTGCTCACCTACGCGCCCGAGTGGACGCCGTTCCCCGGAAAGCGGCTTCGTCCCACGCACGCATCCCGGCACTGCCCCGGCAGGAGTCCTGCTGTCCCGAGAACGTGGACGCCGGCCCGCCTTGCGTGTGTGGTCTTGAACGCGGCTCCATCGGGCTCGCGTGACCGCTGGTCGGTACTGGTCGCGGATCTCGTTCTCCCTGCCGGTGCAGCACCAGCGAGTTCTTTCACGGAATGGATGCTGTTGGTGATCTTCACTCGGTGGAGTGAAGTCCATGACCTGGTTGGCGT
>RHMC01000153.1 GCA_003719395.1 Streptomyces altiplanensis
GTCGGTGGCGGGCGGTGCATCGTTCCTTGACCGGGTTGGAAAGGGGTGGCATCCCTTCCGGACGGGACAGCGCCCGGGGGGAGGAGAAATCTCCGTCCCCCGGGCGCCGCCCCGGGCCCCGTTGGGCTCAGGACGCCACGGCCGCCGGCCACCGGGCAGCGTCGCCGCGGACGTCGGCGAGGAACTGGCTCACCTGGTCGACCTCCTGCATGACCTCGATCAGGAACCCGGCCGCGATCTACGCGGTGCGCGCGCCGCCACCAGCCAGGCACCACCGCTTGAGAGTGGACGACACCGTGAGCGGCATCCACTCCACCGAGTGGAGCCCACCGAGTGGAGTGGACGACATCGACGGGCGTGGGGCCGCACATCCACCCGGTGCGTTTCTCCTTGACCTCAGCTCAGGACCCTGTTGGCCAATTCCACTGGGTGGCTCTTGGAAGGGCCTGCAGGTCAAGGGGAAACGTGGCGTGTCAAGGAGAGATGCGGTTCGAAATATCCGCCTGGTGGTCCGCGGTCAAGGGGGCCGGGGCCGGTTGCAGTCGGCGGAAGTGGGAGATGCGACTGCTGCCTCGCGGTGTCTCGGTGATCCAGGCGTCGAGGCGCTGGAGATTGAGGGCTGCCGCTGTGAACTGATGCTGAAGGTGCGTCTTGGCGGCGCCGTGATAGCGGGAACGTCGCAGTCCCATCTGCCGGACGCCCTGCGAGATCGTGCTCTCGATGCCAGCGCGGCGCTGGTAGCGCCGGCGCCATTCGTCTGTCTTCTGCTCTTCGCGTGCCTTGCGGAGCGCTTCGAGTTCGTCGCGGTTTCTGAAGGTCAGGCGTCTGCCGATTCTGCCGGTGCCGCGGGTGCACTGGGTGCGGACGGGGCAGGGCCCGCAGTCGTTGATGGAGAACCAGACCCGGATGACGGGGGCTCCCGTCTGGCTGTTGCTGGCGGACCAGCCCCTGCTGCGCTTGCCGTTGGGACAGCTCACCTCCTTAGCCTGCCAGTCGATGGTGAAGCTCTCCTGCGTGAATCCGTCTCCGTCTTTGGCCTGCCAGGCCGCGGTGCCTTGAACTGGTCCGACGATCGCGATGCCGTAGTTGCGTTGGGCGGACACGAGGACGCGGGCCTCGGTGTAGCCGGAGTCGACGAAGTGTTCAGCCGGCAGCAGGTTCTGCTCGGCGAGGCCTTCGTGGATGGTGCCCGTCACCTGAACGTCGTGGATGGGGGCAGTCGTGGTGAGCACGTGCGTGATCAGGTTGGGGTGGTCGGGCTCGCACGTCTCTGTGATGTGGACCTTCCATTCTGTGATGTGGACCTTCCATCCTGACCAGTCGGTGTCCCGCTTGGATCCGGTGCGGGCGGCGCTGTCGTAGGGCGAGACCAGGCGTTGGCCAGCAGGCGGAATGTTCTTCGGGTGACGCCATCGGACGACGTCGTTCTCGATCTGGAACTCCTGAACCCAGGTCCGACGGAGCATGTCCACGGCCGGGACCTGGCGGAGCCATCCAGGGGCGGTCGGGTGGAAGACGGCCTGCAGCAGGCGCATGCCGTCGTTCCCGATCTCGTTGCCCTTATCGATGCGCTCGGTCTTCGCCTGCGGAAGCCGGTAGTCCTCGATCCGGTAGGAGTACCGCTTGAACCACTCGTCGTCGGCCAGTTCGGCAAGCCACCGGGGTGCGGCCACGGCCAGCGCATTCAAGGTCGCCCGCAGTGTCTCGCCGACCAGTTCCAGACGGTTCAAGCCGCGGACTGCCGACAGCACGTGTGTACTGTCGGTGCGTTGGCGGCCGCGAGACTTCAGCAGGCCGGCCTCCGAGGCAGCAGCCAGCACGGCGTCCGTGATGCGGGTCTCCGCACTGCCCTCGACCAGCCGATCCCGGAACTCACTCAACACGGAATGGTCGAACCCCGGGTCCTCGAGCTCCAGACCGAGGGCGTACTTCCAGTCGATACGCGCTCTAGCAGCGAGGACAGCCTGCCGGTCGGACAGGCCCTCGGCGAACTGCAGGATCGACACCAGGGCGAGAACCGCCGGAGACAGGGCCGGCCGACCACGCTGCGGAAACAGGTCGGCGAAGTCCTCGTCGCGGAACAACTCGCCCAGCGCGTCACGCACCCTGATCGCCAGGCTGCCCTGAGGCAAGGCGGCCTTCGCGATCCTCCGTGTTGTCTCCGGAATCCGGCCCGGCCCGCCCGTACGCAGCGACACTGACGCCTCCCCGACGCTGTCCATCCCCGGCAACAACGCCGGATGATCGGATCAACGACACCGGGGCCGCGTACGACCACAGTGGAATTGGCCAACAGGGTCCTCAGCTCAGGTCAAGGAGAAACGCACCGCCTCCACCCGGGCCCACTCCACTCCACCGCACCGCATCCACCCGGTGCGCACCACTCCCGCGCGCCCACCGCACCGGTGCGCGCACCACCGCACCGAGTGGAGGCGCACCGGATGGGCTTGGTGCGCTCCACCGCACCGGATCGGTGCGCTCCACCGCACCGGTGCGCATCGGGCGTGGTTACGGGCGCGCGGTCATGGACTGCACGGCGCGGGCCCACTCCAGGTGTTCGTCGCGCATGGTCTCCAGGGTGGCGCGGGTGTTTCCGTGGTCGTCGGGGTCGGGGATGATGTTCTCGACGAAGCGGATGATGCTGCGGGCGATGCCCAGCACGGCCGTAGTGGGGGAGTCGCGCGTCCAGTCCTGCAGGGCGGACAGCAAGATGCACCCGACTTCGTCCAGGGCGAAGGAGTCCGTGTGCGGTTCCCCGTCGCCCAGGACGCCCGTGACGGGGAAGACGATGTTCTCGGCGAGTCGCAGCAGCAGGAAGGCCAGCTCTGGAGTGGCCGGTGTGCGGCCGGAGGCGTAGTTCCCGCGGCCCATCTGGAGCGCCAGGAG
Organism: Streptomyces altiplanensis; assembly: GCA_003719395.1. Classification (GTDB taxonomy): domain Bacteria; phylum Actinomycetota; class Actinomycetes; order Streptomycetales; family Streptomycetaceae; genus Streptomyces; species Streptomyces altiplanensis. The sequence continues at coordinate 2,887 of RHMC01000153.1, forward strand.
GTAGTCGAAGCCCTGCTCCACCTGCTCCTCAGTGAGCGGTGTACGGGGCGGGATCAGGTACGGCATGAGGTCTCCTCGACTGCGGTCGCCGTGTGGATCACGACGACTCCCCAGCAGGATTCAGCGGTGGCCCTGTGGACAGAGACCAGAGATTTCTCCCTGCCCCACAGGATCGGGCGAATCGGGCGGCAAGGGCCGAACCTGGCCCCCTTGTCCACCTGCCGAACCCGGCGGCGAGCCGGACCGCCTACCCCTTGTCCAGGTCCGCCGACCGGCCGCGCACGCCGCGTTCCTCCTTGACCACCCTTGCTACCGGGCGCCGTCAGACCGCGGACAAGGGGGGGCTCCCGCACGCTGCTCCTTCGGACCAAGGCCCCGGACCCGGGGCAGCGAGGGAGACGAACGATGGCGACCACCCACTCAGGGACCGGGCGCAGGCAGCCTGCGGGCCGATGGGGACGGAAGGCCGGCCCGTGGCGGGCAAGCCGTGGCAGGTTCCTGCGGGCGCCCCTGCGGAGGGCCCTTGGGAACCCCCTTTGGTGCCCGGCACCCACGGGAGCGGTAAAACCCCTTGTCAGGCCGGGGATCGAGGCGGATTTCGAACCGTCACGACCCTTTAATCTCCTCTATATGTATGTAGTGGAGGAGATTGCCGGGTTGCGGGGGGCCCGGACATCCTCCCTGGCGGGCGCGGTCGGCGGCGAGCCGGCGGCCGGTCGCGGGCGACGCGGGAGCAGAGCTGATGGCGGGGAAGCGGAAGAGTAATCCGGCGGGGTCGACGAACAGCTACCGCGGCGACGTGCTGCGCGTGCTCGGGGCGCTGAAGGTGGCGACGGCTGATCAGATCCAGCGGATCGGCGCACCGCACCTAACCTTCCGGCACGCCGACAAGGAACTGCCGTCGAAGCAGAAGCAGGCCCGCACCGCCTCGCACACCGGCGCGCTCTCCGACATGCGCAAGCACGGCCTGTCCGAGAACGGCGGCTCCACCAGCACCGGCGACTCCCTGCGCAACCTCACCCTCAAGGGCCTGGAAGCCGCCTCCCACGAGATGCGGCGCCCGGTGACGGAGATGGGGCTCCACCGCGCGCGGCGCGGGCTCCAGCGGCGCCTCCCACCCGATGTCCGTCAACGAGACGGTGATCGCGCTGCTGCGCCCGAAGCCGAACCTGACCCGGCTCGCCGACGACCCGCCGCACGTCCAGGCCGCCGCTCAGGCCGCCGTCGACTCACCGGACGGCATCGGCACCATCGCCTCGTTCTGGACCGAGGTCCCGCTGCCCGCCACCGGCACCTGGAACGCGCCCGGCAAGGGCGGCGCCCAGGCCGACTTGGTTCTCACCGCACCGCAGGACCAGGTGCCGCTGCTGTTCATCGAGGTCGACAACTGCCACGAGACGCCGGAGGAACTCGCCGACAAGCTTCAGAAGTACGCCCGCTTCTTCCGGCGGAAGGTGAAGGACACCGACGGCCGTGAGCGCCCGATGTGGCGCACCCGCTGGAACGCTCCGGACACCTGGACCGGTGACAGGACGCACCCGCCCGTCCTGCTGGTCTTCAACAAGCTCGGCGAGCGCAACCCCAACATCACCGTCTCGAAACTGAGCGAGCTCACCTCCCACCTGTGGCAGGGACAGCAACGCAAGGGCTACCACGACTACGACGGGAAGATCCCGATCATCGCGACCGGCCTGGGGAACCTGACCGAGCACGGCCCGAACGGACCGGTGTTCTTCCGCTTCGGCCGCGACCGGATGCAACCCTTGCGGGAGGCGATAGGCAACCCCCGTCGTGAGGCGGCCGAAGCCCGCTCCCGGGAAGAGGCCAGGGCCCACCAGGAGGAGCACCAGGCGAAGGTGCGGCGGGCAGCCGAGGAGCAGGCCGCGAAGAAGGCAGCCGAGCGGGAGGCCCGCCGTCCCGCCTGCACCGGCTGCGGGGCGCGGTTCACCGACGCCCGGTGGGAGGCGGCACAGGCAACGGACTGGGGCACCCCGAAGGACTCCCACCCGCACCTGTGCGACGGCTGCAAGCAGCGCGCCCTCACCGCCGAACGCCAAGCCGCGCAGGCCGGGCCCGAGTACCAGGAGCACGACCAGGTGGTGCCCGAGCAGAAGGCCGGCGGCACCTGGCTCTCCCGCTTCCGCGGCTGACACGCGAGCGGTGAAACGGCCGGGCAGGTCCGTCCTGCCCGGCCGTGGCGGTTACTCCCAGGGCTTCGGTAGCGCGTGCCACAGGGCTCTGAGCCAGTCGGCGGCTGGTGAGGAACTTGTCCATCAGCCGGGCCGTGATGGACCGGGCGGCACCTTCGGCGGCGCCCTGGCCTATCGCGGCGGTCAGGCCGGCACCGACAGCGGGCTGCTGCGGGGCGGGCGCGGGGTCAGGCGGCTGGACGGGCGCGGGAACGTTGTCCCGGGTCATGATGCTGCTCCCTTGAGCAGAGAGATCGAGGACAGCGGACACCTGCGTGGTGTCGTCCGCGGGGGTGTGCGCCGCGCGGTCGGCAGTCCTGCTGCGGCTCTCTGCCTGAGAGCGTCCCTGTGGGGTCTCGGCCCTGGCCCAGGGTGGCGTGTTCAGCGTAGCGGCGATCGGCGCGGGTGTTGCCCCGGGTGTCTGGCGGGTTGTCATCACTACCTCCTTGGCACCCAGTCGAGCTCAGCCGTGGTCGTTCTTTTGCACAGCGCGAAAAGACGCATACACAGCAGCACCCGAGTGAGTCTGCGCAGTTCTCCAGCCAAATCCAGCGGGCTGCAGCATTCTCCGGTCATCTGCAAGCACTGCTCCCTAACCTGGACAGACGGCCGGAACAGCCGCGGTCGTACACGGATTTGGGAGCGATGTGCGCACAGCTAAGGGTGACTTCGGGCGAGAGCTGAGGCTCGCTGCTGCAGAACTGCGCACGCTCAGGGCACTGCATGGTGACCCGACGCTCGCACAGATCGCGGCTCGGGCTCCGCGCGGCCAGAACCTGTCCGCCTCCGGGATCAGCGCGGCCCTGCGAGGCCATACTCTGCCCAGTCGCGACTACTACCTCACCCTGGTGCGCGTCCTGCTGGCCTACGACACCAACAAGATCGCCTCACTGCAGCATCCGGACCTGCCTCAGTGGCGGGATCGCTGGCAGCGGCTGTCTCTGCTGCGCCACGCGCAGAGCAGCAACGCCCCAGCCTCGCTGCCGACAGAGCACCACGCCGCCCTGTCTGAGCAGGTCGTCCTCGCCGCGCTGCGCCGGGGCGAGCATGTGCAGCTGCCCCCGACCGCTGAGGATCTCGGAGGGGTGTGGGCGGTGGCGTTCTCCCCTGACGGCCATCTCCTGGCTACCGGACACGGCGCCAAGACCGTGCAGTTGTGGGACACCGTCGCACAGCGCAGGGCGGGACCGGCGCTCTTCGGACACACGGACCGTGTGACGAGTGTGGCCTTCTCTCCCGACGGTCGGCTCCTGGCGACGGGAAGCGAGGACGCAACCGCCCGCCTGTGGGACGTGGAAAGCCGAACCCTCGTTGCAGAGCCCCTCCACACCAGCGGATTCGTCGACAGTCTTCTCTTCGCCCCCGATGGCCGGTCTCTCTATGTCCAGGGACGCACGATCCGCCGTTGGGACATTACCGATCCCCGGCAACCACAGAAGACGGAGAAGCACTTCGCCAGCAACCTCACCAGCGCCTCAGTACTCTCCACCGACGGCTTGCTGATCACTGGCCATACCGAAGGCGTCGCCCACCTCTGGAAGGCGCAAGAACAGACGAAAATCGACGGCCCCCTCCGTGGCCATGCCTCGAACGTCACCGCTCTGGCTCTCTCACCACACAACGACCTGCTGGCCACCGGCAGCGAAGATGTTCAGCTCTGGGACATACGCACACGCCAGATGATCCACGAGCCCCTCGAGTGCCCAGGAAACATGGTCACAGAGATGGCGTTCTCACCGGACAGACGTATCCTCGTCGCCATCAGCGGCGACCGGGTTTCCGATGCCCCGGAGGACCCAGACTTCCACTTCAGCATCTGGGAAACAGCCACTTGGACCGAGCTTCCCAGCCCGCAAATCGGTCACAACGGCCACGTGACAGCATCAGCTTTCTCACCGGACAGCAGACTCTTCGCCACAGGCGGCACAGACGGCATGCTACGCATCCGGACCCTGCCTACAGCCATACCAAACGTGCCAGCGGCGACCTGACACCTCCCAGTGGCCAGCCCGACGTGGGCGCCCTTTCACGACCATCGCATCCCGATCGCGGACAGCAGCTCCATCCGCTCCGGCGTCAGCGTCGCCGCCCGGCTGCGCTGATTCCCGATCCAGGCCCTCAGCTTGTGCTCCCGCTCCTCCTGGCCACGCCTGGACGTGGCTGTCGATGATGGGCCGGGTTCGGCGCGGGCCGGCTGCGGCCGGGGGAGATCGACTACCAACTCCATGGGGTGAGGCTGCCCAGGTGCCTTCCTGACGGACCATGCGGGGTGATATCACTACCGTGAGTGATCTTGCGTGGCGGTGGGGCTGGGGGTGGGCAGTGGCAGGAAGGCTTGAGCCGGGGAGGGACGGGGCTCGGCCGGTGTTCGAAGGCTTTCCGGAGCCCAAGGCGCCGGACGTCGTCGTGGTTGCCCCGCCGACCCATAGCGCTCCCTTGCCAACGCCTCAGGTGTACTTGCAGTGGATCTATAACGCGGACGACTGGGAGGACTTCACCGTCGAGTGGGTCCACCAGTTCGGCACGTGGGCTGGGCGTCCCTATGTCCGGGTGCAGAGGATGGGTGGCGCCGGCGATCGTGGAGCGGACGTCGCGGCCTGCCTCTCAGAGCAGGGCACCGCGGGTGAATGGCACTGCTATCAGTGCAAGCACTACGCCAAGGCCCTCGGGCAGGCGGACGCCTTCCCGGAGATGGTCAAGATCTTCGTCGCGAAGATCCTCGGCACCTACGAGCTGCCCAAGCGCTACGTCTTTGTCGCGCCCAAGATCGGCACGGGACTGGAGCGGCTCCTGCTCAACCCGCCCCAGCTGAAGGACGAGTTCTTCGCGGCGTGGAACGACAAGGACTCCAAGCTCGGGATCAAGCCCAAGCTCAGTGCGGAGATGCGCAAGGCCGTGGGGGAGTTGGCTCAGGCGACGGACTTCTCGATGTTCGAAGCCAGGAACCTCGAAGAGATTCTCGACCTGCATGCTGCTACCCCCCACCACGTGAGGCGCTTCCCGCAACCGCTCAAGCCGCGCCCTGTCGCCGACCCGGCCCCTACCGACCAGGCACCCCACGAGGCCGTCTACGTCCGCAAGCTGCTGGACGCCTACAACGCGAAGCACGGCCTCGCCCTGGAGACGCTGCAAGAGGCCCGCGACCATGCGAAGGTCAGCGGCCACCTCTTCCGCCAGCGCGCCGCCTTCTTCCACGCCGAGTCGCTGTGGCGTTTCGCGCAGGAGAGCGTCCCGGAAGCGACCTACACCGCGATCGAGACTGACCTGTACGACGCCCTGATCGAGATCGAAGACCGAGACCACGCCAGCGGCTACGCACGGCTCGAAGCCGTGCTCGACGCGGCCGTCGCCCACCAGCCGAACCCGGCGAACATCCTCGCCCCCGTGGTGAAAGTCATCGACCTCAAGGGCATGTGCCATCGCCTGGCCAACGACGACCGGCTGACCTGGTGCAAAGAGGAGACCCAGTGACCGCTCTCAACAGCCCCGTGGAGGCCGGGATGCGCGCTCTGATCCTCCTGTCAGAGACCTTCCCCCGCCGCCTGGACATCGCCCAGCTCGTCTACCTGGACCACGCCATGCTCCACAGCGGCGACCTCGACCACGGCCCCGCCAGCCTCCACCCCGACCTGCCCGCCAGCCCCGGCGAGCTCGGCCTGCGCCGGCGCCTCATCGAGCAGGGCCTCATGGTCCTGCTGCGCGCCGGCCTAGCCGACATGACGACCACCGACCACGGTTTCATGTACGGGGCTACAGACGAGGCAGCGAGCTTCCTCAGCGCCCTGGAAGCCCCCTACGTCGGCCAGCTCATCGAACGGGCTGACTGGCTCACCACCACCTACATGCATGAAGGAACGGACGTCCGCGAGGGCATGAAGCAGATCACCCAGCGCTGGTCTGACCGCATCCACGTGAGCCCCGGCGACCTGGGAGAGGACGTCCTGTGATCAGACTGACGCTCGTCCACCTGACCTTCCTCGGCATGGACAAGCCCCCGGCGGCAGTGGAATTCAGTCCCGGCCTGACGGTCATCTACGGAGCCTCCGACACGGGCAAGTCCTACGTCGAAGAGGCCGTGGACTACATGCTGGGCGCCAGCGAACTCAAGTCCATCCCGGAGGACGACGGCTACACCCGCATCCTCCTGGGCCTGCGGGTGAGCGACGGCCGCAGTCTCACCCTGTCCCGCGCCGTCGGCGGCGACACCATCGAGGTGTTCAACCATGATCTGCGCGAGATGCCATCGGAGCCAGCGGCCGAGACTCTCAAGTCGAAGCACAACGCCCAGTCGAAGAAGAACATCTCCCGCTACCTGCTGACCGTCTTGGGGATCGACGGCCAGCGGATTCTTCAGAGCGGCCGCGGGAACGTGCTGCCGCTGAACTTTCGGGACCTCGCGCGCCTGGCCGTCGTCAACGACACACGCATGGCAGATCAGCACTCTCCGGTACTCGGCACCCGGAATCCCCTGAACGAGACCAGAGAGAAGTCGGTCTTCAAACTCCTCCTCAGCGGAGAGGAAGAGCCGGAACGCCCTGCAGCGCCCAGCAAACTGGAGAAGCAGTTCGGCAAGGGGAAGATCGCGGTCATCGACCACCTGATCGACGAGACCCGCGGAAAGCTCACGATGGAGGCGAACCAGTCGCAACTGCGGGAGCAACTCGACCGCCTGCAGGTGGCCCTCGGCGAGGTGACCACCGCCGCCGTCGAACTCGCGGAAGTCCGCACCAACCTTCTCCGTGACCGCCGGAGCCTGGAAGAGATCAACCTCGCGGCCCAGCAGCGCGGCGACGAGGTCCAACAGCTGCTGGCACGATTCGCTCTGCTGAAAGAGCAGTACGAGTCCGACTTGGCCCGGCTCCAGATGGTCGGTGAAGCCGGAACCCTCCTGGGCTACTTCCAGACCGGGACCTGCGTCTTCTGCGGCGCCGAGCCCCAGCACCAGCACCCGGAGCACCACCTCGCCGAGAGCACCCAGCTGGCAGCGTCTGTATCTGCAGAGACGCGTAAGACAACGGACCTGCTCAGTGACCTGCTCCTCATGATCGAGGACTTGGAAGAGCAGGCAGCGGACATCGAATCGGCCCGCGCTGCCCGACACGAAGAGCTCACGCACAACGCTGCGGAGCTCCGCGCACTCGATCAACGGATGCGACCGGTCGACACGGACGCCACCGAACTCCTGAACGCCCGCTCACGGGTCGAAAGCGAGCTGGCCCTGCACGCTCAGATCGAGCAGCTCGAAGACCTCAAGGCATCGCTGTCCACTGTGGCTCCTGCTCCGCCGGCTGCCCGTCCCGACGGCATCCCCGCCGCCGACGTCGCCGACTTCGAGCGCATGATCCATGAGACCTTGGAAGCCTGGCATGTTCCGGGGAGCAACCGCGTCCGCTACGACCCGACAACTGCCGAGCTCTCCGTTGACGGACAACCGCGAAAGAGCCGCGGAAGGGGCATGCGGTCCATCCTCCACGCCGCCTTCGCCGTATCACTCGCGCGCCGGAACACAGCCCGCGACCTGATCCACCCGGGCTTCGTCGTGCTCGACACTCCGGTCCTCACCTACCGCCGGCCCGAAGACCCGCACGAAGACCGTCCCGAGCTGATGACCGCCGACGTCGCCGAGAACTTCTACCGCGACCTCCTGGAGAATCCGCCGGGCCAGGTCATCGTGATTGAGAACCCGACACCGCCAGCGAGCATCAGAGGGCGTGCCACCGTCCACGCATTCAGCGTGGACGGCTCGGAACGCCAAGGATTCTTCCCACCCCGAGACAGGCAGTGAGCACCAGCCGCCCACCACGGACAGCCGGGCCTGCCTTGGTCAAGCCCAGTCCACCCCCAGCTCCGCGAGGGCGCCGAGCTGATCGGCGGTGAGCTTGTCGCGCCGAGACTTGGTGTTCGAGATCCACACGCCCAGCTTCACGATCACCGGCTCCGCCTCGCCGTCGACCGCGATCTCTTCGCTGTGCGCCCTCGCCCCACACCGCGTCCTGACGCGGCGCGAGGTGCCCCATGGCCCGCCGGTAGGACCGGAGCGCGGCGAGCTTGTTCTCCCACGCCTCCTCGCCCGGCTCCCACACCATCCCGGCCTCCGGGGCGTCCAGCAGCGTCTTGCGCCGTTCCTCCAGCTCACCCGCCCGCAGCGCCTTCCTCTGCTGATGCACCCACCGGCCAAGCGGAAACGACTTCGTGACCCCCACTTCGACCTCAACGTCGTAGGGCACGGCGTAGACGCCGGTGATCTCGTTCTCCGCTCGCCAGCGCAGCAGGGCCTGATAGCCCTCCAGCCACACCAGCGACTCCGGCCGGTACACCCGGGTGCGCAGAAAGGCCGCGATGGTCACCGCGTCCCGGGGAGAGGAGAAGTGGAGCAGGGCGGCTTCGGCGGCGGCCTGCGTGTCGTCCTCCTGGTCCTCGCCGTCGCCCTCGCCACCGGCCCCGACGATCCGCCCGTCCTCGTCACGACGGACGTGGACCTTGCGCTTGCCGCTCGTGAGCGCCCGGGAAGCGAGCTGCTCGACCAGACGTTCGTCATGCGAACGCAGGCCCTGGAGGACCGCTACAAGGGGGCGGAACGAGGCGCTGGCGACCATGTCGGTCGGGTCCTCGTTCGGCTCCAGGAACACCGGCACGATGATCCTGGCGACCTTGGTGGAGCCGTCCTTGTTGAGCCTCAGCGCCCGGCCGATGTTCTGCACGATCTCCACCTGGGAGCCGCGGGTGTCGGCGAAGCAGATCGAGTCGACTCCCCGCTCGCCGGTGATGTCGACGCCTTCCCCGAGCACGCGAACGCTGGCGAGGAAGGCCCGGTGCACCCGGCGTCCGGCCGCGTCGATGCCGCCTGCGAACTGGCGCAGCACCTCGCGCCGTTCGGACACGAGGTGATCGCCGCACAGCCACGCCGACCACACACGGTCCGGCGGTACGTGGCGGCCGGCCTCCAGCTCGTAGAACTCCGCGTCGATGGAGGACTTCGGCAGCTTGTCGGCGGCGGCCAGGTCGGCGTCGGAGGTGTCGTTGACGTACAGCTCGGCTGCCGTCTCCGGGAGCTTCTCCGCGAACGCCGCGGCTTCCTCGACCTTCTGGTGGAACGTCATGACCGTACGCAGGTTCCACGCGGCGGCGTGCTCCAGGAGCGCCGTCTGCAAGAGCGCCAGGCGCCGGCCGCGCCGCGCCTCCTCGGACTCCCCGAGAACCGGCGAGGGATCGCGGATCTCCAGCACGTCGATCTCAAATCCCGCAAGGATTTCCCGCTCGATCGCCTCGCTCAGACCGAGCTCCGCGAGCCACGCGCCGTAGGTGCCCTCCGGGTCGTCGGCCATGGTCGCGAGCTCCACCTCCTGGCTGCCGGTGCCCTTCTGCGGCCGGGGGGCGGCGAGGATGCGCGGGGTCGCGGTCAGGTAGAGCCGGAAGTCCGCCGGGATCCGCTGGTTGTCGTGGATCGCCGCCCAGGGCCTCCCAAGATCGCCGGCGGTTCCGTGGGCCTCATCCACGATCGCGAGGTCGAACGGGGCCATTTGCTGGCCGTAGAGCCGCTCCCCGCCCGCCAGCGCCGCCTCCAGCGGCCCGCGCACCTTCTCCTGCCCCGTCGGGTCCTCCGGGTCCTCGCGGTCGACCAGCGATGCGTACGTCGCGAATACGACGACTGGCCCGGAACACGCCCATAGGGCGAGCTGGATGGGGTTGGTGGTGGTGCGCACCCCGAGCGAGCCCAGGACCGCGTCGTTCTCCAGCGAGCACACCGCGACCATCGGCGCCTGGTGACCGACCAGGCGCCACGCCTGGGCGGTCTGCGCGAGCAGGTCCAGGGTCGGGACCGTGACGAGGATCCGGCCGTTCGCGAACGACTCCAGCGCGCACGCGGCGGCGGTGATTGTCTTGCCGGAGCCGGTCGCTGACACGATCGTGCCCCGGGCCCCTGAGGGGGAACAGATGATCTTGCAGGGAATCCCACCCATTTGCGGAACGCCGACCTCTGGGTGATCTGGTGTTCATGCAGGCGGATCACAGGCGCGTCTCCATGGCTGTGTGCCGGTCGGTGTCGAGCATGCCGGAGGTCTGGGTGGCGGCTGTTTTGCGGCGGCGTCGGTGTTCGCGCTGGGCTTGGGCGCGGGCGCATTCGCGGGTGCAGTACTTGGTGCCGGTGGTGCGGTTCTGGCCGTATTCGGCGCGGCCGCGTTGGCGTACGTAGGGCCGGCGGCAGGTTTCGTTGGCGCACTCGCGGATGGTGGCGTTTTCGGCGAGGTGGTTGTAGAGCTGGAGGAAGGCGGCGGCGTAGATCGTGGGCCGGCGTTCGCTGAGGGTGCCGATGCCGATGCTGAAGACGTGCAGGGCGGCGTTGAGGGTCCGCTCGAGGTGCTGGAGCCTCAGTGTGATCAGGACATCGCTGAGTTCTTTCAGGTCGCGGGGCCATGTGCCGTCCAGGTGCGGGTTGTCCGCGCGCAGGGCGGCGAGGTGCTCTTCGGTGACTTCGGCGGCCACCAGCTGCTCGAGCCCGCCCTCTTGGCGGCAGGCGAGCCAGGTACTGATCGCCTTCTGCGCCTGACGGGCGTGGAGGCGGACCACGTCACGGTGCACCTGGCCGCCGGCCCGGTCGGGGCGCTCGATGGCAAGGACGTCGTGCAGCAGCCTCATGTCTTCCTCGTCCCAGGTGGCTGCTTCGAAGAAGCTGTCTGCGAAGTGGCCCCATGTGGCGATCCAGTCGGCGACGGTGTCCATGTCGTCCAGGTCGAGGTTCATCAGCTCGCGGAGGTAGAAGTCCTCGGGCAGCGGACCGGAAGGCCCGCGGTCGGGCCCCTGGATGTCCCAGACGATCCAGTCCCCCTCGGCCCGTGCGCCGGCCAGCGGCGTCAACTCCGGTGCGGGCACAGGGGTTCCGGGCCAGAGCGTGGGACGAAACCGTGAGTCTACGTATGCCGCCATGAGGGGCATCATAGTCACAAGGGAGTAGCACGAAACGAGATCTATTTCGTATCACCCATGGCGGATCGGGGAAGGGGCACACATGGTGACGCACTGGCAGGAGCGCAAGCAGGTGGGCGAAGCCCACGAAGCACGCGTCGCCACTGCGCTCCGCGCCCGCGGATGGACAGTCCAGCGCTGCGGGCAGGGCATCTACGCACCACCGATCCGGCATGCCCTGGCACGCACGGCCTCCGCCCTGCGCTACTTCCCCGACCTCATCGCCGCCCGCGACGGCGAACTCATCACCATCGACGCTAAAGACCGCATGCCCAGCACCCACACCGACAGGTACGCCATCAGCAGCGCCACCCTGGCCGCCGGCCTGCTCTTCACTGCCGTGCACGCGCCCACACCGCTGTACTACGTGTTCGGCGACCTGAAGGTCCTCACCCCGGCTGAGGTCCAGTACTACACAACACACGCCCGCCAGCATCGAAGCGGCGCCTGGGTCATGGTCACCACACGCCAGGCCCACCCCTTCAGCGACGTCTTCGGCACGATCGCGAGCCGCGCAGCCTGACCATGACCGCCGAAGTTCGCTCGGTGGTGGCGGCCGCAGGTGAGGGCCCCGCGCCCGCCAGGACGCCTGGCGTTCGCTCGCGCGGGAGGACACCGAAGGGCTGCTGAACTCGCCGGAGCCGTCGCGAAGCGCGAAGAGGCGCCCACCCAACTCGCAGAGCATCCCGTCGAAGCTCGGCTGGGCCGGTTCGTCTCCGACCCGGAACCGTGACGCAGGGCCCGCGAAGCCAGCAGCGATCACGCCTGAAGACACGGCAATGCCCCGGGGCGGGCTGTTCCGTCACCAGCACGATTGCCAGCCAGCTACCCCGGGGCACCCACAGCCTGCCCGAGTAAGGGCACCCCATGCAATCGCCCTCGCTTCCCCTCGCTCTGCTCACCGCAGCAGCCGCCGGCGCCCTGTAGCCCGCCAGCCTCGCTCCCGGGTCAGGACTATGCCGTGCTGATCGGTGGGCTGCTGGGCGGTCTGCTGTTGGGCGTGACGGGCTGGCTGCCGGAGGGGATCGACACCGGAGCCGTGCTGATGACGGGGCTTGGACAGTTCGGTCCCGGCGGCCGCGTTCTGTACGGTCCGTGCCCCGGCGAGCCGTGGGTGGTCGGTCCGGGGGTGCGGGGCCGTTTCTACTGGTCCGGTGATACGCCCTGGCTCGGTCGGGTTGGCGTTTCGCTGGTGCCGGGGCGGCGGGTGTCCGCGTACAGCCGGGTCTTCACCCCGGCCTCGCCCGGGGTGCGCCGTACCGGCATCACGCCGGAGGTGGCCCAGTGCCGTTGCAGGGTCTCCATTACCGTGCGGACGGTGTTCTCGTCGGCGGCGGTGACGTCCAGGACTACGAGGCCGGGCTCGGCGATGTGCTGCTCATGGATGCTCATGTCCGGTGTGACGCCGCGATGCCGGGATCTGGTTCGCCGGCGGCCGGGGGACCGACCGAAGGGGTGAGCTCGCCGGTCGGCGCCGCGGGGTGTTGTCAGTGGCCTGCGCTACGGTCATCTCCCCTTGTAAGGGGTGCTCCGTTCCCGCCCGGCCTCTATCTCAGGCCGGGCGGGAACGGGCTGGCACGTACCCCCTTTTTTCGGCACGGGGGCCGGGCCTCTTCCGGATGGAAGGGCGACACCGAGGTGTCCTGTCTCCATATGACGCTCGCCCGTGGGATTGCAAGGAAAACCGGGAACTTCACCCGCCGGGCTCCCGTGGCGTGCTCTGCATTCACCGGAACGGTCACCTCCGGCCGCGTGGCTGACCGTCCGCGACTCCTAATGTTCCGTAATTCCATGATCACGTCGCGTGATGGGCCTGTGCCGGTCCATGCTGATGCTCCCTCAACGACGGCTCGGCACCCGCTCGTTGAGGGGCCCTCTTCGGCGTGGTCTTCCGGATGACTGCGGCACGACACCAAGGACTGGTGATGACAAGGAAGCAGATAGCGGCGGCAATGGCGCTGGCGCTGGTGATGTTGGTGGTGTTCGGCTGGAGCATGGTGATGGCGGCGATGGGTCACGCGGCGCTCATCGGCGCGCTGGCCCCCGTGCTGGGCCTCACTGTGGTCCAGGTCCTGCGCGCGTTCCGCTCGCGGACCGCGCCGGCCTCCGGGCACCGTGTGGCGGCGGTGCCCGACAAGGAGGACGGCGCCCCGTGACGACGTCGTTCAACGTG
>RHMC01000154.1 GCA_003719395.1 Streptomyces altiplanensis
TCCTCCCGCTCGGCCGTCGTCAGCTCGCCCGGCGCCCCCTGACCGCGGTCGGCCTGGTCCTGCCGGACCCCGTTGCGCAGTCCCTCGGCGCTGACACCGAGCTCCCGGGCCACCTCGGTGACGGTCCTGCCGGAGGAGCGGACGAGGGCGACCGCGTCCCGCTTGAACTCCTCCGCGTACCGCCTGCTGCGATTGCTCTTACTCCCCACCTGGCACTACTTCCTCTGGAACCTCACGTCCCAGCCTCCAGGTGTCCAACATCGACGGGAAGCTTCACAGGGCGGTCAACTTGGGGGCGGTTACGATCCGGCACCGGGCGGCGCCGTCGCGTTGTGCTCCAGGGCGTTGACGCAGCAGCACCGGCGTCGCATACACGTTGCGTCGTAGGTATCCATGAGCAGTTCATCGAGTCGGCCGTCGGCCCACGGAAGAGGCCTTCAGGCGGTGATGTGGGGTGCGCCCGGCATCAGCTTGCCCCCTCGCAGCTTCCAGATGGTGGTGGCCTCCCCACTCGGGCAGCAGGTGCCGTCGGTCGGCCGGTACCAGAATTCGCGCGCAACGACACGTCCTGGCTTCGCTTCCGCATAGAGGCGCGTGGGGTTGGCCTGCGGCGGGTCTTTTTGAGGGATGACGGTGCCGAGGGCGATGAGGCGGCTCCCGATATGGGTGAACACGACGGCCGCGGAGGCGAGTCGCCCGCTGGCGGTGCCTCCGCCGTTGTCACAGCTGACGTGGATGACCGCCTCCTCCCGGCGGTCACCGTCGATGTCGCCGTACCCAGCCTTCTCATGGCTGCCCACGTGCACCGTCCCCCAGACGTCGGAGGAAGCCTTGGCGCCGCCATCCCTGAGTCGGACAGCGCCTGGTACGGAGCAGAAGTCCCCCGGAATACGCACAGCGTCCCAGTCGACGTCACGCAGGTCCTCAGGAGCTGCTCCCATGTCCGTCAAGGGCGGTGTTGTGGCCGCTGCGGAAGCGGGTGCTGAGGGCGGGGCGGTGGGGCCTGGGTGATCGGCGGCCCGGGCCGGGGGGGATCCGGCAGGCGGTGATGGTCAGCATGACGCTCAGCGACATGAACCGGACGCTACGGTGCTTACGGGTTTTCACTGTCTCTCCGTTGTCCCGTGCCGTTCTGCGCGCAGGGAGGATCGTAGGCGTACTCGGGAAGGTACTGCGCCCACTGGTCCGGGGTGATGCGGGACGAGTCGGCGCACAGGCGCCGCAGGATGCTGGCCTCATCGACGTTCCACAGGCGTACACCGCTCGCATCGCTGGCAGCCAACCATCTTCCGTTCGGGCTGAAGGACACGGCTGTTGGACGGTACCTCCCCGCCGCCTCGCCGAGCGTGGCGATCCCCACAAGCCCCGCTGGCGCGCTGACACCCCACAGGCTGATGCTGCCGTTCTCGCCCGCGCTGGCGGCGATGGGTTTTCCGGGGTGGAAGGCGAGACCGGTGACGGCGCTGGTGTGGTGTTCGGAGACACGTCCTCGCCTCGGGCTGCTCACGCCCGCCACGTTCCACACCGTCACTGCCCCGGTGCTGTCGCCGACGAGCAGGGTGCGGCCGTCGGTGTTGAAGGCGAGGGACCGGTACCGGGTCTCCCCCTTGGGGGGCTTGATCCTGCTCCGTACGGCAGGCCGGGTGGGGTGGTCGACGTCCCACAGCACAACGGCACCCTGGGGATCCAGCGCCGCCAGGATCCTTCCGTCGTTCCTGAAGGCAAGGGCTTGGGAAGAGGTGTCGGCACGTGACAGCGTGGAGATCAGGACCGGACGGTCACGGCGGCTGATGTCCCACAGCTGGACGGTGTCTTGTGCTGTGGCCAGAACAGGGCGGGTGGGACTGAAGCCGACGGCCTGGGCGCCACCCGACTGGGTTGTCCCCGGGGTCAGGTTCCGTGGCCGAGCGGGGTGATTCACGTCCCACAAGATGGCCGGCACTCCCGTTGCGAGAAGCCTGTCCTGGGGGCTGAACGACACCGCTTGGCCGCCTTGATTGAAGGTGCGTACACCGCCGACTCTGCGATGCCCGTGATCGCCCACCTCCCAGATGCTTGTGGGATGGCCTGCCGCCAGCAGGCGGCTGTCCCCGCTGAAGGAGGGCGTGTTATCCGTCCCCCCAGCAAGTAGCGTGGTGAAGTGCGAGGAGCGTTCAGCACCCGACACTGGCCACAGCCGGACGGTCCCGTTGAGGGTGTGGCTACCATCGGCCGCGAGAGGTGCTCCGTCGCTGCCGACGGAGGCAAGCGTGTGCCCGTCGGGGCTGAAGGCCACATGGGACACCTCCGAACTGTGACCAGTGAGGAGGGCACCCGATTGAGGGCGAAGGGGGTCGGACACGTCCCACAGGCGGATCGTCCCGTCTGCGCCCCCAATGGCCATTGTCGTTCCCTGGGCGGAGAACGTCATCGCCTGGGGGGACCCGCTCTGCACATGCAGCCGTGCCCGTTCCACGGAACGCGCCGGCCCCGCGACGTCCCAGAGGCGGACCGTGCCGTCCCCTTCCCCGACGGCCAGCATGTATCCGTCCGGGCTCAGAGCCATGTCGTGGACGGGGCCACTCACCTTTGCTAGAGGGGTGAGCCGGCCAGATTCTAAAAGACTCCACACGCGCACGCTGTCGTCTTCGGCCGTGGTGGCCAGGACAGCGCCGTCGAGGCTGATCGCAAGACCGGTCGTGGCACTCAGAAATCCGCCACTGAAGCTCGGTACGGTGCTCGTCGGTGTCGGACGGGCGGTGTCCCCGACGTCCAGCACACCTGCGGTGGAGTCGGCAGTGCTGTAGACCAGCAGTGGCGCGTGAGGACTGAAGAGCAGGCCCTGGAGGGCGCCAGTGCCTGTACTCACCGATCCGAGCAGTCGTGGCCGGTGGATCGACGTGATGTCGAAAAGTCTCACGTCGCCGTCGGCTTCACCGGTCGCCAGCAGCTTGCCATCACGGCTGAGTGCGACGGCGTGCGTATGGCCGTCAGGCCCGCCCAGCGAAGCCAGAACCTCCAGGTTGGCAGAGCCGTACAGCTTCACGCCGTGCTCCGTTACCACCGCGAGGACGTCCCCTTGGCTGCTGTAAGCCATCGTTCGTGAGTACCCGGTCGCCTTGATGACCCGGGGTATCGAGGCACTGCCGAGAAGGGCGCCGACCGCCTGAGTGGTCGGGGACATTCGATAGGCGTGAACCAGCAGCTGCCGGGCCAGCCCGGGCTGGGTGTCCCGGATAGACAAGGCTTCGGCTACGAGTCGGCGCGACTGCGCGGACAGTGTCTGCTCGAGCGCGGTGTTGCGTTGCGTGTACGCCGTCACACCGCCCAAGACGGCGATCAGCAGCAGGGTGATCAGCACGGCCATCGTGGACTGGACCCAGCGGACGGTGCGCCGGTGCTGGCGCACGTGCTCGCCGATGAGTTCGGCCTTGGACTTCCCGGTGAAGGGAGCGACGAACTCCGCGGCGCACTCGAGCAAGCGTGGATTCGCTCCGTTCAGTTGCCCGGGATTGTGTAGCCAGCGTAGATCCACCCACCGCGGCTGATCGGTGAAGACGTTGGCCATCACCTCGTGCGGCAGGGCGTCGGTGTTTGACCAGTCGAATGTCCCACTCGAGTTGTCCCAAACTAGCCGGCCGTCTGTCCAGGCGATCAGGAGGTGGTCGGGGGACCGGTGGTCCAGCCACCACTGGATCTCCTTGCGCACCCACGGTGAGGCCGCCGCCCGGGGCGATGCCATGACCACCAGCCAGTCGGCTTTGCTTAGGGCGCGCTCGATCTCCTGCCAGAGGCCCGGAGTGGCACTGAGGTCAGTCTCGTCACGGAAGACCCTAAGCGACCGTGGTCTGTACCACGGTTTGGCAAACCTGTGCAGCTGTGATTGAAGAGCCCTGGCGACCTCGCGGTCCCAGGCGTGACTGTAGGAGATGAAAACGTCGTATCTTCTGTCTTCTTCACGTCTCTCGCCCACGCCCGCCCCCACCCGCGCCAAGCCGAGAAGTTCATCCAGGCGTAACCGTATCGGAGGGCACCAGGCGAGGGATGGGACTTCGCGCGATCCGTGCGGTGATGCATTCACCGTGTCGAGGCCACGAGCCGGAACCGTGGGCTGCGGGAGGGCTGGACGTAGCAGTCTGGGCGACCGCACGAAATCCGGTGCGCCAGGCGGATATTCAATCGGCGGCGTACGAACCAGCAGTTGCATAGTCAGCTAATGTCCGGGCATGGCACAGAAGGACATACTCGGGACAGCACCAGACGGCCCTGTGGCAGCCACGTGGCAGGTCGTGCGGGAGATGGACGCGAACCTCATCGACAAGGCCCTTGTAGAGGCGGCATACGCAAAACCTGCCCTCCGGGCTCTGTTTCCGATGGTCAGCCATGGATCGCTGCAGTTCAGCCGGTGCACCCGCTTTCCTTGGTCGCAAGACCTGCCCTCGATCTTCCCCAACGGCGAACGGCACTTCCGTGTCCTTCGGCTGCATGAGCCTCGCGGTTCGGGGCGGGAGCAGATCGGTGGCGCTGTTACTGCTGATGAGGCCGTGGAACTCGTAGCTTCGCACCTTCCCGCAGGCTGTGGTCCTGCCCTTGACGGCACGCCCGACGTCCTCGAATCGCTCAGCTGAGTCACATAGCTTGTCCGGCTGCGGTGCGTACGAGCGGGTGCGGGCCCGGCCGCGTCGCCGGTCGGCCACGAGTGAGTCTGCGGACCATGATGCCGATCATCGCCCAGCGGATCACGGTCTCGACCGGTCCGGAATGGTCTCGTAATCCCGGGCGAGGCGGCGGTGGGCGGTGGGCGGTGAGCCAAGAGAAAGTGCGCTCGATCGCCCACCGCTTGGGTTGGACCTGGAAGCCGCGCTGGTCAGGGTCTTTACGGGCGATGTCCAGCTCGCGGCCGAGGTTCTGGGCGGTCCAATCGACCAGGCGGTCGGCGAAGTCCTGATCCGCCCAGAACTTCTGGATCTGCGGGTGGTCGAGCCGGGCTTACAAGAGCGGTCGACGGGCGCCGTCGCGGTCCTGGACGCTCGCGGCGACGACATGGACCGCAATGAGCAGGCCGAGGGTGTCGGTGACCAGGAACCGCTTGCGACCCTTGACCTTCTTGCCGGCGTCGAAGCCCCTGGTTGCGGCGGGGACGGTGTCAGCGGTACGGATGGACTGCGAGTCGATCAGGCCGGCGCTCGGCTCGGCATTGCGGCCGTCAGTCTCGCGCACCCTGTCCCGCAGTGCGTCGTGGACGCGCTCGACGGTGCCGTCGTCGTGCCACCGGGTGAAGTACCAGTACACCGTTGGCCTATTAGTTACGTGGAATCACGCGCCGCAGGATGCAGCTCGTATCCTGCGGCGTCCCCATGGGTATGGACGGATCTGGGGCGGGCGCCCCGGACGATCGACGCGTACGCGCGAGGACTTGCTGAGTACCTGCTCGTCTGCGAGCGCGACGGTATCGATCCCGTCACCGCGAACCGGCTGCACGTGGCCGCATTCGTGAAGGACCTGAGCACGCGTCCGAACCGTCGAGGGACCAACGTCGTCGCGTTGGATTCCGGGGCTGGCCTCGCGAACGCGACGCTGCAACAACGGCTGGTGCCGGTGCGGCTGTTCTACGACTACCTCATCGAGGGGGCCTGCGGGAGTCCAACCCGGTCGGCCGCGGTCGTTACACGCCCGGCCGGAACTTCGGCGGTCACCAGCGAGGCTTGGTTCCGCGTCTGACGAAGCTGCCGTGGATCCCGGGCGAACAGCAGTGGCTGGACCTGCTGGACGTTGTGCGCGACGAGCCCGTACGCAACCGTGTCATGCTCGCCCTCGCCTACGACGCGGCCTTACGACGCGAGGAACTGTGCTCGCTGCGGACCGATGACCTCGACCCCGCCCACCGGACCCTGCGGATTCGGGCCGAGACCACGAAGACCCGGCGCGAGCGCGTCGTTCCGTACTCCGCGGCGACCGGAGTTCTACTGTCCGGATACCTTGCGCATCGGGCCACGATCAGCCGGGCCCGAGGACCACTGTTCTTATCGGAGTCGCGCCGCAACTACGGCCAGCCGCTGTCCCTTTGGACCTGGTCCAAGGTGATCCGGCGGGTTGCTCTCACCGCCGACGTGCCGCGGTTCTCCACCCACACCACGCGGCATCTGTGCTTGACCGATCTGGCCCGAATGGGCTGGGAACTGCACGCCATCGCCTCGTTCGCCGGGCACCGCAGCACCGCAGCACCGCAGCACCGCAGCACCGCAGCACCGCAGCACCGCAGCACCGCAGCACCGAGTCGACGCTGACCTACATCCACCTCTCCGGCCGCGACCTGGCGGAGAAGCTGAACCGGGGCATGCAGCAGATCCACTCCTGGCGCATGGACATGCTGACCCTCGCCAAGGCGGTCGCCGAGTGACCGCACAACCGAGTACCACGGCCACACGCCCGACCAGCACTCCGGCATGGGAATGGCCCGTCGACCTCGCACGCTACGACCGTCACGGTCTGCTTACTGAGGCCGAGGCGGAAGCACTGCAGAACCTCGACATCGAGCGCCTCCGGTGCGACGGCCTCGCTCCCGACGCGGTGTCTCTGCGGCCGGTCGCCCGGCTGGCGCGGCCGTTGGCGGACGCCCTCGCGGCCCTGCACTGGCCGGCGGACGACCGTCATCAGCGGCGGTTCGCGCGGGACGCGGCCGGTCTGGTCCCAATGCTCGGCCGTTCGTCCTCGTCTATGCCTACCTGCTCGGGGAGTTCACGGCCTTCGAACGGCTCGGCCGCTTCGTGAGGCCGACCTTGGCTCACCGGATTTTCGGTGCCGATCGCGTCGACGATGCCGTCCAGCAGGTATGCAAGGTGCTGGCCGACTGGGGTTATCGCCGTGACGCCGGCCGGCTGGCCCCAGTGATCTGTCAGATGCTGCTGCTGAACCGCAGTCCGCTGCTGGAGCCACCCACTTCGGTGCGGGATTCGACTCTTTCGGGCTGTCCCGAAACGAGGACGGCGGGAAGGATCATCCGCGGGGCGGGTGAAGGGGGGATGTTGTGTTACGGGTCCACTTCGCTGTCGAAGACCTGGCGCGGGTACAGATCACGGCGTTGGGGCCACTCGCAGAGACGCAGCTGAGCCTGCGGACTGTGCAGCGGCGTGACCGTGCGGCGCTGTCCGGTGGGTGGCGTGCGCATTCCGGTCCGCGGATCAGCGCCGATGGGAGGGAAACAGCGCGGTTTCTCAGCTCTCCTGCCGGTGGGCTGGTCGATCTGTTCACTCTCGTGGGCGCGGCGGGCTGTATGGACGAGGGAATAAAGAGGCTGGTCAGTGCGCCACAGCGGCGGCTGCGCCCGGAGTTCTCCGTACTTCCGCGCACGAGTACGCGGCGGGCACCGTGGCTGGCCCAAGTGATGGATGCCGACCCGCGGACGGTGCGAAGGATGGCCGGCGCATTACAGGGCTGCCACCGCGTCGCGGTTGACCCGTACTGGGGGCGTATCGACCAGCACCTGCAGGGAGAGGTGGCACGGCGGGGGCGGCTCATGGTGCAGGGCGGGGTGGGACAACTGCTCGACAGCCTGCGCCCGATGGCCGTGGGGAAGCCCCCCGTGCTGGATATCCCAGCCTATCGGCCCCTGGTCCACCGGGAGGCCAACTTCCACTTGGCGGGCCGTCCGCTCGTTCTGGCTCCGTCGGTGTTCTGCGAGCCGGTTCCCCAACTGTTCGCCGGCCCTCAGGCCGACACGGTCGTCATGGTGTACCCGGCTCTGAGCAACCCGGTTGACGCGGCGGCCTTATGGGCTCTCCCCTCCGCTCATACGCGCTATGCCGATGCATCGGTACCACCGGCTCTGATCGCGCTCCTCGGCCGCACCAGGGCAATCGTTCTGTGCGTCATAGCCGACCACCCTGCGTGCACCACCACGCAGCTCGCACAGAGGGCGGGCACATCACCAGCCAGCGCCAGCGAGCACGCCACCACCCTGCGCGGCGCCGGGCTGACCACTCTCACCCGGGAACGGAAAGCCGCCCTTCATACGCTGACCCACCTCGGCCTCACCCTGCTGAACACCAATGGATCGGCTCGGGCCAGCGCCTGAGTGCCTGTGGGATCGGTGGCCGGCGCTTTGTCGGAGGACCGGCGCGACGTGTTCGCCGCCCCGTCAAACCGGTAAGCAGACCCACGCGCGAAACTGCTGGAGGTGAGGCCTGCCTGGCAGGATGGTGCGGACCATCACACGAATTAGGGGTAGAGCATGCTCGTGCTCATACTGTCGGTCGTCGTTCTGCTCGTCATCGGCGGCTGCGGCTGCGTCTTCTGGGCGGCCCGGGGCGACGCCCCTCGCTGGGCACGTGGTGTGGCCAAGGTGACGTTGCTCGGCAGCGATCTGGCCCGCAGCGCGAGCCGGAATTCCCGCTCACAGCAGGGTGGCGGGGACGACTAAGTGAGCGTTTGGTTCTCCGATGTCTGTTTCATTTGGTCTAGGTGTCGCGCCAGTTGAGGGTGGTTTCGTGGGTGAGGCGGCGTGCCATGAAGTTGATGGCGGCCAGCTGGATCATGGCGGTTGATCGGTGGGGGGTGGGTTTCGTAGTCAAGGGTCAGGCGGCGGTGGTGCGTGAGCCGGCCGAGGGTGCGTTCGATGACCCATCGTCGTGGCTGGACGTGGAAGCCTCGGGTGGTGGGGTCGCGTTGGACGATCTCGAGGTCGATGCCGAGCTGGGCTGCGTGTTCGACGGCTTTGGTCTTGTAGCCGTTGTCGGCCCAGGATTTGGTGACGGTCGGGTGGAGTGCGGCGACCTTGGTCATGAGCTGGGTGCCGGCCGCGGAGTCGTGGACGCTTGCTGCGGTGACGGTGACGGCGAGCAGGAGGCCGAGGGGGGGTCGGTGACGATGTGCCGTTTGCGTCCGATGATTTTCTTGGCCGGGTCGATGCCTTGGCTGGTCAGGGGGACGGTGGCGGAGGTTTTGATGCTCCGGCTGTCGATCAGGCAGGCGCTGGGCTGGCTGGCGCGGCCCTCGGCCTGGCGGACTTTGCTGCGGAGGATGCCGGTGAGCTGGCCGAAGATGCCGCCGGCTTCCCGGCGGGCGAAGTAGCCGTAGACGGTCTGGTGGGGTGGGAAGTCGTGGGGCAGGTAGCGCCAGGGGATGCCGGTTCGGTCGACGTAGAGGATGGCGTTCATCAGGGTGCGTAGGTCGTGGGTGGGCTTGCGGATGCCGGCGCGCGCGCCGCCCGCCCGCCCGGACCGGGTGGGCGCGGCCCAAGGGTGGGCGCCGGCCCGGTATCAGAGGCGCCCGGACGAGGGCGCCTTGCCCAGCGCCGTCACCGCGAGGGCCGCGACGGCGAGCCCGCCGCCCAGCCACATCACCGCGGTGACCCCACGCCGTCCGCGGCCAGCCCCCGGCCAGCGCGCCCAGGGCGATCGCCCGTTGAAGACGCCGACGAACAGCGAGGAGGCGGCCTCCCGGGCCTCGGGAGCCGAAACCAGCAGCCAGGTCTGGGTGCTGACCGACACGCCGCCGTAGGACACGCCCCAGACCACGAGCAGCACACCGGCGGTCAGGACGGAGCCGCCGAGCACCGGTACCAGTGCGACCGTCGCCGCCAGCACCGCGCTGATCACCAACAGGGAGGAACGCGGCGACCGCTCGGCGACCGCGCCGGCCGCGAAGTTGCCCGCCACGCCTGCGACTCCGTACACGAGCAACAGCGTGCCGATCATCCCGGCGCTCGCCCCCGAGACCTCCTCCAGCACGGGGCGCACGTACGTGTAGGCGGCAAAGTGACCGGTGACCAGCAGCGCCACCACGGCCAGCCCGGTCCGCACCCGCGCCTCGCCGAACAGCCGCACCACACCGCTGAGCCGCACCTCCTGCTCGGCGGGCAGCCGCGGCAGCAGGACCGCCAGGGCAACCAGTACCACCAGCGCCAGCGCGCCCACCGTCACGAACGCCGTCCGCCAGTCGGCCAGTTCGCCGATGTACGTACCCGCCGGGACACCGAGCACCGACGCCACCGCGATACCGCTGAAGATCATCGAGGTAGCGGAGCCGATCGACTTCGGCGGCACCAGACGTACCGCCAGACCCGCCGCGATCGCCCAGACACCGCCCATGCCGATGCCGACCAGCACGCGGGCGGCCACCATCACCGCGAAGTTCGGCGACCAGGCCGCGAGCAAGTTGCCCACCATCAGGACCGCCATCAGTGCACACAGCACCGTCCGCCGGTCGAACCGCCCCAACAGCAGTGTCAGCAACGGCGCCGACACCGCACCGACCAGGCCGGTGATGGTCAGGGTCAGTCCGGCGGTGCCCCCGGTTACCTTCAACGCGCCCCCGATGGGCGTCAGCAGGCCCACGGGCAGCATCTCGGACGTCACCACCGTGAACGTCGCGCTCGCGACCGCCGCGACACCCAGCCAGCCGCGGGTCGCGGGTCCCTCCGGCACCGCGGTGGTGCCTGCAGTTTCCTCAGTCTGTGCCATGCGACCAGCCAACCCGCCCCGGCCTGCGGGAACAACGGCCGATCTCTCATCCTTCGATAAGCTTGACTACTCGATCGGCCGACGCGGAGCGGCGGTGCAGAAAGGGAACCATGAGCGGTGTCGAGATACGCGAGCTGGAGACGTTCCTCATGCTCGCCCAGGAGTTGCACTTCGGACGGGCGGGCGAGCGGCTGTACGTCTCCCAGAGCCGGGTCAGCCAACTGCTGCGCTCCCTGGAGAGCCGCATCGGCGCCCCGCTCGTCGAACGCACCAGCCGCCGGGTGTGCCTGACCCCGCTGGGCGAGAGCTTCCTCGCGGACCTGCGCCCCGCGTACGATGCCCTGCGCGCCACGGTCGACGAGGCCCGGGCCGCCGCACGGGGCATGGGCGGAGAGCTGCGCATCGGCTTCCAGGGCACCGTCGACGACTACCTCAGCCGGGCGATCGCCCTGTTCGGGGACCGGTATCCCGACTGCGCGATCAACATCGTCGAGATCCCGCTCTCCGACCCCTTCGGGCCGCTGCGCCGCCAGGAGGTGGACTGCGCGGTGGTCCTGCTGCCGGTCGCCGAGAACGACCTCCTCCTCGGCCCGGTCTTCTCCCGGCAACCGCAGACCCTCGCCGTGTCCGTCCAGCACCCCTTCGCCGCCAGGGAATCGCTCTCCGCCGAGGAACTCGCCAACTGCCGGCTCATCGGCATCGACGGTGACGCCCCCGAGTACTGGCGACGGGCCCAGGCCCCCGGTCTGACCCCGGGCGGCCTCCCCGTACCGGCCGGCCCCAGCGTCAACACACTCCAGGAAGGGCTGAGTCTGACGGCGGCCAATCGCGGCGCCATGCTGCTGTGCCGGTCCACGGCCGACTACCACGGGCGCCGCGACTCCCTCACCTTCGTCGCGGTGCAGGGCCTGCCCGAATCCGAACTGGGCCTCATCCGTCACCGCACCCGGCCCTCCACTCAGGCGGAGGCCTTCGCACTGGCAGTCACCGAGACCGCCGGGCCGACGGCCTGACCGCGAAAACCCCTTGCCATCGTTCCCGAAGCCCGATCTCCATCCAGCGCCCCTCAGAAGCCGTATCTCAACCGAACGTGATCGTTTGCTTTTTGCTGGTCAGGAACAGTTTCGGTCGGAGTGAGGGAAAGTTTCGGCGTTCTGTTCCGCATGTTCGGTGAGGGGTGCGCGGTGGCGTCGGTTCTGGGATTGCTGGAGGCGCGGGAAGTGATTGCTCGCGAGCGGGCGAGGGTCTGCGGGAGGCTGCGGCCCGGGCGGCTGCGGTGCTGGAGGCGGCCGAGATCGAACTGGACCGGCGGGTGATCGCGCGGGAGGAACTCGTCGAGGCCCTGGCCATGTCCGCTGCCGAGACCACCGCCGTGACCGAGGCAGAGACGGAGGCGAGACCGGTGCCCGCACCTTTGCCGTTGCCGGGGACGACTGTGCCGTCCTGGCAGGAAGGGCTGCCTGCGACTGTTCTCGCGCCCGATTACCAGCGGATTCTGGGCATGGTGGTTGACCGGTCGGGCCAGGGGCCGGTGCGGGCCAAGGAGATCACGGTGGTGCTGGGGCTGGAGCCGACGCCGGCGAAGGTGGAGGGCGTGCGGTCGAAGATGAGGCGTCTGGCGGAGCGAGGGTGGCTGGTCCAGGAGGCGTCGGGGATGTTCAGTGTCGGCCATGGGATCGTGGCCGGGCCGGGCGGCGGCTCATCCGCGTGATCATCGAACACTGGATCATCGCCTCGCTGGTGGTTGTCAGGAGTTCGTAGTCGCGGGCCAGACGGCGCGAATGCATCAGCCATGCGAACGTGCGTTCCACCACCCACCTGCGGGGCAGCACCACGAACCCGTTCATGTCGTCGGTGCGTTTGACGACCTCCAAGGTGAGCGCGAGTTTCTCCTTCGCCCAGCCGACAAGGCCGCCGGTGTAGCCGCCGTCGGCCCAGACGAGAGCGATCTCCCGGTGCAGCGAGCGCAGTTGTCGCAGCAGAGGCACGGCCGCATCCCGGTCTCCCACGTTCGCGGCGGTCACCGCGACGGCCAGGAGCAGGCCGAGCGTGTCGGTCACGATGTGCCGTTTGCGGCCCGGGACCTTCTTTCCGCCGTCGTACCCGCTTGAGGAAGCAGGCACGGACGCGGCAGCCCGCACGACTGCGCGTCGATGATCCCCGCCGAAGGCTCCGCCTCACGACCCTCGCGCTCACGAACCTTGTCTCGCAGCCGGTCGTGGAACTTCGCGATCAGCCCGTGCTCACGCCACCGGTGGAAGAAGGCATAGACCCGGCCTCAGGCGGGAAAGTCCGCGGGTATCGCGCGCGCCAGGAGATCCCGCCCGCGACCAGGTACCGGATCGCGTCCAGCATCGAGCGGTGGCAATAGCCCTCGGGCTGCCCACCCCGGCCCTCCAGCCAGGCCGGCACCGGAAACAACGGGCGAACAGCCGCCCACTCTGCGTCCGTCATGTCCGACGGGTACCGGCGCACCCGGTCCGGATGATCAGCCGCATTCCCGTACACGCGCGCGAGACAATCACACGATCGGCAGCCGAGTTGAAATGGGCAGGCGCGGACGCGTAGAACTGCGGCAACAGGGCCTCCTGGAATTGCTCGGTTCGGTTCGCACCTCCGAGCTACCAAGGGGCCCTGCCTTCATGCGCCTACCGTCGGAAGATCACCCCGGCGGGAAACCCGTTCGACTCACACGTTCCATCATCGGTTGAGATACGGCTTCTGAGGGATCTGAGGAGCTTCACCCTGCCCGAATTCGGTCAGTTGCTGGCGACGGGAAACGTCTGGGGAGTGCCGACGACGGCCTGCTCCGCCACTGAAGAGTCCGGCCGTCCCCGAATCGTCAGGGTGAGGTGCGGGAGGAGGATGCCGGCCCCCAGTCGTTGGGCGGGACCGGCACACGCCAGTACTCCTCATTCGTGCCCTGAGGCGTCTCCATGCTCAACGCGTTCCAGTAGTTCGGGCCTTCGCCGTTCGGGGTGGTCCGCCGGAGTACGGTATTCATGGCGTCCCGGGGATGGATGGTGACTGTCCCGCGCGGCGCGACACGGGACGCCGCCCACAGTGAGAACTGCTGGTTCGTGGCGGTCGGGCTGCACGGCGACAGCGTGACAACCCAGGGACCATAGCGGTCCCAGTCACCACCGGCCGCCGGCTTCGGACTGTAGGTCCAGCAGGTCCCCTTGGTAGTGCTCCGAATGCTGTAATACCTGCCGTACTCCTGTGGAGTGAACGTCCAGCTCTTGTCGGCTGAGGCCGGCCACTGGGCATCAGTGAACGCGGCAAGTACCCGGCCCTCGTTGCCGTAGGTGCCGATGTGCCGGTCAGTGCTCGCGTTCCGGATCTCGCCGGTGCCGTCGGCCGCGTCGGCGGTGGCTGACGGCGCAGTGCCCAGGACACCGCCCAGCGCAACGCACGCAGTGGCTACGGCGATGGCTGTACGGCGCCCTGAACGGTGACGTGGGAAGGTGGCCGCGGGGGACGGCTCACGATGCCGAGAAGAAGAGCGCATAGAACCCCTTTCGATTCTTCCCCGCTGATTGCGGCGGAACAGACGCACACCTGCTTTCCCTGCCATGCACGACATAGACCAGCGATATGACAATAAGAGTCGGTTTCCAGCCACTTGATCCTTCTGGTTGTCGGTCCTGCCCTTCTCGCCGAACCGCTTCGGCATCGGGCATGGCCGTTCACCGCACTTCGCCTCCTGTGGCATGTCACCGCCGGGCGACCCGACTCCTGGAAGTCGGCGACAAACACCATCCCTGGAAGCGGGCGAAGCCAAACGGCCCGCGTTCGCCTGGCAGGCACCGCCACCGCAGATCTGCACCCCTCTCCACCCCGAGCTTGCCTACGGGGAAAACCCGGATCAGCGGCTACTCTGCTGCCTCCTCAACGAAAGCGGAAACCGGCGCGAACCGCATCTGACGAGAACTGGACGCATGGTGCGCCGCGTTGGCCGGCGGGCATCGGAAAGCCGCTGATCAGCGGATGACGGCCTGCTGCGTGCTTGCCGAGTCAGACGGTGGTCGAAGATCTGAGGACGTCTCGTTCTGCTTCACTCGATCGGATGACAGACCTGCCGCGCCTCCTCGGGCTTCATAAGCTCCCGCCGTACGTACGGTCGTCTCCGGGGCGGGCCTTGGCGTACAGGGCGGCCCAGCGGGCTTCTGCGCAACGCAGGCAGCCACCAGGGTCACGGTGGCATCGGCGACAAAGCGCAGCGCCTGCTCGCTCCCCACGCAGCCACTGCGGTGCGCATCGCGCTGTACGACGCTCTGTCCCGGCTGAGGCGCCGTCGGTCACTGCGACACCGCAAGCACCGACGCACTGCTCGAAACCGACCGCGACACAGCACGCTCGGCTCACCGCACTCGGGCTCCCTTGGGTGGCGGAGAGACGAGGTTGGCAGGCAGGCCCCAGCGGCAGCCGGGGGGCGTGCGCCGCACAGCGCAGGCCCCTCAGCGCAACTTCGAGCCCGTGCCGGCCCGGGCCACCCCTGGGTAGGTCACAGCCGACCCACGCGCTGCGATGTGCGGGTGCGCATCCGAGACAAGAGCCGCCCTCACCGCCGGATCACCGAGATTGCAGCCGGCTTGCCGCCTGCGTGCAGTGCGTTCCACCACGAAAACAAGGGACTTTTCATGAGCATGACCGACACTGCTTCCCCCGCTGGCGCCGCCGGCTCGCACGGGGAGGGGTACCCCTTCCACATCACCAAGGCCGAAGAGCGACAGTTGCGTCTGCAGGGCGAGCGGGCCACGCCGTCACCGGTCGTCGGCCAGGCAACCTCCTTCGACGAGTACACCCGGCAGTTGTCGATCCCGCCCGCAGTGATGGACCTGGTACGCAAAGCGGCGGAGCTGCAACTGTCCACCTGGGAAGTGGAGGCCCTGCGCAAGCAGCTGGCCCCCGCCGAGCCTGACGGCAGTGTGGGGCTGCTGCGCCGGATCCTGGAGAAGAAGAACGAGGAGGATGACTCTCACCCGCCCTACATTCGGGTCGCCTGCACCGGTCGGGGACACTACGACGACATGGCCACCGAGTTCGGCTACCTCGACGGGCCCGAACTCCCTCAAGGTGACTACGGCTCACCGGTGGTGCTGGAGATCTGGCCGGCCCAGCACTACTCCCCCATCCACTCCCACGGAGACACCACCGGCATCGTCTTCTGCCTCGCCGGACAGCTCGACGTCATGCTTTACGACCGCCTGGCCTGGAACGCCACCAAAGTCGGCCTGATCACCCTCACCCCCGGGCAATGCGCCTGGCTGTCGAAAGACACCTACGCCGTCCACCGGGTCTACTGCCCCCTCGACGGCGGCGACGGCACCACCGGCCCAGGCTTCATGAACACCACCGACGCCTTCGGCGCCAGCTTCCACGTCTACCTCAACCCAGACCACACCATCCCCAAGTCCCACGACGGCGCAAGCCACAACCGCGACGTTTTCGACTACGTCACAGAAACCACCCCCCACGAGTCCGCCCACTTCCGCACCTACTCCGACCTCTCCTGGAACGTACTGCGCCGCGTCCTGGCCAGCACCGAACTGACCTGACACGGACAAACAAGCAGGCGGGCAAGAAGCGCATGTCGGATGCGCCCCTTGCCCGCCCCCAACCCTCGAGTTCTCCAGAGCTTGAAGTTCCCCCACGATCATGGACAGCGGGTACTTACGCTGCGGGGGTGAAGTT
>RHMC01000155.1 GCA_003719395.1 Streptomyces altiplanensis
ACGCCCCTTCCCCGTACGCGCCGCAGACTCCGGGCGCACCCGCACCCGCACCCGCACCCGCACCCGGCCCCGACTTCCTGGCGACGGACCCCCGCAACACGCGGTCGTGGTCGACGCCCAGGGCGTCTCGCTCGAACGCGACGGCGCCACGGCCGACTTCCCCTGGCAGGACATCCAGACCGTCCACTACAAGCCGGGCACCTGGGGCCACGTCCTGACGGTGGCGGTGGTGCTCCCCGACGGCAGGTTCTACGAGGGCGCGGTGACCGCCCGCAACCAGGCGAAGCTCCAGGAGTGGTTCGCGGAGCTGGCCCCGGTACTCGCCTACTACCTCGCGGGCCGCGCCAGTCAGTGAGTGTCTCCCCGACGTGCCGGCCGGCTGCCCTGCCGGTCCGCGCGGACGCGGTGTGTGCGGCTGGAGGGCGCCGGGCGGGCGCCCTCCAGCCGCACCGAAGGCTCAGCTGCCGCCGCAGTACTGCTGTTCCTTGCCGATCGACCGGTACATGCAGTCGGCGTTCTCCAGCAGTTGCAGCACCGCGTCCCGGTTGCGGCTCGTCTCGCGCTCGATCACCTCGTCGGGCGGGTAGAAGCCGCCGCCGCCCGAGGAGCTCGGGTACATCTCGAAGGTGTACCCGAAGATCTTCTGGTCGCCCCACAGCCAGTCGTCGATCGACCCGTCCGTGATGTAGAGGTCGCTCGACTGCTCCGGGGTGTAGCCGTTGCTCGCGGCCATCTTCTGCCCGACGGCGGCGAAGGCGTTGCGGTCGTCCTGGGTCATGCCGGGCGCCGTGTCCGCGTTCGTGTAGCCGAACGGCCAGAGCACCAGTTCGCTGTACGTGTGGAAGTCGATGCCGGCCTTGATCTGCTGCTTGCCGCCGACGACCCGCGAGCGGACGAAGTCGGCGACGACCTTCACCTCGGGGGCGGACTCGGCGGCCCGGCCCCGGTACGTCTCCGAGCTGAACGAGCCCGAAGAGCCGCCGCAGCAGCCCCACTTGTAGTTCCAGTTCCGGTTCATGTCGGTGCCGACGTACGACGAACCGGAGTTGGGCTGCCGGTTCTTGCGCCAGCTGCGGTACGAGCCGGAGGCGATGTCGTACTCGCCGCCGTCCGGGTTGAGGTCCGGCACGATCCAGATCTCGCGGTTGTTGACGACGTTGGTGATCCGGGAGTCCGAGCCGTAGCCCGCGCCCAGCTCGCGCAGCAGGTAGAGCGCCATTTCGACGGTCAGGTGCTCACGGGCGTGCTGGTGGTGGGTGAAGAGGACCTCGGGCTCGTTCTCGTCGGTCGCCACGTTGTCGCTGATCTTGACGGCGATGAGATCGCGGCCCTGGTACGACTTGCCGATGACGCGCTTGCTCATGAGGTTCGGGTACTGCTGGAGCCGCTGGTTGATCTCCGCGTTCATCTCGGCGTAGTTGTGATAACGCGAGTCGGCGGACGGGAAGTCGAACGGCTCGACGGCCTGTCCCGCGGTGCGCGCGGGCGGTCCGGGCAGCGCCTTCGGCGCGTATCCGAGCGCCTTGAGCCGCCCCAGCTGCGCGGCGTTGGCGCTGACGACGACCGAGTGGCCGTCGCCTCGTCCACCGAGACGCCGGTGGCCGCGACGGCGGTCCGGGCGGCGGCGGTGGCCGGGCCGTGGATCTCGTACTGCCTGATCACTTCTTCCGCTGTGGCGGCGGCCGGCGAGGGGCGTGCCCCGGCCGTGGTCGCGCTCGCGGTGAGTGGCGCCGCCACGGCGAGTGCCACGAGGGCCGCGAGGCCCGCGAGGGTGGCGGACTTGGCGGACCCTCTTCCGCGTATGCGAAGTCGCATGCTGTCTCCTGGGTGGGGAGTGTGGGGGTGTGCGACGCATGTCGTGCGGGGTGCTGGCCACATGGTGGCTGCATGACATGGACGGGTCAAGGGCGAGGACCGGCCATGCGGTCCGGCCGACCGTTCGACCGCCGGGAGGGCGCGCCGGACGCACGGCCCCGCCCTACCCCTTGCGCGAACCACCCGGCCCCGCTTTGGTGACTTGGATCACCTTCGGGGACAAGCAGGAGGACGCAGGAGATGACAGGCACGACAGAGAGCGGCGCGGCAGAGGCCGTGGCCCGGCCGCGCAAGTCCAGTTGGAAGTACATCGGCCCCGGCATCGTCGTCGCCGCGACCGGTGTCGGAGCCGGCGACCTCGTCGCCACGCTGATCGCGGGCAGCAAGTTCGGCTACACCCTGATGTGGGCCGCCGTCATCGGCTGCGTCGTCAAGATCTCCCTCGCCGAAGCCGCCGGCCGCTGGCACCTCGCCACCGGCCGCACCCTCTTCGAGGGCTGGCGCAGTCTCGGGCAGTGGACCACCGTCTACTTCGCGATCTACGTCGTGGTCTGGGGCTTCGTCTACGGCGCGACCGCCATGTCGTCCTCGGCCCTCCCCGTCGTCGCGCTCTTCCCCGACGGGCCGGGCCTCAAGACATGGGCGATCATCATGGGCCTGATCGGCCTGGTCTTCGTCTGGTTCAACCAGTACGCCGTCTTCGAGAAGGTCATGACGGTCCTGATCGGCGTGATGTTCGTGGTCGTCGTGTACGTCGCGCTCCGCGTCGGTCCCGACGCCGGCGCGTCCTTCGCCGGCCTGCTCCCCGTGCTCCCGGACGGCTCGCTCCTCTACACCCTCGGCCTGATCGGCGGCGTCGGCGGCACGATCACCATGGCGGCGTACGGCTACTGGGTGAATGCCAAGGGCTGGACCAACACCGGCTGGATGAAGGTGATGCGCCTCGACAACCGCGTCGCGTACATCACCACCGGCATCTTCGTCGTCGCGATGCTGATCGTCGGCGCGGAGCTGCTGCACTCCTCCCAGCTCGCCCTCACCAAGGGCGACCGCGGCCTGATCGACCTCGGCAAGATCCTGGAGGACCGGTACGGCACGGTCACCGCCAAGCTCTTCCTCGTCGGCTTCTTCGCCACGTCCTTCTCCTCCCTCATCGGCGTCTGGCACGGCGTGAGCCTGATGTTCGCCGACTTCGTCGAGCGCCTCCGGCGCGACCGCGGGGGCGCGCCGGTCGACGAGGGCACGGTGGAGGAGGTGGCGGCCGGAGTGAAGGAGCGCTCGCTGCCCTTCCGGGCGTACCTGCTGTGGCTGACGTTCCCGCCGATGGCGCTGCTCTGGCTGGACCAGCCGTTCGGTCTGGTCGTGGTGTACGGCGTGCTCGGCGCGTTCTTCATGCCGTTCCTGGCGCTCACGCTGGTGTGGCTGCTCAACTCCTCGCGTACGCCCGCCGAATGGCGCAACGGCATGCTCAGCAACGTGATGCTGGTGGCGGCGGGCCTGCTGTTCGTCGTGCTGTGCGTGCAGCAGCTGCGCGAACTCTTCGAGTGACGGACGCGGCAGCGCCGCCGGGGGAGCGGCGGCGCTGCCGGGACTTTCCCGCCGGTTACGGCAGGTTGTGGACGTGCGGTCCCACCGCGTTCGACCAGGCGTTGCCGGCCGTCGCGTCCCAGTTCGTGGACCAGGTCATGGCGCCGCGCAGCCCGGGATAGGTCTTGGCGGGCTTGAAGGAACCGCAGTTCGTCCCGCGCGTCAGGCAGTCCAGGGCGGCGTTCACGACGGACGGGGAGACGTACCCGCTGCCCGCGCCCCGCGTGGACGCCGGTACGCCGAGGCCCACCTGGCTCGGGTCGAGGCCGCCCTCCAGCTGGATGCAGGCGAGCGCGGTGAGGAAGTCGACGGACCCCTGCGAGTAGACCTTGCCGTCGCAGCCCAGCATCGAACCGCTGTTGTAGTACTGCATGTTGACGACGGTCAGGATGTCCTTCACCGCGAGCGCCGTCTTGAAGTACTCGGTGCCGGTGGACTGCATGTCGATGGTCTGCGGCGCCATCGTCAGGACGAGCCCGGAGCCCGCCTTGGCGGACAGCTGGCGCAGCGCCTTCGTCAGGTACGTCGAGTTGATGCCGTGTTCGAGGTCGATGTCGACGCCGTTGAAGCCGTACTCCCGCATGAGCGCGTAAGCGCTGTCGGCGAAGGCGGTCGCGGAGGCGTCACTGTTGATGGTGACGTTGCCCTTCTCGCCGCCGACCGAGATGATCACGGACTTCCCGGCGGCCTTCTTGGCGGCGATGTCGGCCTTGAAGTCGGCGACGCTCGCGTATCCGACGGCCGGGTCGAGGTTGAAGACGATCTGGCCGGGCGTCGCGGTCGAGTCGGCGAACGACACGGCGATGATGTCGTACTGCGCCTGCACGTCGCGCAGCTTCTGCACGGTCGCGCCGTTGTCGAAGTTCTGCCAGTAGCCGGTCAGCGCGTGCTTGGGCACCGCCGGGCCGGGCCCGGGGTCGCCGCCGCCGGGGGCGGTCCGGCCCCTGAACGGACGCGGACTTGGCGGACTCGCCGGCGGAGTTGGTGGCGGTGACCTGGAAGTCGTACGCGGTGTCCGCCGCCAGCCCCGAGACGGTCGCGGAGGTCCCGCTCACGGACTGCACCTTCGTACCACCGCGGTAGACGTTGTAGCCGGTGCGCCGCTGACGCCGGACCACGAGAGCGCGACGGACGACGGCGTCGTGGCGCGACCGTGAGCCCGGCGGGGGCGGCCGGTATGCCCGGTTCGGGGTCGGTGCCACCGCCGCCGTCGGGCCCGAAGACGGATACGTCGTCGACGTAGTAGGCGCTCTGCCCGTACCAGCCGTGCGTGTAGACCGTCACGGAGGTCGTGGACGGGCCCGCCTTGAAGCTGGTGGTGAGCTGCTTCCAGCCGGACGAGCCGGGCGTCCAGGTGGAGACGTCGGTCGTACCGGTGCCGCTCGCGCCGAGGTAGGCGTACCCGCCCTGCACCCAGGCGCTGAGCGTGTACGTCGCCCCGGGTTTCACGGCGACGGTCTGCGCACAGCGGGCGTTGTCCTGCCCGCCGGGGGTGGCCTTGAGGGCGGCGGCGCCACCGCGCACGGGGGAAGAGACGGTGGCGCCGCTGCCCGCGGAACAGGCCCAGTTGCTGAGCCCGGACTCGAAGCCGGCGTTCTTGGCGACGTTCAGATCGGCGGCTTGCGCGGCGGGAGCGGCCAGACCGGCGAGGGCGACGGTGGCCGCGGTGAGGGCGGCGGTGAGGGTGAGTCGGGGGAGTGCTGGGCGGTCCACTTGCTGCCTCCGGTGGGGGAGTGTGGGGAGGAGTCACTGGGACGTGGCCACCGTTTGTCGTTGGTCGCTAAAATGGTTCAGACCAATTGAGTTGTCAATACCTCTGGCGGAGAAAGGGGTTGCGGCCCGGAGCGCAGTGGAACGGCCGTCGGCACCAAGGAACGATCTTGCCGTCCAGCACGGCGGGCCGAGGCTTTGCCGGGCGGCGGCTGTACGCGACGGTGGCGAGGGCGTGCGGTTGTCGTCGGTGCGCCGGCCGTGGCTTCAGTGTTCCCCGCGGCCGAGGGCGGCGACCTCGCGCAGGGCCTCGGCGATGGCCGGGGAATCCTTCCTCAGGATCGCGCCGTGGTTGCTGGCGACCTTCGCGCCGATCCGGATGTTCGCGTTGCGGGCGATCACCGCGTCGAGGCCGGCGCGTATCCGTTCCTGCTCGTCACCGCGGCTTCCGAAGGACGTCCCCGAGGCGACCACGTACCGCACCGGGACGGTGATGTTGTCCAGCACGGGGCCCAGCTCGCGCTCGCGGGAGATCACGCCGATCTCGATGTTGCTGTCCGCCTGCTGTTCGGCGGTCATCCGCGGGGTCAGGCCCGTCGGGCGCAGCAGTGGCGTGAACCAGCCTGTCCGCCGGAACAGCTTGCGGATCCGCTGTTCCATGGCCTCGTCCAGCCAGTCGTACGGGAATGCGCCGTCGACCAGGACCGCGCCCAGGGCGCGCTCCGGATTCCGGCTGGCCCAGTGCGCCCCGACGAACGCCCCGTAGGACCAGCCCACCAGCAGCGCCCGGTCCACCCCCCTGGCCGCGAGGACGGCGTCGACGTCCCGGACGGCGGCCTCGAAGGAGTAGTCCGCCGAACGCTTCGACTTGCCGCGGGCCCGCTCGTCGTAGGTGATGTGCCGCCACCCCGTCCCCAGTTCGGCGATGACCCGCCGCCAGTACCCCTGGGTGGCGAACTGGCCGTTGAGGTAGACCACGGGGGTGCCGGGACCGCCGGTGTCGGTGACGGCCAGGGCCGTGTCGTCGACCGGCACCATGCCGGTCCACTTCGGGCCGGCCGGGGAAGTGCTGTTCTCCATCATGTGTTCCACCTGTTCGTGTGAGGCGTGGCCAAGTCCGTTCCGGTGCTGCGCTTCTAGAGGCTGCGGGCGGTGATGTCGCCGTGGGAGGTGGTGGCGCGGATGTCGAGTCCGGCGGTGCCGTCGTTCCTGAGGGCGTTGCTGACGCGGCCGTGGTCGGTGCCGGCGTCCAGGGTTGCCGAGACGCCGGCGGCGGCGGCGACGGAGATGTCGCCGGACTGGGTGCGGAGCACGACCGCGCCGCGCACGGCCTCGTCGATCCGGATGTCGCCCCTTGCGGTGCTGATCTCCGCGGGGCCGCCCAGCCGGCCGACCTCGATGTCGCCGTCGATCGCGGTGAGGCGGATGCTCGCGGCCTCGTCGATCTTGATGTGGCGGTACGCGCCTTCGAAGGCGATGTCGCCGAGGCGTCCGGTGCCGCGGAGCCCGGCGCCGGCGGCCTTGGCCTCGATGCGGGAACCGGCGGGCAGCTGGACGGTGACTTCCAGGGATCCGGAGGAGCCGAAGAGCCGGTTGTCGGGCTCGGGGGTGCGGATCCGCAGGACGCGTCGGCGTAGGCGACGGTGGTCCGCTCGGCGGTCTCGGTGTCGCGGCTCCTGGAGGGGTCGGCGGGCAGGACCTCGACGAGGGTGTCGGCGCGGTCCGTGGCGATGAACTGGATGCGTCCGGCGGGGATGTCCAGGACGGCGGAGATCGGGGCGGGGGTGTCGAACTTCTGCATCATGCTCTCCCGTGCTCGCTCGTTGTTTCTGACACCGGAAACGCTACGTTGCTTTCTGAAGTTCGACAACGAACTCGTTGCACGGAATCTGCATTTATGCAGGTAGAACTAGGAAAACTGTTGCAACTGTCTTGAGGGTAAAGCAACGAAAGCTGCCCTGACCGTTGCAATGGGGAGGAGGTGAACGCTATGGCGGGGGAATCGGGGACCGCCACGGAGGACACCGGGGAGACCGCGGTGACGGCAGGCGGACCCACCGCCTGCCGCCCCGGCCCCGCCCGCCGCGCCACCGGACACCGCGCCCGCCGTCGGGGCCCGCCCTCCGCCCGGGGCCGGAGTCCGGACCCGGGCGGCCTGCCGGAAGGCGGCGCTGTGGCGCCGGGCCCAGTCACGGCCCGGGCCTTCTCCCTCCCCGTGGACGGCCCGTGGATGGTTCCGCCCCGCGTATGTGCGGCCGTACAAGAAAAACGAAAAGCGTTTTTCACCCGGTAAGCCGTGGATAAAGTGCTGGTGCAGCACGACGGAGCAGCATCGATCTGCGTACACCGGACCATCGGCGTACGGAGTGGACGGGGAAACCAACGTGCCGACCGCGATCGCAGTCACCAGCGCCGACCTGGTGCTGCCGCCCACCGACCAGCAGACCCCGACGGCCGCCCTGCTCCAGGCCCCGGACGCGCAGCCGCTCGAAGCCGCGCTCGTCGACATGAGCGTCATGCTGGAGCGGCACGGTTACGTCGTCGCCGTCTACCCCGCCTCCCTCCCCGCCGCCCACGAACACCGCCTGCACACCGTCCGGTCGATGCTGGAGACCGACCGGCTGGCCCTGCTGAAGCTCGATCTGCCGCCCCTGGCGATCGGCGTGCTCGTGCGCCAGCTGCGGCAGTTGTCGATCTGCGACTTCAGCGCGGGCGTCGTCGCGTCGGCGGCCCGGTTGCTGTCGCACTACATCTACGCGGGCGCGCTGCTCAACTCGGTCACGAAGCTGGACCGGGTGCCGGTCAGCCTCAAGTCGCACGCGAAGTCGTGGATGCCGGGCACGCAGTTCGGCGTACTGACCAATCCGAACCCCGAACTGATCAGGATCGGGAGCGGGGGGACCGGCGCGGGGGCGGGGGCCGGGGCGGGCCTGACCGGACCGGAAGTTCTCCATCAGCTGTTCGTCGGAAAAGGGAACCTGGTCTCCGACTGGGTCACCGGGACACTCGCCCCCCGCCTGGCAGGTCCAGGGTGTCCAGGAGACCGCGCTGCCCGCCGACTCCCCGCGCTGGTGGGGCACGGCGAAGATGATCGAATTCGCTGCTTTCCTGCCGGACATATCGGTCCTCTACCAGCTGGTGGCGTCCGTACGGCGCGAGCGCTGCCACTGGTGCGGGATCGAACTCATCGGTGACCGCTGCGGGTTCTGTTCGGCCCCCGTCGACCCGCCCGAGAGCCGGTCCCGCGCGGTCGGTGTCCTGAACCAGGGGTCGCCCTAGCGCCGTGCGGGCACGATGTCCCTCGGGCAGCACAGCTGTTCCACCGTTTCGTGCGCGCGCACCACCGCTCACTGTCCGTTGAACCGACGTTCCTGATCGAGGTAGCCCTTCTCCATGAACTCACGTCAGCGCCGCGGCGTCATTCTGCTGCTCCTCTCGGTTCTCTGCGCCTTCGGGGCGTTCGCCGGCGTGCTCTCGGTGATCAGCGATGTGAACTCCAAGGTGGGGCCGGAAGTGCCGGCGTACCGGCTCAAGAGCGACGTGGCGCCCTACAGGCAGCTGGAAGCCGGCCAGTTCGAGAAGATCTCGATGCCCGAGCGCTGGCTTTCCGCCAATGCTGTGACCGACATATCCGAGGTGCGCGGAAAGATCGCGGTGACCCAGCTCCAGAAGGGCTCGCTGCTCCAGAGCGACATGATCGTCAAGAAGCCCGAACTGGCTTCGGGGGAGCAGGAGATCGCGATCATGATCGACGCGGCGACGGGGGTGGCGGGCAAGATCAACCCCGGTGCGCGTGTGAACATCTACGCCACCTTCGAGGGCGAGGAAGAGGGGCAGCCGGACAAGTCCCAGGTCATCGTCTCCGGCGCCCGCGTGCTCGACGTCGGCAAGATCACGGCGCTGGAGCCGGACCGCAGCGACCGCAGCCGCAGGGCCACCGACGCGGTACCGATCACTTTCGCGCTCAACACGCTCGACGCCCAGCGCGTGGCGTACGCGGAGTCGTTCGCCGAGCACGTGCGGCTGGCGCTGGTGGCGGACGGCAGCGACACCACGATTTCGCCGCGCGACCGTGAGTACACCCTCGACGGGGACAAGTGAGGACCGGCGTATGACGACTCGTATCCTCCCGGCGGTCGGCGACCCCGATGCCGCCCGCGCCATCACCACCCTCCTCAGCCAGCTCCCCGACGCGGAACCGGCCCCGCCCGTCGCCGACTCCACCTCCCTCCTCGACACCCTCGCGCGGCTCGCGGGCGAATCGCTCGACGAGCTGCCCGAGGTCCGTCCTCGTGCACGATCGCATCGGCCCGGTGCCCGCGCTGGAGCTGATCCGGGAGGTCGCCCTGCGCTTCCCGGCGGTCGGCGTCGTCCTCGTCACCGCCGACACCGGCCCCGCGCTCTTCACGGCCGCCATGGACTCCGGCGCGCGCGGGCTGGTCGGACTGCCGCTCGGTTACGAGGAGCTGGCGGCCCGGGTGCAGGGCGCCGCTTCCTGGTCCACGGGCGTACGCCGCCACCTGGGCTCCGGGCCGGACGTCTTCACGGGACCCGGCGGCACGGTGGTGACGGTGACGGGCGCGAAAGGCGGCACCGGGGCCACGGTCGTCGCCGTGCAGCTGGCACTCGCGGCGAAGGCGTCGGGGCGTACGGTCGCACTGGTCGACCTGGACCTCCAGTCGGGGGACGTGGCGTCGTACCTGGACGTGCAGTTCCGGCGGTCGATCGTCGACCTGGCGGGCATCGCCGACATCTCGCCGCGCGTCCTCCAGGACGCGGTCTTCTCCCACCCCACGGGCATCGGCCTGCTGCTCGCGCCGGCCGAGGGCGAGCGGGGCGAGGAGGTCACCGACCGGGTGGCGCGCCAGGTGGTGAGCGCGCTCCGCAACCGCTACGAGGTCGTGGTCGTCGACTGCGGTACGCAGATGAACAGCGCCAACGCGGCAGCCGTCGAGATGGCCGACCGGGCGCTGCTCGTCGTCACCCCGGACGTGGTGGCGGTACGGGCGGCCAAGCGCATGGTGCGGATGTGGGACCGTCTCCAGATCCGCAAGGCAGAGGAGACGGACACCGTCGTCAACCGCCACAACCGCAACACGGAGATCCAGCCGCCGCTGGTCGAGCGGATCACGGGCACGAAGGTCGCCCGCGCCACGATCCCCGCCAACTTCAAGGAACTCCAGGCGGCCACGGACGCGGGCCGCATGCAGGACCTGGACAGCCGCAGCACGGTCAAGCAGGCACTGTGGGCGCTGGCGGGCGAACTGGGACTGGTGAAACCGGCGGCGGGCGCGGGCACCAAGGGCGCCGGAAGGCTGCTGCGGGGCGACCGGGGGGCGATCGGGCTCCGGGGACGGGGCAAGGACAGGGACCGCGGCGCCGTCACGGTCGAGCTGGCCGGCATGGCCCCTCTGATCATCTTCGTGATGGTCGCGCTGTGGCAGGCGGTCCTCTTCGGCTACACGTTCTCGCTGGCGGGCAACGCGGCGGACGAGGGGGCGCGGGCGGCCACGGCGGCAGCCACGAGCGGCGGCGGGACCGCCGCGGCGTGCGAGGCCGCGGCCAAGGAGCACCTGCCGTCCTCGTGGCAGGACGGCGCCGGGATCTCCTGCACCGAGGAGGGCAACCTGTGGAAGGCGAGCGTCGATCTCAGCACCCCGATCCTCTTCCCCGGGGCCGGCAACTTCCCCTGGGAAGTGAAGGGCAACGCGGGCGCCGCCCTGGAGGGAGACGGGCAATGAGAGCTTTACGCCGCCGCATCGACGGCCACGACCGCGACCGGGGCGCGGCCATCCTGGAGTTCGCCGGCTTCCTGCCCATCCTGCTGATCGTCGCCATGGCCGGCATCCAGCTCGGCATCGTCGGTTACGCCGCCTCCCAGGCGGGCACCGCGGCGCGGGCGGCGGCCCGTACGGAGGCGCAGGAGGAGTACCGGGGCCAAGGCGCGGCCACGGGCAAGGCGGCGATGAGCGACTGGATGGCCGAGCGCACAACCATCGGATTCGGCGGCAACGTCACGGCCACAGCCACGGTTTCGATCCCTTCGGTCGTCCCCGGGATGGACGACTTCGGCGAGGTCGAGCGTTCGGTGACGATGCCGGCCGAAGAGGAGCGGCCGTAGCAACCCACCCCGTACGAGAGATCCGCACGAAAGATCCGCACCGGCGAGGAGTCACGCACATGAGCCTGCGGGCACGCATCACCGCCCCCGACGAGCACGCGGGCGGCAGGGAGGACGGCCACCTGGTCGCCACCTACCGCACCAAGCTGCTGGAGGAGATCGACCTCGCGGAGATGTCCTCGCTCGCGGCCGGCGAGCGGCGGGCCCGGCTGGAGCGCGTACTCGCCCACATCATCAGCCGCGAGGGCCCGGTGCTCTCGACGGCCGAACGCTCCCAGCTCATCCGCCGCGTCGTCGACGAGGCGCTCGGGCTCGGCGTACTCGAACCGCTCCTCGAAGACGCGTCCATCACCGAGATCATGGTCAACGGCCCCGACTCGATCTTCGTCGAGCGGGCCGGTCGCGTCGAGCAGCTCCCGATGCGCTTCGCGTCCAGCGAGCAGCTGATGCAGACCATCGAGCGCATCGTCTCGACCGTCAACCGGCGCGTGGACGAGTCCAATCCGATGGTCGACGCCCGCCTGCCGTCCGGCGAGCGCGTCAACGTCATCATCCCGCCGCTGTCCCTCACCGGCCCGACGCTCACGATCCGCCGCTTCCCGCGCGCGTACCGGCTCCAGGAACTGATCGGCCTCGGCACGCTCGACGAGCAGATGCTGATGCTGCTGTCGGCCCTCGTGCGGGCCGCTTCAACGTCATCGTGTCCGGCGGCACGGGCTCCGGCAAGACCACGCTCCTCAACGCGCTGTCGGGCCTCATCCCCGACCACGAGCGCATCATCACCGTGGAGGACGCGGCGGAGCTCCAGCTCCAGCAGGCGCACGTCATCCGCCTGGAGACCCGCCCGCCCAACGTCGAGGGCAAGGGCCAGATCACCATCCGCGACCTCGTGCGCAACTCCCTGCGCATGCGCCCCGACCGCATCATCGTCGGTGAGGTGCGCGGCGGCGAGACCCTCGACATGCTCCAGGCGATGTCGACCGGCCACGACGGCTCGCTCGCCACCGTCCACGCCAACAGCGCCGAGGACGCGCTGATGCGCCTCCAGACGCTCGGCTCGATGTCGGAGGTCGAGATCCCGTTCGAGGCGCTCAGGGACCAGATCAACAGCGCCGTCGACGTCATCGTGCAGCTGGCGCGCATGGCCGACGGCTCCCGCAGGATCAGCGAGATCGCGATCCTCGTGTCCCACGGCCGCGAACGCTTCCAGATCGCCACCGTCTCGCGCTTCGTCGCCCAGCCGATGAGCGCGGACCGCATCGTCCACGGACGGTTCGAACACCTCGGCCTGCCCCGCCGTGTCGCCGAACGGCTCCACCTCGCGAACGAGCCGGTTCCGCCCGCGTTCGGCGTGGCGGAACTCAACGACCCGCTCAGCCCGCTCCACGTCCGAGAGGCCCAGTAGGTACGCATGAACAATTCCGCAATGCTGGCGATCGGCGGCACGCTGCTCTGCGGCGTCCTGGGCATCGCCGGGCTCCACACCTACGTCTCGGGCAAGGCCCAGCGCGCCGCCCTCGTCGACCGCCTGGCCCTCACGGACGGCCGCCACGGCACGGGCCGGCAGCGGCGGTTCGCGGGGGTCGACCGGCGGCTCCGCAGGACCGCCCTCGGCAAGAGGATCCACCTGCGTCTCTCGGCCACCGGACTCGACCTGACGGCGGGGGAGTTCTTCGTCTACGTGGTGGTCGGCGTGGCCGCCCTCTGGCTGATCGCCTCCTCGGTACTGGCCCCCTTCTTCGGCCCCGTCGCCGGGCTCGTCGCCGTCTGGGGAGGCAGCGCCTTCCTGAGCTGGCAGCGGCAGAAGCGGATCGAGGCCTTCATCAACCAGCTCCCCGACCTGTCCCGCATCCTGGCCAACGCGACGGCCGCGGGCCTCGCCCTCCGTACCGCGCTGAGCATGGCGGCCGAGGAGCTGGAGGCACCGGCGGGCGAGGAACTGGCGGGCGTGGCGAACCAGCTGGCGGTCGGCCGGTCCATCGACGACGCCCTGGGCGAGCTGGCCGAACGCCTGCCGTCGCGTGAGCTCGTCGTCCTGGTCACGACCCTGGTCCTCTCCAACCGGGCCGGCGGCACGGTCGTCGGATCGCTCCGCAACCTCACCGAGACGCTGGAGGAGCGCAAGGAGACGCGACGCGAGGTCCGCACGATGCTGGCCGAGGTCAACGCCACCGCGTACACGATCCCGCTGCTCGGCCTCGGCGCGATGATCATGCTCAACTCTGTCACCCCGGGCTCCATGGCCCGGATGACCAGCAACCCGATCGGCCAGGTCATCGTGATCGTGGCCATCGGCCTCTACGCCCTCGGCTTCATCGTGATGCGCCGCCTGGGCAAGGTCGACGTCTGAACCCCTGGCGACCGAATCACCCGTACGAGCTGAAACAGGAGGTGTCCGGCATGGTGGGACTGGGACTCGCGCTGCTGGTCGGGCTGAGCGTCGCCGGCGTCTTCCAGGGCGTCAGGATGTACCGCGCCGAAGCCAAGATCCCGGGGGACCTGGCCGTCGCCCTGGAGATCGGCGCCTCGCGCGTCTCGGGGAGAGAATCGGCCGTCGACCGCCTCGGCATGCGGTTCGCCCCGGGCGTGCTCCGCCTCATGGGGCCGAAGGCGGTCGACAGGAAGCGCCGCAAGATCGACACGGCGGGCAACCCCGGCGGCCTCACCGTCGACCGGTACGCCGCGCGCCGCGCCGTGTACGGCCTGTTCGGCGGCCTCTCCGCCCTCGTCCTCCTGCTGCAGGACCTGCCGCTGTTCAGTGTGTTCTGCGTCGCGTACGGCTGGTTCGCCGCGGACGTCACCATCTGGCAGGCCGTCCGGGAACGCAAGGACGTCATCGAGCGGACCCTGCCCGACTTCCTCGACGTCCTCGCCGTCGTCGTCAGCGCGGGCCTCGGCTTCCGGCAGGCACTCGACCGCGTCGCGGAGAAGTACGAAGGCCCGTGGGCCGACGAACTCCGCATCACCCTGCGCCAGATGGACATGGGCGTGAGCCGGCGCCAGGCCTTCGACGAACTGCGCAGACGCAACGA
Organism: Streptomyces altiplanensis; assembly: GCA_003719395.1. GTDB lineage: Bacteria > Actinomycetota > Actinomycetes > Streptomycetales > Streptomycetaceae > Streptomyces > Streptomyces altiplanensis. Next base: position 14,266 of record RHMC01000155.1, read on the forward strand.
GTCCGAGCAGGTCTCCCAGTTCGTGACGGCGCTCCAGCAGGGCGAGGAGCTCGGCGCGCCGATCGCCGACACCCTGATCCAGATCGCCAACGACATGCGGCGCACCGATGCCCAGAACTCCCGGCGCCGCGCCGCGAAGGCGATCCCCAAGACGACGGTCGTCACGCTCGCCTTCATGGTCCCGGCCACGCTGCTCCTCATCGTGACCAACATGTTCCTGGGGTCGGAGACCGACTTCGGTTCGGTTTTCGGCGGCTGACGGGCCATGGCACTCCCCACGATCCGGCGCAGAGGCGCAAGCGCAGCCGGAAACGGAAGCGGAAACAGAGGCAGGGGCGGGACGGTCGAGGGCGGCGCGACGGCCCCGTTCGACGTGCCGCTCGACGTGCCGGTCGCGTCCGCCCTCGCCGACGACGTACCCGCACCGAGCATCCCGATCCAGATCAACGCCCTCCAGGCGCTGTGCCGCCAGGTCTTCGGCTTCCGCCTCGCCATGATCGCGCTCGGCGCGCCCTTCGCGCTGGCCAGGGCGGGCGGGCAGTTCGGCGGCTGGCTGGTCGGGGGAGCCGTGGTCTTCAGCTTCGTCGGCTCGTACGCGGTGCTCCGCGACTGGGAGGTGATCGGCCCCCTCCTCATCAAGTACCGCACGCTGATGGGCGTGGACCTGGTCTTCGGCTCCGTCCTGCTGCTGACGGCCTCACCCGACTCGGCCCTCGGCTACGCCACCGTGTGTACGCCGCTCCTCGCCGGCCTGTTGTACGGGTGGCGGGGCGCGGGGATCTTCACCGCCATCCAGATCCTTCTGCTGGCGGCAGCCTACACGGCCTGGGCCCAGCGGATGGCGAGCCCGGCCAGCACGCTCCTGATCAGCGGTTTCTGTGTGGCGGCCGGAATCATCGGCGTGACGTTGCGCAACTTGATGTTCCGCTTCGGGGCAGCCACCCAGGCCCTGTCCGCGGCCAATGCCCGGCTCACGGTCACGGACGCGGTGGAGGGCGAGCGGGCGCGCCTGGCCCGGGAGATGCACGACTCGGTCGCCAAGACCCTGCACGGCGTCGCCCTGGCGGCGGAGGGCCTGGAGCGGTCCGCCGACCGCATGGACCCGCTGACCGTGAAACACCAGGCGGGCATGGTCGCGCGTTCGGCGCGGCGGGCGGCGGCGGAATCCCGCGAGATCCTCTCCGACCTGCGCAGGCAGGCGGACTACGACACCGGGGGAGTGGTGATCGCCGAGGAACTCGCCGCGCGCCTGGCCGACTTCGGGCACCGTACGCGCACCGAGACGGCGTTTTGCCCGGTGGGCGGCGTACCCGCGCCGGCCGTGACCGTTCCGCACACGGTCGCACGTCACCTCCTGACGATCGCCGCGGAAGCCATGGAGAACAGCCACCGCCACGCCCACGCGTCCCGGGTCACGGTGGAGTTCGGCCTCGTCGGCGGTGCGCTGCGCGTCAGCGTGCTGGACGACGGCCGGGGCCTGCCCGTGGGCATCAGCCTCGACGACCTCCGCAAGGCCGGCCACTTCGGCCTGGTGGGGATGGTCGAGCGGGCGGCCGGCATCGGCGCTCGTATCTGCATCGGGCGGGGCCGCAGCGCGGGAGGCACCGAAGTACGCCTGGAACTGCCGGCCGGGTCGCTCGCCTCCGGAGGCACCCCGGCCGCCCCGCCGCCGCGACCGGCCCACCCCGCCCC
>RHMC01000156.1 GCA_003719395.1 Streptomyces altiplanensis
GGGGCGGGCTCGGGCAGCGGCGCGGGGCCGGCCGCGGGAGCCGCGGGCGTCCGCGCCGGTACGGGGGCCGGGACGCGCTGCTGGGCCAGCAGCTGCGGCGGGAGCAGCACCACCACTCCGGTGCCGCCCCGGGAGGAGGGCCGGTAGTTCACGGAGATGCCGTACTTGGCGGCCAGGATGCCGACCACCGCCAGGCCGAGCCGGGTGCCCTGAAGGGCCGCCAGGTCGGTGGACCTGCCCGACACGGCTTCCACGGCGCGGCGCATCGCGGCGTCGGCCATGCGCAGGCCGCTGTCCTCGATGGTGACCACGATGCCGGCGCTGCGCTCCTCCACGTACACGTGGACCTCGTCGATGGGCGGCGAGAAGTTCGCGGCGTTGTCCATGAGCTCGGCCAGCAGGTGCATCACGCCCTCGGCCGCGAACCCCGCGACCGCGGCGGTGCTGGCCGAGTGCAGCCGTACCCTGCGGAAGTCGGCGATGCGGCCGACCGCGCCGCGCAGGACGCTCTCCATGACGATCGGCTTGTTCCACGCCCGGCTCGCCCGGCCGCCCATCAGAATGGCCAGCCGGTCGGTGAGCAGCCCGAGTTGCGAGGTGCTGTGGTCCAGCTTGAGCAGGTCGCTGAAGACATCGGCTCCGTGCCGGTCCTGCATCTCGCGCAGGTCGGCCAGCATGCTGACGGCCCTGGCCTGCACCCGGCCCAGCGCCTTGGCGCTGGCGGCCTGCGCGGCGGCCGCGCGGCCGCTCGCTGACGCCGAGTTCGCGCACCATCTGCTCCAGCAGCGCCCGCAGCCGGGCCGTCGGCGGGGATGTCCAGTCCGGCGAGGACCGTGTCGGCGGAGGCGCCCCGGCGCAGTGCCGCCACGGCGGCGGGCAGCGCGGTGGCCGTCAGGCGCTCCAGGTCCGGCGCGCCCCGGGTCATCCGCTGTACGGCCGCCGTGTGGTCGGCTTCCGCCGCCGCCGTGCGGCGGGCCGTCTCACCCAGTTCGGTGGTGAAGACGCGCAGCAGGTTCTCCAGCTGGGGGTCGGCGGGCCGCTGGGCGGAAGCGAGCGCTTCGCCGGCGTCCGAACCGTCGCGCAGGCGCTGGACCATCTGCGGCAGCGTGACGTTCACCAGGTGCGCGGTGTCACCGGTGCTGCGGGTTATTCGCTCGCGCAGTGCGGCCTGCTCCTCGTGGGCCGCGCGCCTGGCGGCGGCGAGCCGTTCGGTCAGTACCGCGGCGACGACGGAGAGCGCGAGGACGCACAGGACGCCGGCGGCGGCCGTACCGAGCACCCACGAGCGCGCCTCGTCCGGGGCGGCCCCCACCGCGGCACCACCGGCGCGCGCGACGACGAGACCTGCCACCGGCGCAGTCCAGGGCGGCCGCCGTTTCGATGCGCGGCGCGGGCGGACGGCGGCAGGCGTGGTCATAGCGCGGATCCCTCAGACGGTGTGTGGGGGTGGCCGGCCTGCAGCGGAGACACCATGTGGTGACGGGCCGAGGAAAGTTGACGGTGATGTTCCGCTGGGCCGTGGCCATGGTAACCACGGAACGTGATGCGCCAGGGCCACGTCCGCCTTTGCCTCCGGCTCCTGTGGAGATCATCCCGATTTACCCTGCCGGACTGAAATAGCCGACCCGGCGGACCAACTGGACTGGGCCGGTGGGGAGATGGGAGCCGGGCAACAGAATCAGCAGCGGACCGTGACGCACGTCGGCGGGCCGGTGGGACTGCGCCCGCCGCCCCGGGGCGGGGACGGCCCCGGCGGAGGGCCGGGGCGGTGGGCGGGAGTTGTGCCGGTGCGCGCCTACTTCGGCGTACCGGAGCCGGATCCCGCGCTGCCCGCCGGGACTTCCCTGCCGTCGGACATGCCGGCGCCGGGGAGCGGAAGTCCGGGTGCGGGCAGCTGCGGCGCGGAAGACGGCTGCGGCACGGACGGCCCGGACGGCGGCTGCGGCACGGGCCGGAGGAGCTTGCGCGGGCCGGCCAGGACGTACGTCAGGCCGAAGCCCGCGCCGACCACCGCCGCCCCGCCCACCGCGTCCAGCACCCAGTGGTTGGCGGTGGCGACGATCGCGCACACCGTGAAGAGGGGGTGGAGCAGGCCCAGCAGCTTCATCCACAGCTTCGGCGCGATCAGGACCACCACCAGCCCGCACCACAGCGACCAGCCGAAGTGGAGGGAGGGCATCGCCGCGTACTGGTTGGTCAGGGCGGTCAGCGCGCCGTACTCCGGACTCGCGAGGTCCTGCGGGCCGTGGATCGTGTCGATGTAGCCGAGCCCCGGCACCAGGCGGGGCGGCGCCAGCGGGTAGAGCCAGAAGCCGACCAGCGCGAGCACGGTCGCGAACCCCAGCGAGCTGCGGGCCCAGCGGTAGTCGGCGGGGCGGCGGGCGTACAGCAGGCCGAGGATCGTCAGCGGTACGACGAAGTGGAACGACGAGTAGTAGAAGTTGAAGAAGGCTTCCAGCCAGTCCGCCTTCACCACCGCGTGGTTGGCCCAGCGCTCGATGTCGATGTGCAGGAACCGCTCCACCGAGACGATCTGCCGGGCGTGCTCCTCGGCGGTGGCGCGCCCGCCCGCCGCGGCGGTGCGCACCTGCGAGTAGAGGGAGTAGCGCGCGATCAGCAGCAGTTCGAGCAGCAGGTGGGGCGGGTCAGCACCCGGCGCCAGAACGGCGCCAGCGGCACCCGGCTCCAGCGGGCCGGCGCCGGCTCCGCGTAGTCGGTGGGGACGGGACGGCTCCAGTACGGCGAGGTCCGCGACACGAAAGGCACCGCGCAGCGCCGCCACCGCCGCCACCAGCAGCGCGTTGTCGCGGACCGGGACGAGCGGCGCCACGTTCGGCAGCAGCATCGTGCCCGGCAGCGTCATCACCAGTACGACGGCCGCCGGCCACACCATCCGGTCCGATGCCCGCCTGCCGACCCGCCCGACCACCGCGAGCAGCACCCACAGCAGCTGGTGCTACCAGGGCGTCGGCGACACGGCGACCGCCACGCAGCCGGTCAGCGCCACGGCGAGCAGCAGCTGGCCGTCCTGGGCGTAGCGGACGGCGCGCCGCAGTCCGAGAACGACAACGGCCGCGGCCAGCAGGAGGAAGAGGGCGATCTCCAGCGGGCCTTCAGGCCGAGCCGCAGCAGCGCGCCGTGCAGCGACTGGTTGGCGAGGCTGTCGGGGCGCGCGCCGAGCCCGGCGCCGGCCATGTGGTGCACCCAGTACGTCCAGGAGTCCTGCGGCATCGCCGCCCAGGCCAGGCCCGAGCAGACGGCGAACGTGGCGCCCGTGGTGAGCGCGGCGCGTCTTCGTCCCGTCAGCCACAGCAGCGGCACGAACAGCAGCACGGTGGGCTGGAGGGCGGCGGCGATCCCTATGAGGACGCCGGAGCCGCGTTCCCCGCGCGCCTGGAAGCAGCCGAGGAGGACGAAGAGGACGGGAAGGACGCTGGTCTGGCCGAGGTGGAGCGTATTGCGCACGGGCAGCGACAGCATCAGCAGGCTGATGGCGACGGGCGCGGCGAGCAGCGCGGTGCGCCGCGAGACGGGCCCCGGCAGGGCGCGGGCGGCGACCATGCCCAGTACGGCGACGAGCAGCAGCGTCCCGAAGGTCCAGGCCACACCGAGGCTCTGCTCGGCCGAGCGGGCGAGCGGTTTCAGGACGAGGCCGGCGAAGGGCGTGCCGTTGAAGCGGTCGGTGGCGTAGAGGGAGCCGGTGACGTGCAGCACGCCCCGGTCGCCGATCCAGGTCTCCAGATCGGTGAAGCGCGCCCGGCGGCGTACGCAGGACGTCGCGATCTGCCGCACCGCCAGTGCGGCCACGACGGCCCACAGCACGATCCGTGCCGCGCCGACCCTGCTCCCGGCGCCGATCGCACCGACGGCTCCGCCCGGTCCGCCCCGCTCCGCATTCGCCATGTCGCGCCGGTCCTCCCCACCTGTCCCGCACCCGCGTGCACGGTGCGTAGAGCGTCGCACTGCCCCGTACAGAAGACGCAGGCAACCCCCGATTCGCCTGGCCGTCATCCGGTTTTGTCCGAAGGACGACTCCTTCCACGATCCTCGTTCCACCGGTGGGACGCGAGATGGATCACAGACCAGGGGTGTGGGGCAGCCCCGGTGTGCGGCACGTTTGCCCAGCTGGCGGGCGGTCAGATGGACGAAGAGCGATCAACTCCACACCATCCGTAAAGACCGGTTAAGCACCTATGGTCTTTTTGAGCCGCCCCGACCGGGCGGCTCATGTCGTGCCGTCCCACAAGAGAAAGCGCAGGCGGGCAAATTCGTGCCGACCCCCACACCCGTTGACCCCCGATCCGGCATCACCGACACCCCCGAGACCCCCGACATCACCGTCACCGATCCCGCGATGGTCAGGCGGGCGGTGAAGGCGGCCGCCCTGGGCAACGCCATGGAGTGGTTCGACTTCGGCGTCTACAGCTACATCGCGGTGACGCTCGGGAAGGTCTTCTTCCCCTCCGGCGACCCCACCGCGCAGTTGCTGTCGACGTTCGGAGCGTTCGCGGCGGCATTCCTCGTACGGCCCGTCGGAGGCATGGTCTTCGGCCCGCTCGGCGACCGCGTCGGCCGCCAGAAGATCCTCGCCATCACCATGATCATGATGGCGGCGGGCACCTTCGCGATCGGCCTGATCCCGTCGTACGCGACGATCGGCATCTGGGCGCCCGCGCTCCTCTTCCTGGCCCGTCTGGTCCAGGGCTTCTCGACGGGCGGCGAGTACGGCGGCGCCTCCACCTTCATCGCGGAGTACGCACCCGACAAGCGCCGCGGTTTCTTCGGCAGCTTCCTCGAATTCGGCACCCTCGCCGGCTACATCGGCGGCGCCGGCCTGGTCACCCTGATGACCGCCCTGCTCAGCGCCGACGACCTGGTCTCCTGGGGCTGGCGCATCCCGTTCCTGATCGCGGGCCCGATGGGCGTCATCGGCCTCTACCTGCGCCTGCGCCTCGAAGAGACCCCGGCCTTCGCCCGGTTGGAGAAGGAGGCGCGCGCGGACCAGGCGGCCCGCAAGGAGAAGGCGGGCCTGAAGGACATGCTGATCGGGCAGTGGCGCGCGATGCTGCTGTGCATCGCGCTGGTGCTCGTCTTCAACGTCACCGACTACATGCTGCTCTCGTACATGCCGACGTACCTCACCGAGCAGCTGGAGTACGACGCGACGCACGGCCTGCTGGTGGTCCTCGGCGTGATGGCGCTGATGATGTGCGCGCAGCTCTTCATGGGCCGTCTCACCGACCGCGTCGGCCGCCGCCCGGTGATCGCCGCGGGCTGCGCCGGTTTCCTGGTCCTGTCCGTGCCCGCCCTGCTGCTGATCCGCCAGGGTTCGCTGCTCGCCATCGCGCTCGGCATGGGCGCGCTGGGACTTCTGCTGGTCTGCTTCACCTCGTCGATGCCGTCCGCGCTGCCCGCGCTCTTCCCGACCAGGGTCCGCTACGGCTCGCTGTCGATCGGCTTCAACATCTCGGTCTCGCTCTTCGGCGGCACGACGCCGCTGGTCGTCACCGCGCTGATCGGCGCGACCGGCGACATGATGATGCCCGCCTATTACATGATGGCCGCGGCCGTCGTCGGCGGCATCGCGGTGTTCTTCATGACGGAGAGCGCCCGCAGGCCCCTGCCGGGTTCGCCGCCGTCGGTCGCCACGCAGGAGGAGGCCCGCGAACTGCGGGCTTCGTACGGCAGGATGGCCGCATGAGCATCGTGAAGATCAATGTGCTGAGTGTGCCCGCCGAGCAGCGCGAGGTACTGGAGAAGCGGTTCTCGGCGCGGGCCGGGTCCGTGGAGAACTCCGACGGCTTCGAGTGGTTCGAGCTGCTGCGGCCCGTCGAGGGCACCGACCAGTACCTCGTCTACACCCGGTGGGCCGACGAGGCGTCGTTCCAGGCCTGGATGGAGGGGCCGATGAAGGCCGCCCACCAGGGTCCGGGCGCGGGTGAGGGCGGCGAGCGTCCCAAGCCCGCCGCCTCCGGCTCCACACTGTGGTCGTTCGAGGTGGTCCAGCAGGCCGCGCCCAAGAGCGCGTAGGTCTCCCGCAGCGGCAGTTCGTCCCCGGGCCGCACCGGCCCGGGGACGGCACCGGCCCCTGCCCGGCTTCGGTCCTGTGCCCCGTACCCGGACCGGTCCGGGTACGGGGCACAGCCGTTTCAGCGCGCCCGGACCGACGACCGCTCAGTCGAAATACGATTCGAGCGTGCCGCGGCGCCGGACATCGAGTGTCGCGCAGTGGAACGAGCCGCCGAACGGCGCGTAGTGCAGCAGGTCGCAGGGGATCGGCTCGAACCCCCACTCTTCGAGCGCGCGCAGCATGCCGGTGTGGTGCCGCTCCGCGATCACCCGTTTCTCGTCGACCATGAGAATGTTCATGCTGAGCCACTTGCCGCACATCGAGGTGATCTTGAGCAAGCGCTCGTCGACCGGGTCGGGCTCGGGAGCGATCAGGACGTCCCACGAACTCAGGACGTCGGGCAGGCGGTCGACGTCGATGTATTCAGGGTTGACCAGCACCTTGCCGGGCGCGAGCACGAGGAACGTCGTGTCGATGTGCATGGGCGTGCGGCAGCGGCTCTCGATCTCGTGGATGCGGTAGCCGGGGCCGAGATGGCGGCGCAGCCAGTCGATGCCCATGCCGTTGGTGACGTTGCTCCGCGTGACGAACAAATCGCGTCCCGCGCGCACGAAATCCGCCGCGTCGAACACCGGCTCGAACTCGGTGAGGATGTAGCGCATGGGCTCACCGGCCACGGGGACACGGAAATCCACCTCGAACAGTTCGTCGGTGAGCTGCGGTTTCGGTGCCGCCGTCCAGCGCGCGCCGCGCCGGAAATAGTCTTTGAGAATCGCGCGGTAGGAGTGGGTCTCGAAATACCGGCACGGCCACGCCATCGGGGTCTCGATGATCTCGTCGCCGATCACGAGCATGCTGTCACGCGGACAGGTGTTGCAGAAGCCGCGCGACGACCAGTCGGGGGTGCTGAAGCGCTGTCTGTGGTCGACCGCGTCCGGGCGCGTGACCGTGATGCCGAGGGACTCCAGGAGAGCGATGAACTGGTCGAGTTCCCGCTGCGCCCGTTCGATCAGCGCGCGCGGATATTTGAAGCCGGCGGCAAGTCCCTGCAACCGCGCCGCCCAGGGCGGGATGTTGCAGGCCACGACCGGATGATGGGAGGGAATCGTCGCGCCGTCGAGACGCCCGACGATGATCTCCTCCAGCGGGTCCCATTCGTTGTGCGAACTGACCGGCGAAACGAGAGATTCCGCAGCGTTGGCGTCGGGCTTCTGCACAGTCGCCATGCTCAACCGCTTTCGGTCGCAGAATTCGGTGACTCATTACGTCCGGTACGTTACCCAAAGTGAATGAGCAGAGCTGTCCGCGGCACCGGGCAGATAATTCTTCCCGGTGCCGCCGACAGCCGAAGCCTCATATCCGCAGAAGACGCTCCGTCACTTCGCGGTACGTACGCAGGGCCACCCGCAGTTCCTCCGTCTCGGCCTCGCGGTCCCTGCCCGCCCAGGCCGTGCGGAGGGAGCCGCGCCGTTCGGCCACGGCTTCGGTCAGACAGCGGGCCGCCTCCTCGAAGACGCTGTCGGCCTCCTCGACCGAGCGCCGCGGGCCGTCCACGAAGGCATTGACGGCCTGCTGGAGCGCGGGGCCAGCTTGTCGCGTTCGTCGTGCGGCAGGAGCCCATGAGGGGCGGGTTCCTGGGGCGGCCGCCGCGGAGGCGGAGGCGGTTTCGTGGCCGGGACCGGGGCCGTGACCGGGACCGTGACCGGGACCGGGGCCGTGACCGGGGTCTGTCGTCGCGTGCCGGGCGGTCTGCCCGGGCACGGTGGCGGCGAGGCTGCGGCGGTTGCTGCTGCTGCGGTTGCTGCGGCTGCTGCCGCTGTGCACGGTTGTCCGCGTCGGTTTCGTACGTCATTACGCGCCACTTCCCTTCGCGTGGTGGCCTCGGCCCGGCGACCACGAGACGTGGGAGCGGGCCGGCCGGAACGGTCACGGTCGCCGACGTGGTGCGGACGGTGCCGGCCGCTGTCCGCCGGCTTGGCGGTCACCAGCGCCTCGAAGAGCTCACGCGCGTCGAGCATGGCTTCGCGCATCTGCTCCGTACTGCTGTCGGTGTGCGCCGCGCGGTGGATCCTGCGGTAGCCCTCCACATGTCCCGCGTGGTGCACGGAGAGCGCGGAGACCTGCTCGTCGTACTGCTCGTCGGCCGGGAACCCGCGGTCGGCCGCGAGCCGTGCCAGCAACCGGTCGGCCTCGGCGACGGCCTGGCGCGGGGAGTCGACGAACTGCTCCTGGACACCGGCCCATCGGGCGACGTACTGCTCACGCGTCTCGGGGGGCAGCGGCCGCGGTTCCAGCGACCCGTACCGCTTCACGCGCTCGTCGAGCTCGCGCTCGGCCGCCTTGGTGTCGCCGTCGTGGCGGGCCACGGCCCTGTCGTACTCGGGGCCGAACCGCCTCTTGAGCCCGCGCCCGCGACCGCCGCCCCTGCCCGGTCCGGCGACGATGAAGACGGCGACGACGACGACGACGACCACCGCCAACAGGGCGATGATCCAGAGTGTGGACATGGCTGCCTTCCCGGTTCTCGTTCCGTCAACGGCTTGTCACGCAGCGGGTTGCCCGTAATCCGTTGGCCAAACGGCCGGGCGCTCCGGTACAGACGTGACCATGACCTGGAACGTGACCCCTGAGCGCTACGACACCCCTGAGGCGACGGCGCTGCGCCGCGACTACTACGACGAGGTGGCCAGCCGTTACTGGGGGCGCCCCGCGACCGCGCGGGAGGTGGACGAGGGGCTCACCGGCGACGGCGTCGAGCGGCTCGCGCCGCCCACGGGCGAGTTCGTCGTCGGCCGGTACGACGGCGCGGCCGCCGCCTGCGCCGGGCTGCGCGTGATGGCCCCGGACACCGCCGAGCTGACGCGGGTGTACGTACGCCCCGCCTTCCGCGGCACCGCGGCGGCGCTCTGCTGCAGGACGCGATCGAGACGGCGGCCCGCGGCTTCGGCGTCAAGCGCGTCCGGCTGGACACCCGCAACGACCTGGTGGAGGCGCGGGCGTTGTACACCCGGCACGGGTACGCCGAGGTCCCGGCGTTCAACAACGGCCCGTACGCCGAGCACTGGTTCGCCAAGTCCCTGTAGCCCCGCAGGGCGGTCCGGCCGCCGTGGGAGCGGGCGCCACGGGTCTCAGAGCGTGTGGTCGGACCTGGGTGCCGGGGCGTACGGGCGCTCCTCGTCGGAGCCGCTCACCTCGGCGCTCGACTCCTTGGCCAGCTGGATCAGATCGGTCGGCCGGTCGGGTCCCCACCAGTCGCCGAGCAGCTCGGCCAGGGATTCCTCGCGCGCCTTGGCGAGTCTCTCCGCGACCACCTCCCCCTTCTCCGTCAGCACCAGGTGCAGGCCGTCGCGCCGGGCGAGCCCGCGCTCCTCCACCTGCCGGGACGCTGCGGTGACGACCCGCAGCGGAACCGGGGTGACGTCGGCGAGCATGCCGGGTTCGACGGCGCCGAGCGCCTGATGCGCAGCAGCAGCCAACCGGCCGCGGGCAGCAGGTCGTAGCCCGCCCTGGCGGTGATCTCCTCGTGGACCCTGCGGCGCCCCTCGCGCGCGGCGAGCAGCGAGAGCGCGCGGGCGCACTCGTCGTACGAGGAACGCTCGACCGGGTTGGACGCCGGCGTCTGGCCCGCGTCGGGCGCCGTCACCGACCGGCGCAGCTTGTCCTCCTTGAACAGCCAGGCGATCAGGAAGGCGACGAGGACGACCGGGGTCGCGTACAGGAAGACGTCGGTGATGGACGTGGAGTACGCGTGCAGCACCGCGGCGCGCAGCCCCGGCGGCAGCAGCGCGATGGCGCGCGGGTCGGCCGCGACCTGGTCGGGGCCGGTGCCGGGCGGCAGTTGCTGACCGGCCAGGGCGTCGCCGAGCTTGTCGACCAGCCGGTGGGTGAAGACGGTGCCGAAGATCGCGACGCCGAAGGACGCGCCGATGGAGCGGAAGAAGGTCGCGCCGGAGGTGGCGACGCCGAGGTCCTCGTACCCGACGGCGTTCTGGGCGACGAGCACGAGCACCTGCATGACCAGGCCGAGTCCGGCGCCGAAGACGAAGAAGAAGACGCTCGTCTCCCAGGCGCCGGTGGTCTCGGTCAGCCGGTGCAGAAGGAGAAGGCCCAGGGCGGTGATGCCCTCCGCCGTACGGACCACCACCACGGCGGAGGAACCGCCGGAGCCCGCCGCCACGCCGAGGAGGGGCGGCCGGGGCCCCGAGGTCGCGGAACTCCAGGACAGGCCGGCGCAGCTCTGGCTCCACCACGGCCGGAAGAACGGTCACTTCAACGACCGGGTGGAGGAGGCCGTGCGTACGTACCAGTCGTACAAGTACATCCAGGGCGGCCCCGAGGGCACCTACGGCCCCCGCACCCGCCGCGCGCTGGAGGCGGAGACGGAGGAGCCCTGACGGGCCATGGCGTTCGCGCGCCGCGCAAGCTCTGCCGGCGCCCCGACGGGGGCGGGGTGGCGCCGCCCCCGACTCTTTTGTATCGTGATGGAACAAAGTGGCCTCCGCTCGTTTTCCCTGACCGGCGGGCGGGGCCGCTTGTTCTCTTTCCTCCGCGCTCTGGAGTACGCCGATGCCGGCCACCACCGTTCTGAACGCCAACGCGCTCCTCCTGGACATGGACGGCACGCTCGTCAATTCCGACGCCGTCGTGGAGCGCGTCTGGCGCCGCTGGGCCGAGGCGCACGGCCTGGACCCGGAAGAAGCCCTCAAGGTCGTACACGGCCGTCAGGGGTACGCCACCATGGCCGTCCTCCTCCCGGAGCGCCCCGTCGAGCAGAACTACGCCGACAACCGCGAGCTCCTCGCCCAGGAGACCGCCGACGTCGAGGGCGTCGTACCCGTCCCCGGCGCCCCCGCCTTCATGGCCGCGCTGGCCGGCCTGCCGCACGCTCTGGTGACCTCGGCCGACGAGGGGCTGGCCCAGGCCCGCATGACGGCCGCCGGGCTGCCGATGCCGCGCACCCGCGTCACCGCCGAGCTGGTGGGCGCGAGCAAGCCGGACCCCGAGGGCTTCCTGAAGGGCGCGGCGGAGCTGGGCCACGCCCCGGCCGACTGCATCGACTTCGAGGACTCCGAGGCGGGCATCACGGCGGGCCGGGCGGCCGGGATGCGCGTGGTGGGCGTGGGACCGCGCGCGGCCGTCCACGCCCCGACGGTGCACGTGAACGACCTCACGCAGGTACGGATCGAGGCCCTGCCCGACGGCGCGCTGCGGCTGCTCGTCGACCGCCTGAGAGCGGGCGACGCCGGGGCGCGCGCCCGAAGGCGGCCGCCCGGCGTCCGGGGCTCCGGGAAGCCGGCGCGGTGCGAACAGCGCCGCTCGGTCCGGGCCCGTTCGGGGCGGGCGCGCCCCCCGGCCCGTCCCGGCAGCGCCGGACCGCGCGCCGGCAGGGCTGTGCGGGTGGTGCCGGAACGGACCGGCGGCAGCGGAGGCAGGGGCGGACCGGGAAGCAGCCGGGGGGCGGCGGTCAGCCGACGGCGGCCTCGTAGAGGCTGAACGCCGCCAGTGCCAGCATCAGCGCCGCCGCCACCTTCGTGATCAGACTCAGGGGCACGTACTTCATGAGCGTGCGGCCGCCCACGATGCCGATGCCCGCGACCGCCCACAGGGCCAGCACCGCGCCGATGCCCACGGACACCGGGTTGTCGTAGCGGGCCGCCAGGGTGGCCGTCATGATCTGCGTGAGGTCACCGAACTCGGCGACCAGGATGAGCATGAAGCCCGCGCCCGAGACCTTCCAGAAGGACTGGTCGGCGGGGGCCTTGATCTCCTCCTCGCCGTCGTCCTTCTTGAAGAGCAGCACCATTGCGCCCGCGAGGAAGAGGACGCCCACGACGGCCTGCACCAGCCGGTGCGGCAGCAGGGTCAGTACGCTGCCCGCCGCGATGGCGAGGGCCACGTGGACGGCGAAGGCGGCCGCGACGCCCGCGAAGACGTACGACGCGCGGTAGCGGGTGCCGAGCATGAGACCGGCCAGGGCGGTCTTGTCGGGGAGTTCGGCGAGGAAGACGGTGCCGAAGGTGATCGCCATGATGGTGAAACTGATCACGGGGGTGGGGTTCCTCAATCGGTCGGGCTGCCCGCGCCGAGAGAAACCTGCGTGAATCAGGGGTCGCTTCGGCACGGCAGCGTCGTGGAAAGACAACAACACTGCGGCCGAAGGTCTCGCTGGCGGACGTGGTTCCGTGTCCGCCTCCGGGCGCCGGCTGAGGCGTGCTCAGCAGTATGTCGACGGTCCGGCGAAGAGCTACTCCCCTTCTGCTCCGTACAGGGTACGCGAACGGGCTCCGGCCCCCTCAGGCCCCTTGGCCGCGGTGCAGCCGCCCCCGCGTCACCAGTTCCAGTACCGCCGCCACCGCGATCGCCTGCACCGCCATCAGCGCGACCAGCACGAACAGCTGCACCACCCCGGCGAGCAGCGGCGAGGCGCCGCCCAGCAGCATGCCGACGAAGGCGCCCGGCAGTGTGACCAGTCCCACCGTCCTGGTCTGGTCGAGACCCGGCAGCAGCGCGTCGGAGGCGGCGGGGCGGGCGATCTCCAGCCGGGCCTCGCGGTCGACGAGACCGAGCGCCAGACCCGCCTCCACCTCCCCGCGCCGCACCGCGAGCTCGTCGAGCGCCCGCCGCCCGCCCAGCACCGTCGCGGTGAGCGCGCCGCCGATGAGGATGCCGGTGACGGGGACGAGCGCGATGCCGTCGACCGGTACGAGCCCGGTGAGCAGGAGCGCGGCGACCACGGGGACGACGCCCGCGCCGATCGGCACGGCGGCCCACCACCAGGTGCCGTTGGGGGTGACACGGCGCCCGGCGGTGCGTACGGCGACGGCGTACATCAGGGCGAGGAAGGCGAGCAGCAGCCATCCGGAGCGCACGACCCAGCCGATCAGGAGGGACACGGCGGCGAGCTGGACGGCGGCCCGCAGGCCGGCGGTGGCGACGGAGCGGGCCCGGCCGCGGGATCCGTCGTCGGAGAGGCGGGCGCAGGCGACGACGGTCACCGCGACCGCGAGCAGCACGGCGAGGACGGCTCCGAGCGTGGGGCCGACGGGCAGCAGGACGTGGCCTGCTGCGGCGAGGGGCGGCGCTGACGAGGCGGGCACCGCCCAACTCTAGGGCGGTGGAGGAACGGTGTCGGAACGTCAGAACCCTTGATGTGACGTGCTCATGTCGTCACGCTGTTACCCGGCGCCCATCCCCCGGTAACCCGGCGCCGCCACGATGACCGGGCCCGGCGACGGGCAGTCCGGTCGGTCCCCCCACCACAAGGGAGTTCACATGTCAGGTGTCTACGCGCGTCGAGTGCCGCTCCGCACGCCCCGAACGCTCCGCACGCTCCGAATACCGCGCCGGATCGCCGTACTCACCGCGTCTGCCGCCCTCGCCGGCACGAGCGTCCTGCTCACGTCCCCCACCGCCCAGGCATCTCCGCCCACCCCCGTGAGCGCCGCCACCGCCCGCACGTACCTCGGCGAGCTGACCGGAGCGCGCCGAGGGCTCGTCCACCGGCTACAGCCGCGACAAGTTCCCGCACTGGATCACCCAGTCCGGCGCCTGCAACACGCGCGAGGTCGTCCTCAAGCGCGACGGCACGAACGTCCAGCAGGATTCCAGCTGCGCCGCCGTCAGCGGCAGCTGGTACTCCGAGTTCGACGGCGCCACCTGGACCGCCGCGTCCGACGTCGACATCGACCACATGGTCCCGCTCGCCGAGGCCTGGCGCTCGGGCGCGAGCAGCTGGACGACCGCGCAGCGGCAGTCCTTCGCCAACGACCTCTCCCAGCCGCAGCTCATCGCCGTGACCGACAACGTCAACCAGGAGAAGAGCGACCAGGACCCGGGCGAGTGGCTGCCGCCGCGCACCGCCTACCGCTGCATGTACGCCCGGATGTGGGTGGACGTGAAGCACCACTGGAAGCTGACGGTGAACTCCGCGGAGAAGAGCGCGCTCCAGAGCGTTCTGAACAACTGCTGAGCAGGAATCCCACCACCCTCCTCCGTCGTTCCGTACCGTACGGGGGGCGAACCCCGCACAGGACCGATCCCTGTACGGGACGCGACGGAGGAGGGCACACATGGCCGGGCTGCGGCTGGGACCACTGCTGCGGTACGTCGACAGGGGCCGGCGACGCCGCGACCGTCTGGGTCGAGGCGGACCGGCCGTGCACGGCGGAGGTGCGGTGCGAGGACGGGACGGGCGGCGCGGGCGGTTCGTCCCGTACGTTCCAGATCGCCGGACACCACTACGCGCTGGTCACCGTGACCGGGCTGCGACCCGGCTCGGAGACGGCGTACGAGGTGCTGCTCGACGGACACCGGGTGTGGCCGCTCGAAGACTCCCGCTTCCCGCCGAGCACCATCCGCACACCGGCACGGCCGGACGAGGAGGTGCGCGTCTCCTTCGGGTCGTGCCGGTGGGCCGCGCCGGCCCACGGCGGCAAGGACCCGGTGGGGCCCGACGCGCTCAACACGCTCGCCCGGGAACTGGCCGCGGCCCCGCCGTCGGCACGCCCCGACGTCCTGCTCCTGCTCGGCGACCAGGTGTACGCCGACGAGACGTCGAAGGCGACGCGGCGCTGGCTGGCCGAGCGGCGCGATCTGCGCGAGGCGCCGGGCTCGGGGGTCGCCGACTACACGGAGTACACCCATCTCTACGACGAGTCGTGGCTGGACCCGGAGGTGCGCTGGCTGCTCTCCACCGTCCCGAGCTGCATGATCTTCGACGACCACGACGTGATCGACGACTGGAACACCAGCGCCTCCTGGGTGGCGGACATGCGTGCCACGCCCTGGTGGCGGGAGCGCATCCTCAGCGGCCTGATGTCGTACTGGGTCTACCAGCACCTGGGCAACCTCTCCCCCGCCGAGCTCGCGAAGGACGAGCTCTACGCGGCCGTACGGGCGGCCTCCGACGGAACGGACCTCCTGCGGGAGTTCGCCTCGCTCGCCGACAACGACCCGGCCCGCGTCCACTGGAGCTACCGGCGCGACTTCGGCCGGGCGCGCCTGCTGATGGTCGACACGCGCGCGGCCCGCGTCCTGGAGGAGGACAGGCGCGCGATGCTCGACGACGCCGAGGAGCGGTGGGTGCGCGACCAGGCGCTGGAGGACCCGGCCTCGTACGACCACCTGCTGATCGGGACCTCGCTGCCCTGGCTGCTGCCGCCGCTCATCCATGAAGCGGAGGGCTGGAACGCGGCGCTGTGCCGGGGCGAACGGGGTGCGCGCTGGGCGCGCTTCGGCGAGAACCTGCGCAGGAAGGCGGACTTGGAGCACTGGGCGGCGTTCCCGGAGTCCTTCGACCGGCTGGCCGACATGATCGCGGAGGCGGGTTCGGGTCCCGACGCCCCGGCGACGGTGTGCGTGCTGTCGGGCGACGTGCACCACGCGTACGTCGCCGAGGCGCGCTGGCGCGGCGAGGAGAGCGGTCCGGCGGCGCAGGTGGTCCAGCTGACCTGCTCCCCCGTGCACAACAGCATCTCGGCCTCGATACGGCTCGGCTTCCGCTTCGGCTGGAGCGGGACGGGCCGGCGCATCGGCCGTCTCCTGGCGCGGCACGGACGGATGAGGGAGCCGCGGCTCGGCTGGCAAAGGACGTCCGGGCCGTGGTTCGGCAACCAGCTGATGACGCTGACGATGCGGGGCCGGTCGGCGACGCTGCGGCTGGACCAGGCGCGGGCGAAGAAGGGCGGTGGCACGGGGCTCGTGACCGTACTGGAGAAGGACCTGACCCGGCCGGGGCGGACCGGCGGCTGAGGGTGCCGGGCGGGGCCGCCGCCGTCGGCCCGGACCTGCGGCGGCCGGGGTCCCGGGCGG